>NZ_CP013200.1:0-308748 GCF_001445575.1 Arthrobacter alpinus | reverse complement strand
TCTTCCCCGTAGGATCGGGCCCCGGCGACGTCTTCATCTGGTTCATGAACAAGGTCAACGCCCACGTCAAGGCCAACGGCAAGAAGCTGCGCATTTGGAATGACGGCGTCCCGGCGGTCAGCACCATCCCGCTGGACAAGGACATTGTGGTGGAGCACTGGTACAACGCCGGCGGCACCCCCAAGCCCCAGGCCCTGCTCGATGCCGGCCACGACGTGCAGAACTCCGCCCAGGCGCTCTACTTCAGCCGCCCCGGCGCTTACAACGTCAACCTGCCCAACTTGTGGAACTCAGGATGGACCCCCAAAACGTTCGACGGCGGCACAACCGTCACCGATGTCCCCGGCAAGGGTAAAGTCATTGGCGCCAAGCTGTCGGCATGGCCCGATGACACGCCCTTGGCCACCGAATCCATGGTGGAAGAGCAGCTATTTGCCACCACGCGATTCCTGGCCCAGGCCACCTGGGGCGGACCCAAGCCCACAGCTGATTTCGCCAAGTTCAGCACACTGACCAACAATTTGGGCCGTGTGCCCGGCTACAACAGTTACGACAGGACACCCGTAGGTGACGGTGGCTACGCCATCTCAACAACAGGCAAATCTGTGAACGTCAACGGCTCGGGCGTCGGGGCTTCTGCCGCGGCCAATGAAACCTGGACGCTGGCAGCCACCAGCGACCACTACTACAAGCTCACGGCCAGCAACGGCAAGTGTCTGGCCATGGCCGGGGGAGTGCTGTGGTTGCAAGCTCCCATGCAGCAGGATTTGGCGCCGTCATTGTCCGACTGCACCACAACCGACCGCCGCGTGAACAACCTGCAAAAGTGGGAAATCCTCCCCACTAATGGTGGCTTCAAGATCCGCAACGCCATCACCCAGCTGCCGCTCAGCGTCAACGCAGCCGGTGCCCTGACCCAGCAAGCCCCAGACATTGTCCCGGCCAGCATTTTCACGCTGGCGGGCGAAGTGTCTACGAGCATGAGCGCTCCCGCCCGAGCAGTAGCTGGAACGCCAGCAACTGTCACGGTTGTGGTTGACAACCGCACGGCCACCGATATCACCGGTGCAGTCGTCACTCCGAAAGCGCCTGCCGGCTGGACCATTTCCCCGGCTTCGGTCACTCTAGGTACCGTGCCTGCGGGCACCAACAAGACCGCAACATTCACGGTGACACCAGCCAGCACTGCTAGCTTCGGGGACTTCACGATTTCCGCCGCGACCACCTACACCGCCGGGGCTGAATCTTTGGTCAGCAACTCCACTGCCTCAGGACTGCTGACTTGCTCCGTAACCCCGGTCCGCCCGGTTGCCGCTGTCGTGGACAGCTTCAATAATGGCCAGGGTGAAGTCACGCCCGGATCAAACGCCCTTGATGGTAACCCCGATACGTTCTGGGGAACTCCGTGGACCCCTGCCAACGTTCCCATGCCACACACCATTCAGGTGGACCTGGGCAAGGAACTGAACCTCTGCGCCGTCAACCTGCTGCCGCGACAGGGCTCGTCCTCAGGTGCCATCAATGGCCGCATCAAGGGCTACGAGCTTTACCTCAGCAAGAGCAAGGCCGAACTTGGTACCAAGATTGCTGCAGGTAATTTGGCGAACGAGCAGGGATGGCAGACAGTGGTGCTGGATGCTCCAGCCACAGGACAGTTCCTGACGGTCAAGGCGCTTTCCGAGCAGGCCGGCCAGCCGTGGACCACCTTGGCAGAGCTAACTGTCGATGCAGCGGTTCCTGGCGTGGTGCCGACTGTGCCGCCGACGACAGATCCGACTGTGCCGCCGACGACGGTGCCGCCGACGACTGACCCGACTGTTCCGCCAACGACGGGCCCGACGACGGGCCCGACGACTGGCCCGACTGTGCCGCCGACGAATGGCCCGACTGTGCCGCCGACGACGGGCCCGACGACTGACCCGACTGTGCCGCCAACGACGGGCCCGACGACTGACCCGACTGTTCCGCCAACGACGGATCCGACTGTGCCGCCGACGACCGATCCGACGGCAACGCCCTCAGTGGAGCCCACCGTTGAACCCACGGTAGACGCGACGGTTGCACCTACGTCGACCATCACAGAACCGGCTGCCAGCACGACGGCAAGTGCAGCGGTGTCGTCCAAGGAGATCCAGCAGGGGCAGACGCTGACCTTCACCGGATTCGGATTCCAGCCCGGGGAAAATGTCCGTGGAACGGTTCACAGCGAGCCTGTTGACCTGGGCGTGGGCCTGGCCGACAAAGACGGCAACGTGGCGTTCACCTGGAAGGTGCCAGCCAACTTTGCCGCCGGCAAGCACACTGTGACTCTGACAGGGGAAACGTCCAAGCGCTCCGTCGAGGCAAACTTCACGGTTGTGGCCGCCAGCAGCAACCCGGCCAGTAGCCCAGCGACCAACGGCGACCTTGCCAGCACGGGTGCCAACACCATGGCGCTGTGGGGTGGAGCCTTGCTGATGACCCTTCTGGGTGCAGCAGTGGTCTTCAGTAACCGCCGACGGACGGGTTTGCACAAGTAAACCGCACCTCGGGGAGCCATAAGGCCGTCCGGTGGCGAATCAACGCAATTGTTGCTTCGCCACCGGGCGGCCTTTGGCGTGTTTTGTGGGTAGAAGGACAATAATGGGGCTATGAGATTAGGCGTGCTCGACATCGGGTCAAATACAGTCCACTTGCTACTCGTTGATGCGCGCCCAGGTGCCAATCCTGTTCCGTTCGCATCTCACAAGCGGGCGCTAAGCCTAGTGAAATACCTTGATGCAGAGGGCAACATTACCGACGAAGGTCAGCATGAGCTCATTGAGTTCATCCTTGAGGCTTGGGAATTCGCTGCCAAGCACAAGGTCAAAGATCTCCTCGCCTTTTGTACCTCCGCCATCAGAGAGTCCACCAACGGCGCCCAAGTTCTAGACCGGGTGCAGCACGAAACCACTATTCGGCTCACTGAATTGACGGGTGAAGAAGAGTCAGCCATGACATTCTTTGCTGTGCGTCGCTGGCATGGTTGGGGTGCTGGCACCATCTTGAACCTGGACATCGGTGGTGGCTCCTTCGAAATTTCACAAGGCTCCAACGAACTTCCTGATCTAGCGCATTCCGTGCCGCTGGGTGCTGGCCGGCTCACCCGCGAATGGCTTGCCGAGGACCCGCCCACGGCCAAGAGCATCAAGGAACTGCGCAAGTACATCAAGGCGACCTTGAAGGAACCCATCGCGGCAACCAAGGAGCTTGGCGCTCCCAACCTCGTCACAGGGTCCTCCAAAACCTTCCGGGCGCTGGCACGCATTACGGGGGCAGCGCCGTCGTCCATGGGGCCCTATGTGCGCCGCGAACTGCACCTGAGTGATCTGGGGCTTTGGTCCCAGCGACTCTCAGCGATGTCCTCGGCAGACAGGCTGCACCTACCGGGAGTTTCAGCTGCGCGTGCCCAGCAGGTGCTGGCCGGGGCTCTGGTAGCCCAGACGGCGCTGGAGATGTTCAAGGCCACCAAATTGCAGATTAGCCCTTGGGCGCTGCGCGAGGGACTGATCTTGCGCCGCCTCGATCAGCTGGTTTTTGACGGTCCGCTGGATCCTCCTGCCCATGTTGCTAGGCTGAAGAATTCGGACACGAAGTAGGCGGAGATGACGAATCACAGCACGCACAACCCCGGCCACGACCACAGCGGCAGTCCTGTCCATGGCCAGACCCAAGACTCGCAGGCTACGCCCGGTCCTGCGCGCCATATTCCGGTTGCCTTGTCCACGGCGTCAGTCTTTCCACTCTCGGTCCATGACGGTTTTGCGGTGGCCGCGGACCTTGGGTACGACGGCGTCGAGGTTCTGGTCACGCACAATGGTGACAGTCAGGATTCGGCGGCCCTGAGCCGGCTCGCTGAGCGTTATGCCCAGCCCATCGTGGCCATCCATGCCCCCACGCTTTTGCTCACTCAACAAGTGTGGGGCAGTGCCTGGAACAAGATTCAGCGCTCGGCCCAGATGGCTGTGGACGTGGGGGCTGATGTAGTGGTTGTGCATCCGCCCTTCCGCTGGCAAAACGATTACGCCGAGACTTTTTCGCACGGTGTGCGTGATATTGCCGATTCCTTCGGGATCCGCATAGCCGTTGAAAACATGTATCCGTGGCGAGTTCGTGGGCGCGAGGCGTTGGCCTATTTGCCGCACTGGGATCCCGTTGATCAGGACTACAAGGACGTCACCTGGGACTTTTCCCATGCCGCATCCGCCGGGGCTTCGAGCTTGGATGCCGCCAAGGCGCTGGGTTCCCGCCTGCGCCACATTCACCTGACCGACGGCATTTCGCCCTCCACCAAGGACCAGCACCTCATTCCTGGGCATGGCACTCAGGAATGTGTTGAGGTGCTCCAGCACATTGCCAACAACGGGTTCGACGGCGCAGTGGTCGCCGAAATTTCCACCCGCAAGGCCAAGGGTGCAGGCCAACGCGAAGAGTGGCTGGCAGAAACTCTCGAATTCGCCCGGGTGCACCTGGGGCAAACAACGCCGTAGGCCTCTGACCGGTTTGCCGACACCTTCACTTGTCGGTTAAATGCGAAATCGCCGGAGGTTCTTCACCAGTGGATGGGGGGAATCACTGGCGAGATCTCCGGCGATTTGATTGGTCTTCAGGACAAGACCAATCCGATCATCACTCGCACCCTTATGAGGTAATTAAAAGATTACGGGCGTCGGTTGAGAATAGCCCGGGCGCCAGCTGTGCATTTGCCATTAAGGGCTGCGGGCCATCTGCAGTTGCATGCTGTGCCCCGGCAAAGAAAGATGGGGGCATGACGAATAAGATTGTATTTCTCGGTTGCGGTTCCATGGGTGAAGCGATTCTTGCCGGAATGTTAGCCTCCGGTGTGCCGCCAGTTTCCGTGGTGGTGACGGTCCGCCGCCCCGAACGAGCCAATGAATTAGCCACCCGTCACGGCGTCACGGCCCTGGCGTCCAATGAAGAAGCAGACGCCAATGCGCAAGCGGTGGTCGGTGCCGGTGTGGTCATCTTAGGCGTCAAGCCTGTTGGCATCCAGGCTCTCTGCCGGGAGATTGCCGATGCGCTGGAAGCTGAAGCAGTGGTCATCAGCGTGGCCGCAGCCGTATCTCTCGCTCAGCTTGAAGCTGCGCTGAAGCCCGGGCAAGCTGTCATCCGTTCCATGCCCAACACCCCTCTGCAGGTAGGCCGTGGCGTGGTGGCCCTTTCTGGTGGGAGCAGTGTTGACGAGCACCACCTCTCCATCGCTCATGAAGTCTTCGCCGGTTCCGGAGTGGTCATCGACATTCCCGAAGATCAGCAGAACGCGGTGTCGGCCATCAGCGGTTCCGGTCCGGCTTATGCTTTCTACTTGGCTGAAGCGATGGCAGCAGCGGCCGAAAGCTTTGGAATGGAACCGGCGATCGCTCAGGTCCTGGCCCGTGAAACGGTGGCAGGGGCTGGCCTCATGCTGGCAGAACCCGGTGCCGATGCCACGCAAATGCGCCGGGCCGTCACCAGTCCCAACGGCACAACGGAGCAGGCGATTGCCACCTTCGATCGTCTGGGTCTGCCCGGCATCATCGAGGCCGGAGCAAAGGCAGCCGCAGCCCGTGCCGCCCAAATCACCGACGAGCTGGGCAGCAACTAACGCCCCTGCTGCAAGAGGGGCTGTTGAGCGGCTCACATCTCAACCAGGGTTCGCGCCGGCCATCGACTGTGCCAATGTCTTGCTCAGGACACCGTCGCCGCGTTAGGCGCTCCCATGCCGGAGTAGACGGCGCGCTTCTGACTTTTCGCAGGGTGCCGTCTGTTTTGGTAAACCCTTAACCCAAAGTCGACGCAGTGGATGTTGCCGTTGCGCCGATTTAGTGACGCAGCTGGCGTCGTTCGTCGTTCGTCGACCTCATGACCGTCGGAGCAGCTGGGAAACCGGTGTCAGAACTCGTTGGCGCCGCGAGAGAAATGAATGCTGCGCCGGGCATTTTCGCCGAGTCAGACGGAGAGCCGTTGAGGGAGACGTAGCGCAGCGTCTCCCTCAACGGCTCTCCGTCTGACTCGACGTGGGGTGGTGTGAGGTGAGGCGGTAATAGGGCCTACTTCGCACCGGTTTCCAGAGCGAGCAGTAGCGATTTTGCTTCCGCGCCGCCCAAGTATGCTCCTTGGCTGCCATCGGAGCGGATTACCCGGTGACAGGGCACCACAAGAGGGAGCGGATTGCGCGCGCACGCTGTCCCCACTGCGCGCACAGCCCGGGGACTGGACGTCATGGCCGCCACTGCCGCATAACTGGCCGTATGCCCGTAGCCAATCTCCGGCAGATGGTCCAGCACCTCACGCCTGAACCCTTGTGCCAGCCGGAAGTCCAACGGCAGATCGAAACGTTGCCGGCGCCCGTGAAAATACTCGTCGAGTTCCCGGGCCGCAGCATCCAGCCGTGCCGGGGCGCGCATAATCCGTGGGCTGACGGCAGCGGAGAGGGCTTCCAGCACGGAATCGTGTCCCTCAACGGCGAACGCCACCCGCACCAGACCCGCCTCGGTTCCCGCCAGCAACAGTGGCCCCACGGGTGAATCAATCACCCGATACGCAACATCCACGAGACCCTGCGCCGATGCGACGGTTGTGAACCGTGCGGCCAGATTCACTACCGCGGCATCCTCGCCATTAGCGATAGGGGCGAGCATCCGCGCTACCTTCAGAGTATTCATTGCTTCTGCGTCCTTTCATGGTCCAGCAGCGCCCGGAGCGCCCTCATGCCGTCCGCAGCTGCCCTGCGCGCAGCTGCTTCGGAATTGCCCAAAATCCCTGCCACCTCGGCATATCGCAGCCCGGCTAAGTGATGATAAACAACAGCTTCACGCTGCATTGGTGCCAGGGTGGCCAGCGCCGTCCACACGGCAGCAGCCGTTTCCCCTGCCTCCACGGAACGGACGACGACGTCCCCTCCGCCGCTCCCGGTCCCGCCAATGCCGTGCTCGTCCACGCCGTGTTCGCCCACTGTGTGCTCGTCCAGAGCGTGCTCGCCAACTCCCGGCCCGCTGGCGGGTAACGGAAGCCGTGCCGCTTTCCGGTGGTGGTCGATTGCCTTGTTGTGGGCGATCGTTACCAGCCAGGCCTCCCTATTGCGGATGATTCCGGTGCTCGGGTAGACGCGTAAGGCTGCCAAAAATGTTTCCTGCCAGACATCGTCGGCATCCACGGGGCCGACCAGCGCACGGCACACGCGCAATACTGCGGCGCCATGATGGGTGATGAGGACCTCGAAAGGCGGTAATGCTTTGCCGATCTGTTCAGGAATTACCGCAGCAGCGTCGCTGGGAGCGGGCATTAGAAAAGTGCCTCAGTATGGGTTCGGGACGGGTTCTCCAGCTCCAGCAAAAACTGCTTGCGCTCGAGCCCGCCTGCGTAACCCGTCAGTGAGCCGTCGGAGCCCACCACGCGGTGGCAGGGCACAATGATGCTGATGGGGTTGCGGCCGTTTGCCGAGCCCACAGCTTGCGCCATGGACGGATCGCCCAGCATCGCGGCCAGGGCACCGTAGCTGCGCAGCTCACCGTACGGGATGTCCCGCAGCGCAGCCCAGACCCGGTGCTGGAAATCGCTCCCCGCCGGGGCTAGCGGCAGC
This sequence comes from Arthrobacter alpinus, assembly GCF_001445575.1. Lineage (NCBI taxonomy): Bacteria > Bacillati > Actinomycetota > Actinomycetes > Micrococcales > Micrococcaceae > Arthrobacter > Arthrobacter alpinus. Next base: position 301,148 of record NZ_CP013200.1, on the reverse strand, counting down.
GAAAACTCCCGCCGTCCATGAGAAAAATACTCGCCCAGCTGTTCAGCCGTCGCAGCCAGCACAGGCGAGGCAGACGCCGTAACCTGCTCACCCAACGTCTCCCAAGCCGGGCGGCGCTTATGTTCCGCCATGTACACAGCCGCCAGGCCGGCGTCGTTCTCCACAGCGGTCAGGGGACCCAACGGCGAGTCAAAAACCGAATGCCTAATCATTGAAAAACACCTCCTGCCCAGTAGACGCACGCCGTGCCAAAAACGTGAGGTTAGGGCCGCGAGGCGAAGCGTTCCAGCAGATCAACGTAGCCGGAAACGATCAGCATGTCCCGGCTGGAGACACGCGTGTGCGGCTGGGCGTACGTAAAGTCCTCGCCGGGAGATTTCACGCCCACCACAGTCACCCCGTACTTAGAGCGCACTTTGGATTCCTCCAGCGTGAAGCCCTGAGTTTCCTTCGGCGGGTACATTTTCACGATGGCAAAATCGTCGTCGAATTCGATGAAGTCAAGCATGCGCCCGCCCACCAGGTGCGCGGCGCGGACACCAGCGTCGGCCTCAGGGTAGATGACGTGGTTGGCGCCAATGCGGGTCAGGATCTTGCCGTGCGACTGCGTGATCGCCTTGACCCACAGGTGCGCGATGCCCAAATCCACCAGGTTTACCGTGATGAGCACGCTGGATTCGATCGAGGTACCCACACCCACCACGGCGGAGCTGAAGTCCTGTGCCCCGAGTTGGCGCAGGGCGTCAATGTTGGTGGCGTCGGCCTCGACCACGTGGGTGAGCACGCCGGCCCACTTCTGCACTAGGGCGGGATCGCGCTCAATGGCGAGCACCTCCCTGCCCTGTTTAACCAGCTGGTGCGCTGTGGCGGCGCCGAAGCGGCCCAGCCCAATGACCAGCACGGGGGCATTGTGTGGCGGGCGGTTGCTGGAGTCTATTTTCTCAGCCAATGATGGGCCTCTCTTCCGGATAGTGGAACAGCTGACGGCGTTGGCGCAGGGCCAGGGCCGCAGCAAGGGTGATGGATCCGACGCGGCCAAAGAACATCATGGCGCTGAGGATATAGACGCCCGACGGCGGGAGCTCGGCACTGAGCCCCGTGCTCAGTCCCACGGTGGCAAAGGCCGAGATGGTTTCAAAAAGCACCCTGTCTAGGCTCTGTCCCGAGATGGCGAGCAACAATCCGCAGGCGATCATGACGAGCGTGGCGCCCATCATGATCACGGAAATGGCCACCCGCATGGTGCCTTGGGGGATGGTGCGGCCGTAGATTTTCACGTCGTTATCGCCACGAGCCTCGGCCACAATGGCCAGGAACATGACAGCGAGAGTGGTGACCTTGATACCGCCGGCCGTGGAGGCGGAGCCGCCACCCACGAACATCAAAGCATCCGTGAGCAACATGGTGGGGGAGTGCATGGCGTTCATGTCCACCAAGTTGAAACCCAGAGATCGGGTCATGACGGAGGCAAAGAGCGAGTGCGTGATCTTGTCTCCCACGCTCATGCCACCAATGGTGTCCGGGTTGGTCCATTCCATGGCACCCCACAAAATGGTGCCTGCCACGAGCAGCAGGAGTGAGACCTGAATGGTGAGCTTGGCGTGCAAGGTCCACTTCTTGAAGCGGAAACCGGTGGCCAGTAGCACCATCAGTACCGGGAAGCCGAGGCTGCCGATGAACCCGCCAATCATGAGCGGTGTCAGAATCCACAGATCCGCTTCGTAGGGGACAACGCCGTCGGAGTGAGGCGTGAAACCGGCGTTATTAAAGGAGGAGATGGAGTAAAACGTCGCATGCCAGATGGCTTGCGGAACGGATTCGCCCAAGATCAGGAAGCGGGGCGCCAATGCCAGGGCCAGGAGGACTTCAATGGCCACGGAGGTGCTGATGACGATCCGCAGCAGCGTACCTACCTCGCCCAAGCGCCCGGCGTTCATGGCCTCCTGGGCAATGAGTTTGCCGCGCACACCCAGGCGCTTGCTCACCATCAGGGACATCAAAGAGGCCAGCGTCAGGATGCCCAAACCGCCTACGAAGATGCCGATCAAGATGATCAACTGGCCGAAAAAGGACCAGTGCAACGCCGTGGAAACGGTGGTTAGTCCAGTCACGCAGACAGCCGAAACCGCAGTGAAGAGGGCATCGTGGAACGCTGTGGCTTGCCCGTCGCGGGCCGCCGCGGGCAGGCTCAACGTCAAGGTGAAGGCGAGAATGACCAGAGCAAAGACGATCAAAGCAAGTCTGGCGGGGGAGCTGTTGGCGACTCGGTCCACGAAGTCGCGGACACTCACTACAACTCTGAGCGGCCAGCTCGGTAGCCATTGGGGAAGTGCGGTTTTAACGGCCAACGCGGTGCTTCCCCTCCTGCCATAAAATCTTGCCAACAATCACTCAACAAGCTACGGATACACGTTTTGCGCCGAAACTTCGATAGCCTGTGATGGATGTCATCATTTGCCAGCTCCGGGCCAGCGGCCGTCCCGACAAGCATAGTCTGCGATGCGGCCATGTCTGCGTACAATTTTGGCCCCAATCATCCCATGTCGCCCAAGCGCCTTGACCTCACATCGTCACTGGCACGCGAGCTGGGAATCTTCGATCTGCCGCAGGTGGGCCTTGTGGAGTCCTATGTGGCCTCCGACGACGAGCTTGCCACGGTGCACACCCGCGACTACGTCGCTGCTGTGCGCCGGGTGGGTGACGATCCGACCCTCAGCGATCCCGACCGGGGGCTCGGCACGGAGGACGACCCCGTCTTCGCTGGCATCCACGAGGCCAGCGCCCGGCTCGCCGGCGGCTCGCTGGTGGCGGCAAACGCCCTCATCAGTGGCGCGGTGCCGCGGGCTGTCAACTTTGGCGGCGGCATGCACCACGCCTTTGCCGGCAAGGCCAGCGGCTTCTGCATCTACAACGACACCGCCCTGTCCATCCAGAAGCTGCTGGATTCTGGTGTTTCCAAGGTGGCTTACATTGACATTGACGCGCACCACGGCGACGGCACCGAACGCATCTTTTGGGACGACCCCCGGGTACTGACCATCTCCCTGCACGAAACAGGGCTGACGCTTTTCCCCGGAACCGGGTTCGCCAACGACATTGGTGGGCCCAACGCAACAGGCTCCGCTGTCAACGTCTCTTTGCCAGCTGGCACCTCAGATGCCGGTTGGCTCAGGGCCTTCCACGCCGTCGTGCCTCAATTGGTGGAAGCCTTCGCACCAGAGGTTATTGTCAGCCAGCACGGCTGTGACTCGCACCGCGACGACGAGCTGACCCACCTGAACACCTCCGTGGACGGGCAAAGGGAGGCGGCGCTGAGCATTGCGGCACTCGCTGACAAGGTGTGCGGGGGGCGCTGGATCGCGACAGGCGGCGGCGGCTACAACATTGTCTCCGTGGTGCCGCGAGTGTGGAGTCACCTCATGGCAATCGTGGCCGGGCGGCCGGTGCCGCTGCGCACACCTGTGCCGGAGACGTGGCGGGCGTATGTGGCGGAAAAATACGGCATGGTGGCACCGCTGCTGATGGGCGAGGACGCGGATACCTGGTGGCGCTCCTGGGAAGTGGGCTACAACCCCTCCGATGCGCTGGATCGGACAGTCATGGCGACTCGGAAATCCGTTTTCCCGCTGTACGGACTGGACCCTTGGTTCGATTAGGAGCAACTTTTCGGCAGCTAGCAGTCGCTGCATTGGGTCAGTGAAAGTTCCCAGTCGCCTATGATAAGAAAGCTGGCTCGTCCGGCGCTGCGGACCTCTTCTTGGATTCCGCTATAAAGTCTTTCGTTTTGGAGTGCGCGTGAGGTTCAGGCCTTCGCCTTATGGGCATGCCAAAGAATTCACACTTGGGGGAGTTCCTATTGGCACGGCAGCTGGGTAGCAAGTACATTCTGCAGGAGAGCATAGGGCGCGGCGCCATGGGCGAGGTTTTTCGCGGCCATGACGATGCCGGCAAAGAGCTTGCCTTTAAGCTGCTGCACCCTGACATGGCAGGGGACCCCCAAGTAGTCGCCCGTTTTGTTCAGGAACGCAGCATCCTGCTGTCGGTCAGTGGACCCAACCTGGTGAGGGTTGTGGATCTTGTGGTTGAAGGGCAGACGCTGGCCATCGCCATGGAACTCGTGGAGGGTGCCGACCTGCGGGCGCACCTGAACCGGTACGGAACGCTGACACCTGCCCAGGTTTGTCATATCGGTGCCGGGATCGCCAATGGACTCGCCATAGTCCATGAAGCCAACATCATTCACCGGGACATCAAGCCCGAGAACATCCTGATTTCCACGATTGATGGTGTTCTGGTGCCCAAGGTCACCGATTTTGGTGTCTCCTCCCTTGTTGATGCCGAACGTGCCCGCAGCACCATGCTGGTGGGGACGCCGCAGTATATTGCTCCTGAAGCCAGCGAGGGCGGTACCATCACCGCCGCCTCTGACCTGTATGCATTGGGCATAGTGCTGTATGAGCTGGCTTCCGGGATCACCCCCTTCGCTGGCGGATCGGTCATGGCTGTGCTGCGGCGGCACAGCTCCGTCAGCCCGGGCCGGCCGGCGGGCATCCCCGATGAACTGTGGGATTTGATCAGCTGGCTGCTGGCCAAAAATCCCGCCCAGCGCCCGCCCAGCGCCCGTCAAGTGGCCACCATCCTGGATGCCTTGGCACCGTCGTTACAGAGCTACCCGCCCGCGCCCCGGCTGACGGAGCCGCCAGCCCCGCTCCCGAGTCTCGAAACCCAGGCCACTCAGGCCGTGGCCTTCCCTCTTGGTATCCCCACTGGCGGTACCGACGATCTAACGTCCCTGCCACAAGCCGGGATGAACACTTCCGGACCCCAGCAGAGTATGTCGTTCCCGCCCGCCCCTCCGGCTGTCGCCTTCTCCGCGCCGCGCAGCCCGGAACCCTCTGCAGCAGGCAAAAAGTCAGGTAAGGGCAAGTGGACCCTCCTACTGTCCTTACTTGCCGTGCTTCTGCTAGGCGGCGGCTCCCTGGTGGCCGTGAACCTGCTGGGTGCCGACAAAGGAAGTAACGAGGCCAAGGTCCTGCCCGCGGACCCATCCACTGCTGCTCCGAGTGCAGATAATGCCCCGGAAGCAACCCAGGACGTAACCCCGGAAGTGAGCGCCGAAGCTAGCGGCGAAGCTACCCCGGCTCTAGATGATCTGCCCGACTACACCGGCAAGACCGTGTCCGAGGCGCAGCAGGCGATCGCCACGCTCACCACGGCTGAAGGCGAACGAGTCACCACTCTGATTGTGGACAAGTACGACACCTCGGTTCCCGACGGCACGGTGCTGTCCCAGATTCCGGAGGCCGGCTGGTTCACCCCCTCCGAAGTTGAGCTGACGGTGGCGCGCTCCGCTGTCATCTCCTACCTTGACGATCTGAAGCCCGTGGCCGGCGGGTGGAGTGATTCCGGAGCCGTCCTGATTTCCGGTCAGAGCTACCCCCACGCAGTCGCGTCGCGGCTCTGCTCCGGCTCTTCCGGAGCAACCGTAGAGTACAACCTGGGCCGGAACTACGAGTCATTTACGGCAACCGCCGGCATTGTTGACGATGCCAGCGACAGCGCCGCCGTGGTGCTGCTGGAGGTTTTTGCCGACGGCCGCCAGGTTTCCACCCAAACCATCACCTACGGCAAGCCCTTTGCGGTGACGGCTGACATGAGTGGCGTGCTGCGCATGAAGATCCAATGGCAGGAAACCACCTGCGCCAAGGACGACTACTCAGGCAGCACGGAGCTGGCCCTGGGCGATGCCAAGCTGCAGGGCATCCCCGGCAAGGTTCCCGTCGAGAGCCCCGCTCCGTGACGGCAGCTGCTGGAACCGTTCTGCACGTGACGATCGGGCTGCGGTCCTGGAACCTCCTTCCGGGGCGGCAAACGGTTATTGGGCGTGGCGCCGATGCTGACATCCTGGTGTCCAGCCCCGATGTTTCACGCATTCACGCGTCCCTTTCCTTTATTGAAGGGCCCGACGGGGGCTGGTGGCTTCAGGATGAAAACAGTGCCGGTGGCCTGTGGCTGGGTGGACAGCGGGTGTCTCAGGGCAGGATTGACCGCGAAACCCTGATTTTCCTGGGCGACCCGGACGGCGGCGCCCCTTCCCTTAAACTGTTGCCGCACCTTCCCGAGCAAGCCGCAACTTTACTGCCGTCCAAGACCGGATATTCCTTGCCGCGTGGGCCCGAATACGCCCTAGGGGTGGGCCGCGGTCTGGAAAATGCGGTGGTGGTTGGCGATGTGTTGGCCTCGCGGAATCATGCTGAGCTGCATGTTTCCCCGAACCGCCTTGTTATTACGGATCTGGCAAGCCTGAACGGCACCTTTGTCAACGGCATACGGGTGCTGGGTGCGGCAGAAGTATGGCAGGGTGACAGGCTCACCGTGGGCAACACCGACCTCGAAATTGGGTGGGATGGTGCTGCCGTTGCGCTGTTCCCGGTGCAGGACGAGCAAGGCCTGCGGCTCGAAGCGGTGGGTTTCACCGTCAAGGACGGGCGAGGCAACAAGGCACTTCTCAGTGATGTGGAATTCGAAGCCCGGCACGGGCAGCTGGTGGCCGTTATTGGGCCTTCCGGAGCGGGAAAGTCCACCCTGATGAACGTGCTGACCGGGGCCAAGGCGCCGTCGTCGGGCTCGGTGTACTTTGACCACCAGGACATTGTGGAAAACCATGCCGCGCTGCGCACCCGCATCGGATTTGTGCCGCAGGATGACATTCTCCACAAGTCCCTGACTATCCGTGCCGCCCTGGAATACTCGTCCAGGCTGAGGCTGCCTGCCGATACCAGCAGGGCTGAACGCCAGGCGCAGATCTCCCGGGTGCTGGACCAGCTGGACCTGCAGGAACAAGCCGACACCAAGGTCAGCAAGCTTTCCGGCGGGCAGCGTAAACGCGCCTCCGTAGCGATGGAGCTGCTGACCGAACCGGCCCTGCTGATTTTGGACGAGCCAACTTCAGGGCTGGATCCGGCCATGGACAAACAAGTCATGGATACCTTGCGGTTGCTGGCGAATGCCGGGCGCGTGGTGGTTGTGGTGACGCACAATGTGGCCAATCTGGATGTCTGCGACAAGGTGTTGCTGTTGGCCAAGGGCGGAGTCACAGCCTATTTTGGTCGGCCAGGGAGCATCCTCTCGGATTTTCAAGCCGCCAATTGGGCTGGCGTATTCAAGCAGGCATCTGACTGGCCGCAGGAACTTTATGCCCGGTTCCGGGCCAGCACACCACGATTAGCTGCCCGTTCCGGAAACGGCAATGACAGGCCTCGTGGTGTTGCCGCGTCCGGGTTCGGGACAACGGCCAAGACTGCAGGCGCCAGCTCCAGAGGACGGCAGTTCCGGGCCATCATGGCTCGGCAGCTGCGGCTGCTGTGGGCAGATAAGGGCTACTTCGCCTTTTTGAGCCTGCTGCCACTGGTGCTGGGGGTCCTGGCCCTGGTGGTCCCGGGCAGCCAGGGCTTTGGCGTCCCAGATCTTGAGGATCCAGGAGAGCCCAACCAGTTGTTGGTGGTGTTGGTGTTTGGTGCCGCCTTCATGGGCATGGCACTTTCTGCCAAGGACCTGGTCACGGAGCGGGAGATTTTCCGGCGGGAAAAGGCCGTGGGGCTCAGACCAGGGCCGTATCTGCTCGCTAAGGCCGTGGTTTATACCGCTATCTCCCTGCTTCAAGCCTTGGTCATGACGGTTATTGTGCTGGCCGGCAAACCGGCCCCAGAACATTACTTGTTGTGGGGGCTGCCAGGTGTGGAGATCTTCGTTGCCATAGCGCTAACAGCTTGTGTTTGCGCGTACTTGGGTCTGGCCATGTCCGCATGGGTGCAGTCAGCCGAACAGGTTATGCCGTTCCTGGTGATCACCGCCATGGCTCAGCTAGTGCTGGCGGGCGGGTTGATCCCGGTCACGGGCCGGGCCGGGCTGGAACAGCTCGCCTGGTTCTCACCCACAAGATGGGGATTCGCCATGGGGGCACAGTCCATCGATTTGACCACATTGGTGGCTGCTGCGGATGACGATTGGTTATGGACTCATTCGCTCGAGCGGACGGCCGTCGCTGTTGGCGCATTGGTAGTGCTCGGTGCCCTGTATCTTGGCGCAGCGTGGTTGCGCCTGGTCCGGCTGCCTGAAAACCGGGAGTAGTTTCCCTTCCGGGGGATTTAGATTTTTTGCTGTTCACCGGCGCCGCTGGTGAATGTTGATGTTGTTTCAAATTGGGGGATGTAGTCTCGTGTCAGAACAGAATATAGAAGCGTTGCCAGCCATTGGCGTACCGGGTGCTCCGCCACCGCCGCCGCCAGGATTCGGTGGCAGTCTGCCGGGTGGCCCTGCAGGAGGCGGAAGCGCACCGGGTGCCCCGGGCAGCCCCGGGCCCAAGGCTAAGGGTTGGCGTCCGTCGAAAAAGCTGGTCATTATTGGCTCCGCTGTGATTCTGGTGCTGGTGGCTGCCATGGTGGCGCTGTTCATTGTCAAGGACATCATCCGTGGTGGCGAGAAGTCGCCGGAAGCCGCTGGGATCAAGCTGATCGAGTCTGTAAATAACAAGGACATAGTGGGGCTCTTCACCACTATCGCTCCCCATGAACGGGATTCGGTCATGCGACTGCAGACGGTTGTGGTGGACAAGTTTAAGGAATTCGGTATTGCAGAGGCCTTGAAAAAGGTTTCTCCTGAGGTTTCAGAAGCTGCAGATTCCGGGAAATTTGTGCTTGATGGTGTTGAGATTACGGTTTCCGGGGTGACTCCTGTCGTCACAGAAATTTCGGCAGACTTTGCACAGCTCAGCTTCAATTCCGGTGAAGTGCACACTGTGATTCACCCGGATCAGACTAAGGGTGCATTGCGCTCTGCGTTGGATGCCGCAGACAAGACAGACGTCATTGAAAACACTGTCCTCATTCCCGATCTGGGGCCCAACGAGGACGGCCTGGTGTTGATTGCGGCCAAAACGGACGGGCGTTGGTACTTGAGTCCCATGCTCAGTGCCTTGGAATTAGGCAGCATGATGGCCGAGGATAGCTCGGGCATGGTTGCCAAGGGAGCGGTCCCGGATAAGTTCCCGGCGGGAGGCGATTCTCCGCAGGAAGCTGCCAGTGCAGCTGTGCGGAATGCTGTCTCCGCGGTTAACGGGGCGGACCCTGCCTTGTTGGCGCCGTCGTTGGTGAAAGATGAGGCGGCAGCGTTTTACATGTATGCGGATTTGTGGAATTCCTCAGGTGCTGGTGGCAGTTCGCAGAAGGTCAAGCTGGGCGCTTCGAGCTTTACGCAGGGCCCGCAGGATGGAAACCGTGCGTTGACGTTCGTGGAGAATGTTTCCTTGAGTGTTGACGGCGACACGGTGTCTATCAGCGATTCTTGTTTCTCCGATCCTGAGGGAGATAAGACCTGCCACAATGGCTCGGGCTATGCCAAGAACTACAGCTCGCCCTCGGCGAACCCGATGTCGCTGTTTACGGTTGATGGCAAGTTTGGGCTGACCACTGTCAAGGAAGATGGGAAGTGGAAGGTCAGTGTGTTGGATACAGCCACTGATATGGCCATTTCCTGGCTTAATTCCTTGACAAAGGAGCAAGCCCTGGCGTTGCTGCGCCTCGATCGCACAGACGCACCCAGCGGTGCTATGACGGTGGGCAAGGCTGAGGATGTTGCTTTTAACTCGGCTGGCTACGCGGTGCGGACTCTGGAGATTGATACGGCCCAGAATGTGATTCTTGGTGGTGGGGATTCTGGTGTTTCCGCGTCGGTTTACTCGGCAGACCTGCAGGACGAGACCCATTCCTCATCCTCATCGTCCTACTCTTCGCACAGCAGCTACTTTGAGTTGAAACCGGGGAGCTATGTGGTAGTCCTGTTTGCCGCCGACGAGTGGCAGGAACTTTTCGACGCGGAGGGAAATAAGGTCACGTACTCGGCTTCGGTGACGCCCGCAACGTACGTGGAACCAGCCACCATCGAGCACTCCACCGCTAAATACAATGGTTCATTGACTAGCTACAACGACGGCAGCGAAATGCTTGAGCTGGACATCCCTAAGGGCACCACTGACAAGCTGGTGATGTCCGGCGTCGACGGCAGCGCCTTCAAAAACTATGTGGTTGAGATCGATGGAAAGAAGCAAACCGTCCCCGTGGGGGACGGCGTCGAGCATGTGATCGTGCTGCCCGCCAAGAATGGTCTGGTAAATCTGAGCGTCTCCGTCGGTGAACAGCAGGATCAGAACGTGGCCCGGCCGTTGGCTGGATTTGATGCGCGTGCCCGCTATGAGCTTGAATTCGTGAAAAAGTAGTCGGCCTCACGGCCAACACCTAGGAGCTGACAAATGACTTATCCAACACCGGAACAATCCGGCCCACAGGGCTACCCCGGCACAGTGCCAGGGGCGCCCGTCCAGAATCCCCACCCGGGTCAGGGGTATCCCGCCCAGCCCCAGCAACTTGCGCCCCAGCAGTCCATGCCGCAGCAGTTTGCGGCTCCGGCAGGCGGAGCGCCGGCGAAGAGCCCCTTTGCTGCCATTACGGTGCGCGATTATGCCATGGATGCGATCGCGCTAACCTTGCTGATCATCTCGTTGTTCCTGCCGTGGCGTGTCTCGGCGAACGTCTATGGCGATGCCAACGGGCTGGCGGCGGGGCGCATCGACGTGCTGCTGGTGACCATAGTCAGTATGCTCTCGCTCGGTCTGACGTATGTGTGGCGTGCAGGCGTCTTTGGACCGTCATGGAATTACCGCAAAATGCAGGACGTGCGGCTGCTGGCCAACGTCCCGTTCCTGGTGGTCTTCTTGGTCTACCTGATCATGGAAATGTTGAGCACACGGGTACTTGGTACGGCGCTGGCCTTCGGCCTGGCAGGTGCATTGCTGGCAGCCACGCCGCGCCAGGCTGAATTAGGCGACGCGCAGGCGGACGCCGGCAGGGACAAGCGCTGGCTGTATGCGCTCCTGGCCCTGACCGGCATTGTCGTCTTGACCACGCTGATCCAGATTGTGAAGCTTCTTGTTGCCAACTCGGGCTCAGCGATTCCTCCCTTGTACATAGTTTCCATCGTGTTGTTGGGAATTATCACCCCGGCATTGTTCGTTGTCGTGGCACTGAAGATCCTGCAGAAGAGCCAGACCTGGCGATTCGTGGGCGTGGGCATCGGCTTGGCCGGGCTGCTCCTTGGTTTCATTGCCATGGGTGCCCCCGCACGGGTTTCTGCGAGCTTTTACGGCTCCTCACCAGTATTTACGGCTGTTTTCTGGATGGCCTTTGGTGCCATTGCCGCGGCTCCTTCATTGGGCCGCCTGGTCACCACGGAACCAGCGTTGCAGAAGTGGCAGTCCGTGGCCATGGCCGCCATGAAGCTGGTACTGGCGGGAGCGGCGGTCATGGCCGCGGTGTCCTTGGTGAACTTGATCCGCGTACTCATGGGCGATGCCGCCTCGCGCTACTATTACAACGAAAGCGCCGTCCCGTGGGTTTTGACCCTGGTGTTCTCGGTGGTGGCTATAGCCGGATTCTTCATTACTGCGACTGCCTTGAAGAATGGCACCAAGCAGGGCCAACAGCTGGGAACTGCGTACGCGGGCTTGCTGTTCGTCCTCTACCTGGTCCTGATGATCATTGGCGGAAACACCCCCACATGGACCCTCATGGCCCCGGCCGTGGTCTTGGCCTTCGTGCTCCCCGTCGCCATCGGGGTCATTCTCTGGGCGCCTAAGGCCATGCGTGAGCACTTTGGCACGTTGCCGTCCTCGGCAGCCGTCCCCACAGGATTCAGCTTCGACGGCGGATCCCCGGCCCAAGCGGCCTACCACCAGCAGGTGCCCGGTCAGCAATTCCCGCAGGCACCCGTCGCGGCGGCCCAGCAGGGCGTCCCGCCCCATAGTCAGGGCGCTCAGGCTGTGAATATGGACCAGATCCTAGCCGAAGCCGCCCATCCGGCTACCTCGCCAGCCCGGTTGTACGAGCTGGCCGCGTCATTCCCGCAGACTCATGCCGCCATCGCTGTCCACCCGGCGGTCTATCCCGGCCTGAGCGATTGGTTGGCAGCGCAGGGAACCCTGCCGGCCGCCGTCGAACTTCCCGCAGCGGAAGCTGCCCAGGAAACCGAGCTTGCCAAGAAAGCGGAGCCCGCAAAGGAAACTTTCGACGCGTTGGGGGAGGAAGCTGACAGTTCCGTCACCAATGTGGTGCGCCGGGAAGTTGTTGCGGAGCCGACTCAGGGTGACTCGGTGATGGCTGCGTTGCTCGCCGAGGCAGCAAATCCGGCGACAGCACCAATCCGCCTGCAGGAATTGGCTGTTCAGTATCCGCAGACCCATGCGGCACTGAACAGCAATCCGGCCACTTACCAGGGGCTACGGGACTGGCTGGCGGTACAGTCGACGGCTGCGCAGCCCACCATTTACCAGCAGGCATCCACATCGCTGGAAGCCTTGCAGGCGGCCGTGGCGGATTCCATTGGTGAGACGGTGTCAGTCCAGCGGCCTGTTGCTGCGCCGGAGCTTGCGGAATCGCCGGTTGTGCATCCGCTGGCGGCGGAGGCGGCGAACCCCGCCACCAGCCCTACCCGCCTGCACGAGCTTGCGGCGACCGAACCGGGGCTGCATGCAGCGATTGCCGGAAATCCGGCCGCATACCCGCAACTGTTGGAATGGCTGGCTGGGATCAACGGTCCTGGTGTTGCAGAGGCATTGCAGAAACGATGATCAACAAATTGCGCACGGCAGCTTTGTTGCTGCTGTGCGCAATTTTCATTGTGGCGGTCTCCGGCGACGGGGGAACTGCCAGTCACGCGGCGCGGAACAAGGTGCTCGCGGCGGCTCCTGAACCTGGCACTTCAGAAGCTCTCACACCAGGGCCTACCACCGGGCGCGAGGGGCCTGACGCCGCGTCACTCGCGGGCTGGGGGCTGGCGGAGGGTGCCGTATTGGCGTTAGCTGGCGACTCCATTGCCTCAGGCGAAGGCGGCCGGCGCTACCTGGCCGGGACCGACCTTCGCAACGACCGCTGCCACCGCAGCGCCAGAGGCCTGGGCCTGGCCATGTTCGGCCGGGAAAATGTGTTGAACATGGCGTGTTCCCGTGCCAAGATCGCCAATTTCTATCACGCCCAGCCGCCCAGTGAGTGGACGGAAAATCCCCCCGCGGCGCAGCTGGAGAGCTTACATGCCGCCGCCCCAGATGTGACCTTGGTCATTGTCGGCGCGAACGATATTGGCTTCCCAATGCTCCTGGACCAGTGCGTCGTGGCGGTTGCAGATTGTTCACTGGATGCAGACCTCGCTGCGGGAACGCAGACGAGAATTACTGGCTTGGGACCGGCCCTTGTGCAGCTGTACCGCGATCTCCGGAAGGCTGTGGCTGGACAGATTTGGATCCCGGCCTACCCGGATCTGCTCCATGGCCGGGACGATTGCGGGCGGATCGCGGAATCCGAGCGAATCTTTGGCGGGTTAGTTGTGGCCTCACTTAATAGCCAAATCCAGCGGTCGGTTGAGCAGGCCAATGAGGGACTTCCAGAAGCTGCCCGTCTGACCTTTATTGCAGGCACCGAGACAGTGCTCGATGGTCACAGCGTCTGCTCACCAGATCCTTGGGTACATTCCGCGGGAACGACAAGCTTGCTCGAGGCCGCTAGCAACCAATCTCAGGCACAAGAACTACTTCACCCCACCGCCGTCGGATATTCAGCGTTGACCCAAGCTTTGGCGGAACATCACCGCTGAAAGAGGAATTTCTCAGAGTTGCAGGGCAGCCCACCGCAACTTTTTTGCTCAGACGGGGCCCCTCAAGATGCTGTGACGGGCATATGTCGCTAGGGTAGTGGAATGGTTGTTGAAAAAGTCTTTGCGGTGATCGCCGAAAGCACCCGCCGAGATCTTTTGGAAGCCCTTGCTCAAGAGAGTAAATCGGTGGGGCAGCTTGTGGACGAGCTCGGGGTTTCCCAGCCAACTGTCTCCAAGCATTTGCGAGTACTTCGTGAAGCCGGTGTGGTGTCCATGCGTGCTCAGGGGCAGAAGCGTTACTACGGCATTAACACTGAGCCGCTTGCCCTGGTGTCCACGTGGCTGCAGTCCCTCGGGGCCGGTGCCACCACTGGTGCCACCACTGGTGCCGCTACACTTTTGGTTGCCCGCAACGGTGCCGCTGTTGCGGCGCCAGCCGTAGATTCTTCAGCTGTCGCGTCCCGGCCTGCTAAGCATCGCGAGGTTGCTGCGGCTCCGCTGGTTGTAGCGCCAGTGTCCATGGCGCCGAGCACGGCCGCTTCGGATCCTATTAGCGGTGAGACAGCTGTACCTGTTCGTACTGAGGCAGTGAAAGTTTCCGCCGAGCCGGCATCGAACGGTTCGGCTCCCGCAGTTCCAGAAACTCCGGCGGCGCAGACTCCCTCGGCCCCAAGTAAGCCTGCCGAGGTTGTGCCGTTTGGCAGTGTGCAGTCCGGCGTTGTTCAGGCGAATGAGAACGACGGCGGCGCGCCAGGACAATTCAGCCGTAGCGTAGGCAGGGCTGCGAACAAGGCGGCTGACTTGCTGTCCAACTTGCCAGCGTTGCCCACGTTTAAACGGCGCAAAAACTAACAGATCATTAAAGCGCCGCAGCGCCGCAGCAGAATGTCTTGCTCCGCCATAATCCGCAAGATCACGCATAAATGACTGAACTGTGAGAAGAATTGGCGTATGTGCTGGCATGACTGGAAAATGGCCAGAGAGCATATTTATGCGCCGCGCGACGGTGCCTCACCCTTTTCAGGAGACTCATGGATACCAGGCTCGAAGCCATCCGGGAGCAAGTTTTAGCTCGTAACCCCGGCGAAAAAGAATTCCACCAGGCTGTTTTGGAAGTTTTCGAAAGCCTTGGCCCAGTTTTGGATAAACATCCAGAATTCGTCGACGCAGCCGTGCTGCAGCGTTTGTGCGAGCCTGAGCGTCAGATCATCTTCCGCGTGCCGTGGATGGATGATGCTGGCCGTGTGCAGATCAACCGTGGCTTCCGCGTGGAGTTCAACTCGGCACTTGGCCCGTACAAGGGCGGCCTGCGCTTCCACCCTTCCGTGTACTTGGGCATTGTGAAGTTCCTCGGTTTCGAGCAGATCTTCAAGAACGCCTTGACGGGTATGCCCATCGGCGGCGGCAAGGGCGGTTCCGACTTTGACCCGCGCGGCAAGTCCGACGGGGAAGTTATGCGCTTCTGCCAGAGCTTCATGACCGAGCTGTACCGCCACATCGGCGAGTACACCGACGTTCCCGCAGGCGATATTGGTGTTGGCGGTCGCGAAATCGGCTACCTCTTCGGCCAGTACAAGCGCATCACCAACCGCTACGAGTCCGGCGTTTTGACCGGTAAGGGCATCGGCTGGGGTGGCTCCTTGGTGCGTCCGGAAGCCACCGGCTTCGGCACCGTTATGTTCACCCAGGAAATGCTGAAGACTCGCGGCACCTCCCTCGATGGGCAGCGCGTAGTCGTTTCAGGTTCCGGCAACGTTGCAACTTTCGCCATCGCGAAGGCTCAGCAGCTCGGTGCCAAGGTTGTGGCTTGCTCGGATTCCTCCGGCTACATTGTGGACGAGAACGGTATTGACGTTCCCCTCCTGCGCCAGATCAAGGAAAAAGAGCGTGGACGCCTGAAGGAATACGCAGTGCGCCGCGGTTCCTCGGTTAGCTACGTTGAGGGCGGTTCTGTCTGGGACGTCAACGCCTCCGTTGCCCTTCCCTGTGCCACGCAGAACGAACTCAACACCGAGGCTGCAACCCGCATGGTGAAGAATGGCCTCTTCGCCGTTGCTGAAGGCGCCAACATGCCTTCCACCAGTGGTGCCGTTGCCGTCTTCCAGGAAGCTGGCATCCTGTTCGCTCCGGGCAAGGCAGCCAACGCCGGTGGCGTGGCCACCTCCGCTCTGGAAATGCAGCAGAACGCCAGCCGCGACGCATGGACGTTCGAGCACACGGAAGAGCGCCTGCACCAGATCATGATCGGCATTCATGACCGTTGCGCCGAGACCGCAGACACCTACGGCTCTCCGGGTAACTACGTGGTTGGCGCCAACATTGCCGGCTTCGTCAAGGTTGCCGACGCCATGCTGGCACAGGGCCTGATCTAGGACCTAACTTTTCATAGCTTGCCCATAGCGGGGCGGGATGGGGCATCTTTGTGGTGACTTGTCCCGCCCCGCTCTGTTTGTGCTCGGCCGCCAGTCTCAGGCGCGGACTTGGTTGAGTTCGCTCTCGCTGGCCATCCACAAGCCGAAGGCTTGTAGGCGCGAAGTAACCCACGGCCCGCAGCGTGAAAATTTCTGGAAGCCACAACCGGTGGATCGGCGCCACCGGCCGGATCCTCAGACCGCCCATTGCAGCGAGCACCGGACCTCCGGAGACCACGTTGGGGCCGTCGGCTCGCACGACACCGCCTCCGCCGTGGCCGCCGTTCCCGCCGCAGCCCCGAATTTCACTAACGAGCGCGGTGTGGACGGCACCACCCGCTACCTGCGCAATGTGGGCGGACTGTGGCTGCTGAGCGAGTCAATGCGCACTTGGGAACAGGACGCTCTGCAAGGCAATAAGCACGACGCCGGGACCCCGGCGTCCAGCGATTCGCTCGCCACGCTGTCCCTCCCTGGGCTACTGGCTGCTGCGGCTGCCGAGCTAACCGGGGGGCCGCTTATCGATGTGGATTCCGAGGACTTTATTGCTCCCGGAAACATGCCAGAGCGTATCCGTGCCGCGGTCAGCGCAACGGGAGGGACGCTGGCAACCCGGCCAGCCGCCGTCGTACGTTGCATTATGGACAGCTTGGCAGCTGCCTACGCCACAACGGTTGCGCAGGCGCAGGAGCTTTCCGGAAAAACGGTGGACGTCATCCACATTGTGGGCGGCGGATCACAAAATGACCTTCTATGTCAGCTCACAGCCAACGCCACTGGCCTGCCTGTTGTGGCCGGGCCTGTGGAGGCCACGGCGCTTGGCAACGTGCTGATCCAAGCGCGGGCGGCAGGGGCAGCACCCAGGGCGCTGCAGGATTTGCGGGCGATCGTCGCGGCCAGCCTTCCGGGGAAGAATTACCAGCCCCAGCTCTGAATCCAACCAGCCCGCATAAATCCCCACCCGGGCCCAACCCCTCGCATCCTCGCTTCGAGGGGCCCTCGCGGCCATGGGCCAATCGAAAATCAAGCCGAGATCGTGAATTTTCGCTGTTTTCGCCGGACCAGTTGTTTGAGCGGGGATAGCGGCCGTTTGGGGGAAACGCCAAACGAGATTAGGTTGGGGTTAGTGCTGGCAGTGAGCTGGCCGTTGCTCAAAGGAGAGTGAATCGTGGTCAGTGCAAAGGCGCCTGAGCATGTGGTTGTTGTTGGTGCGGGAATCATTGGATTATCCACCGCCTGGTACTTGCAGGAGCAGGGTATCAAGGTCACGGTGGTTGACCGCGGCGAGGTAGCCTCGGGATCGTCCTGGGGCAACGCCGGCTGGCTGACCCCGGCGCTGACCCTGCCCCTGAGTGAACCGTCCGTGCTGACGTACGGGCTCAAGGCCATGCTCGATCCGGCCTCTCCTTTATATGTCCCGTTCTCCACCGACCCGACGCTTCTTAAATTCCTACTGGGGTTTGCCCGCAACTGCACGCCAGGCAAGTGGCGGGCCGCCATGACCGTGTTCGCCGAGATTGGCCGCACCGGCATGGACGCCTTTGACGAGCTGGCCGCAGGAACTCCGGTAGTGGCCGAGAAGACCCACCCTGCGCAGCCGTTCTTGACCGGCTTCGCGTCGCTGAAGGACCGCGACGCCCTGGTCAAGGAATTTCACGTCATCCGGGAAACCGGTGGCGAGGTGGACTTCAACCTCCTGAGTGGCGCTGAGATTCGCCAGCTCGAACCAACGCTGGGGGCCGGTGTTGTTGCCGGCATCGCAATTGCTAAACAGCGCTTCATCGACCCTCCGGCCTTCATGGCCTCACTGGCCGAAACCGTGGTGGCCCGTGGCGCCACTCTGACCACCGCATTCACGGTGTTTGACGTCCGCGACACCGGCACGGGGGTTGATGTAATTGGCTCGGAAGGGCGCTTGCTCA
Organism: Arthrobacter alpinus; assembly: GCF_001445575.1. NCBI lineage: Bacteria > Bacillati > Actinomycetota > Actinomycetes > Micrococcales > Micrococcaceae > Arthrobacter > Arthrobacter alpinus. Next base: position 283,117 of record NZ_CP013200.1, on the reverse strand, counting down.
AGGCCGACGCCGTCGTCCTTGCCACGGGTGCCTGGCTGGGGACCCTCGCCCGCAAGTTCGGCGTTAAACGCGTGGTGCAGGCAGGGCGCGGCTATAGTTTCACAGTGGTTCCCGAGGCCATGCCCAGCCATCCCATCTACTTCCCGGCGCAGCGGGTTGCCTGCACGCCGCTCGGGGACAGGTTTCGGGTGGCGGGCATGATGGAGTTCCGCAACGCCGACGCACCCCTGGACCCGAGGCGCATCAAGGCCATTGTGGAGGCAGCCTCACCCATGTTTACGGGCATCAACTGGGAGGACCGTGCCGAGGAATGGGTCGGCTCACGGCCCTGCACCACTGACGGTTTCCCGCTGGTGGGGGCCACCCGTTCCCCTCGCGTCCATGTTGCCGGCGGTCACGGCATGTGGGGGATCGCGCTGGGCCCGCTCACCGGAAAAATGGTCGCGGCCGGGCTGACGGGAAACACTCCGCCAGCCACCATGCGCCACTTTAATCCGTTGCGCTAGTAACTTGTCGGCGTAACTCAGTCCATATTCATCACCTAGGACGTAGGATGTCCAGTGAGCCTGTCCGGAGTAGATTCCGGACCCCGACTGAAACGGATTCCGAGCCATGCCGCTTTTTGATATGCCAGTTGAACAGCTTCGGAGCTATTCCTCGGGGGCCAAAAAGCCAGCGGACTTTGACGCCTTCTGGGACGAGACTATTGCCGAGGCTCGCGAATTTCCACTGGACGCCAGCTTCGCCCCAGTGGAAAATCTCCTGCCCGTCATTGACAGCTTTGACGTGTCCTTTGCCGGCTTTGGTGGCGCCACCATCAAGGGCTGGCTGCACCTACCCGCCACCCGCACCGCCGGCGAAAAGCTGCCCGTGGTCATTCAATACATTGGCTATTCCGGCGGCCGCGGCCTAGTGCAACAAGACACTGCCTGGGCGCAGGCCGGTTATGCGCATTTCATCATGGACACGCGAGGTCAGGGCTATGGCGGGCTGCTCGGTGACACCGCCGATCCGCACGCATCAGCCGGACACGTGGCCTACCCCGGCCTCATGACCCGCGGCATCAGCTCCCGTGAGGACTACTACTACCGCCGCGCGTACGTGGACGCCTTCCGCGCCATTGAGGCCGCACAGGCACACCCGGAGGTTGCCGGCTCCAACGTCATTGTCACCGGCATCAGCCAAGGTGGCGGCCTGGCCATTGCGGCTGCAGGATTAGCCGCAGGGAGGCTCGACGGCGTCATTGCCGTGATGGCCGACGTCCCCTTCCTGCAGGATTTCCCCCGCTCCATCGACCTCGCCGCCCGCGGCCCCTACCCCGAAATTGCCACGTTCCTCAAGCGCCACCGCCATGACTATGACAACGTGCTTGCCGTGCTGAACTACTTCGACGGCGTGCACCTCGCCCGCCGCTGCGCCGTTCCGGCGCTGTACTCGGCCGCCGGTATGGATGACGTCTGCCCGGCGTCGGGCGTGTATGCCTCGTTCAACGGCTACGGCAGTGAGGCCCCGGCCCCGCCCGCCAAGGAGATGGAGTACTACCGCTTTAACAACCACGAAGGCGGCCAGGAACACCACTGGCTCAGGCAGCTTCATTACGTGGCCAATTTGCTGGCCGAATAAATTTGGGGTTATGGTGTTGGCATGACAAACCGTTGGTATGCGTATTTTTCGTTGGCTCTGGAGGGGCCCGCGTCTAACTGACACGCATCCAACCTTCCTTCAGAGCCAACAGGACAGAGAATATTTTTCTCTGTCCTTCGCCATTTCCGGCGGGTTTCTGAAAAGGGGCTCGCTGACAGCCCGATTCAAAGGAAAATTCTTCCCATGAGCATCTCAGCAGTCACCGAACCCATCCGTACCAACACCACAGCCAACCTGCGGGTCAGTCAGTTCACCGAACTGCCGTCTCCGTCCCAGCTGGGCGAAAAGCTGCCGCTTGACGCACACGCCAGCAACGTCGTCGAACGTGGCCGTGACCAGGTCCGGGCCATCATGGCCGGCCTCGATGACAGGTTGCTGGTGGTGGTGGGGCCGTGCTCCATCCATGACACTAAGGCTGGTTTGGAATACGCCCGCCGCCTGGTGGAGACGGCCAAGGCCCACGAGGAAGACCTGCTGATCGTGATGCGCGCGTACTTCGAAAAGCCGCGGACCACCGTGGGCTGGAAGGGCCTGATCAACGATCCCGCCCTGGACGGCAGCCACGATGTAGCCACGGGCCTGGAAATGGCACGCGACTTCCTGCTGCAGGTGGCCGCCCTGGGCCTGCCCACGGGCACCGAATTCCTGGAACCGATCAGCCCGCAGTACACGGCCGAGCTGATCTCCTGGGGTGCCATTGGGGCGCGCACCACGGAAAGCCAGATCCACCGCCAGCTCACCTCGGGACTGTCCATGCCGGTTGGCTTCAAGAACGGCACCGACGGCGATCTGCAGGTTGCCCTCGACGCCTGCAACGCGGCCAGCGCGGCACAGACCTTCCTTGGCATTGACGGCGAAGGCCGCGCCTCCCTGGTCAGCACGGCCGGCAACCAGGACACTCATGTGATCCTGCGCGGCGGACGCAAGGGACCAAACTACAAGGCTGCCGATGTGGCCCAGGCTTCCGCCGAAGCCGCCGCCCAGGGCGTTAATCCGCGCCTCATTGTGGACGCCAGCCATGCCAATTCGGGCAAAAGTCACCACCGCCAGGCTGAGGTGGCTCTGGAAATCGGTGCCCAGCTCGAATCCGACGATGCCTCAGCGCACACAATTGCCGGTGTCATGTTGGAAAGTTTCTTAGTGGGTGGCGCACAGAGCCTGGACGTGGAAGAGGTTGCCGCAGGTACAGCTGAGCTGACGTACGGCCAGAGCGTCACGGACGCCTGCATGGACTGGGAGGTCACAGCGAAAGTGTTGGCCAAGCTGGCCGACGCCTCACGCTCGCGCCGCAATAATGCAGCCTCCGTCTGAGCCTGATGCGGGCGTCATACGGCGGCAATGACTAGCCCGAAACCATGTTCTGCCCCTAGAGTTAGGGCTTAAGGCAGAAGGTGTCCGCCACCAGCAGCCGCCGTTTTGATGGAAAGCGAATACCGAGGCAACCATGACGCAGGAGCAAAATTTCTCCGATGTTCACTTCTTGACGGTGCAAGAAGTGGCCGAACTCATGCGTGTTTCGAAGATGACCATCTACCGCATGGTGCACGCCGGCGAGCTGCCCGCAGTGCGTTTCGGAAGGTCATATCGGGTCCCCGCCAACGCCGTCGAAAGCTTCCTGAAAGATGCCGTGGTTGATCGCACAAAGACGCAAGGACCTCCCAGTTCGGCGCATGCAGGGTAAAGGCGGTACCCTAGGAAAGATCCATTTTCGGCTTTGACCGATTCCTGAGATCGGTCGACCTAATCGTTTACGGCCTCAACCGAGGTTGTTCTATGCAGTTTGTGAGGAACTTTCATGGGTTCAGTAGTTAAGAAGCGCCGCAAGCGGATGTCCAAGAAGAAGCACCGCAAGCAGCTTCGCAAGACGCGTCACCAGCGTCGCAATAAGAAGTAAAGCTTCGTTCTTCGCAAAAAGCACCCGCTCACCTTTTGGTGGCCGGGTGCTTTTTTCATGCACGACGTCGGCACCCATGTGGCCTCTCGCCGCTTAGTTAGCGCTTGCGGACCATGGAGATGCCCTTCCAGAGCCCGTAGACTCCTCCGGCGACTGTGGCCGCCTTGAGTCCTAGCGTGGCCGCACGGCGTCCTGAGCGGTAGTCGTAGATGGGCCAGTTGTTGTCGCGGGCGTGCTTGCGCAACTTCGCGTCCGGATTGATGGCTACGGGATTGCCCACGGCCGTCAGTAGAGGGATGTCGTTGTAGGAATCGCTGTACGCCCAGCAGCGGGACAGATCCAGACCTTCGGTGACAGCGAGGGCTTCAATGGCGCGGCCCTTAGCGGCCCCATGCAGGATCTCGCCCACTAGATGCCCTGTGTAGATGCCATCTTCGCTCTCGGCGACGGTGCCCAAGGCACCCGTCAGGTTCAGCCGGGAGGCAATGACTGCGGCAACTTCTACCGGGGTGGCGGTGACCAGCCACACCTGACGGCCTGACTTGAGGTGCTCCTGGGTGAGGGCTTTGGTGCCGGGCCAGATCTTGGAGACGATCATCTCGTCGTAGACTTCTTCGCCGAGTTGGCGGATGAATTCGGTACTGATGCCGGCCGCCAGTTTTTGCGCGGAATCCTGAACAGAGTGGACGTCATTCATGTTCTCGCCGCGCAGGATGAATTTGGCCTGCTTCCAGGCGAATCCGGCAACATCGTGCAGCGTGAAGGCGCGCTTTTGGTACATCTTGCGGGCCACATGGAACAGGCTGGCACCCTTCATCAGGGTGTTGTCCACGTCAAAGAAGGCTGCCTCGCCGTGGTGTGGTGCAGCGCTCGAGGTGGCCTCGGCACTGTTGGTAGTCACGTCGGGCATGGAACGAGTCTAGTCAATGCTTCCACCCAGTGCCTGCACGCCACTGGTTGCGGCGGTTAACTGTGGGGAAACTTTCATTGGTGCGCGCAGGTGGGTTTCTTGTTGGTCTTCGTGGCCCGTCCCAGGACCGCGGTCCCGGGTGCGCTATCTGCCTGCGCCGCGCGGCACGGAGCGTCACGGCAGGTGGTGCCGGGTGAGTTCTTCGGTTGAGTACCGTAGTAGCTATGGAATCTGTTGCACCTGACCCCACGCCATCCCTTAGCTCTCCCAAAGTGCCGCTCTTGCAGCTGGTGACTCGATCGGGTTGCCATTTGTGCGAGAACGCCCGCGAGGTGGTATCCACCGTGGCGGGGCAGCTGCAGCTGCGGTGGACTGAGCTGCGCCTGGATGATCACCCCGAGCTGACGGAGCTCTACGGGGAAGAAATTCCTGTGGTTTTAGTCAACGGAATCCAACGCGATTTTTGGCATATTGATCCGATCCGTCTCGGCACCATCCTCAGTAAATCCCTGACAGGGGACTAATCACAGGGGAGCAAACGGACTCTGGCAGGGCGTCTACCGGACGCGCCCTGGCGCTGGCTGGGCTGGTTCCTGGTGTGCTGGCGCTGGCTGGGCGCCGCGGGCGTAATGTTCCCCGGCAGCGGAACCCGTCCGGGACTTTTGGTGCTGGCCCCGCCACGCAATACAGTGGATGAAGGCCGACGCGGACCTTGCGGACACGTGTTCAGCAGCCAGTCGCTGCCTGAGTTTTGAGAATGTGGAGTGGTGATGTGATCTCAGCGCAGTCCGCGGAGGAACCGGCAGTTGAGCCGGCTCGACGGCTACCTCCTGCCACCGTGTCCAGGCTGACCCTGTACCTGCGCACCCTCAATGCCTTGTTGGCTGATGGCACCGATAGTGTTTCCTCGGATGCGCTGGCCGAATCCGCAGGCGTGGGATCCGCCAATGTTCGCAAGGATCTTTCCTACTTGGGGTCCTATGGAACCCGCGGCGTGGGCTACGACGTAGCCAATTTGAGCCGCAAAATTGCCCAAGCGCTCGGCTTGACCCACGAATGGCGCGTTGCGATCGTCGGTGCCGGTAACTTGGGCCGTGCCTTGGCCCGCTATGCCGGTTTTGAGTCTCGCGGCTTCGATGTGGTTGCTGTGCTGGATGCTGACCAAATGGTGGTGGGCACGGAAATTGGCTGGCTACGCGTCAGCGATGTTGAAAACCTTGAAAAGGTGCTTGAATCCACCCGCGCCAACATGGTTGTCCTGGCATTGCCAGCCGCCGTGGCCCAAACCGTCTGCGACAGGGTGGTCTCCGCTGGCGTGCGCAGCATCTTGAGTTTCGCTCCGATTGCCCTGACAGTCTCCGAGGACGTGAACTTGCGCAAAGTGGACATGGCCACGGAGTTGCAGATCCTTGCCTACCACGCGCAGCGGCAACAGGTGCCGGGGCTGGAAGAAGACCGCCCCGGCGCCTAGGCGCTCACACCCGCGGTTGACTCAGCGTTTGATGGAGCTCTTGGCTGCCTTATGCGCCAGGAAAAACTCCTTGGCAGGGGAGCGGAACAAGATAATGACAGCTACTACGCCCAGCCCCACCTGAAGAATGCTCACCGGACTGGCCTGGAGCAGCGCCAGAAGTGAGAAGCAGGCCAGCACCAAAGCTGTTGTTCTCGCCCAATTGGCGCCACGCCGAATTTTCGCGGCCAGCCAAAAATAAACCACTGACAGTGCCACGCTCAGCACAAATGCCATGTACACCACTGTGTTGATGAGAGCCGGATCAGCGTAGATTTCCGTGAACGCCGGGTTGTCCGCCATGGCGGTGTTCAGGGCTTCAACCATGATCGCTTTGCCAGCCGGGACAAACATCACGAAAATTAAGGCCACCGCGGACACGGCCTGCATGATGCCGGCCAGCTTGATCAGGCGAACTGCCAGAGATACCTGTTTTGGCGCAGCCAGATGTTCCAGCGGCCCACCTGCGACGCCAGCGGGAGCGCCGGACGCTGCGCCCTGAAAGCCTGGATAGGCTGCGGCCGGGGCCAATGCTGAGGGGGGCGTGTTGGCCGCCTGGGCATCTTTGACGTCCTGCGGCGGTTCCCACCCGGCCGGGGCGTACTGGCCGTACCGGGGGACGCCTGGCGCGATTTCCCCATAGCTTCCCGGGACGGGCTGGGTTGGTTCTTGCGGCTTCTCACCGGGGGTGCTCATGACGACTGCTCTCTCACTGGGTGCCGGTGATGGCCGGCATAGATGCCAAGTGCGGCCAAATAAATCCAAATAAATCCAAATTAAGGAGGAAGGCCGCGGCGGGTGTTACTCAAACCCTACGCGACCTCCCTGAACGTCACTACTGCGACGCCCTGGCTGCAAAGTCCCCACGGCCGAACCGCTACCTCCGAGCGTCCACTGCCACGCCCCTAAGGGAGGAGTCTCGTGGCTCGGGTTTAGGCTCCGAGCTTAGGCGTGACCAGCTCAGTACTGATTGTTTGCTGAGCGTGTGTTGAACCAAGCCGTGGATTCGGGCAGCCACATCAGAACGGCGGCCACTACCGCTAGTAATCCGCCGCCGCCGCCGAAGAACATCATGACGATGCTCAAGAGCGCTAGGGCGGACAAGGTCATGCGTGCCCACTGCAAGCCCTCTTTGAGTTTCATAGCGCAGAGGACAATGGCGGCAGTGAGCGCAAATGAAATCAGCGCCACAACAATTCCCCTGGCCCCAGCGGCGCGAACCGCGGCACCAAATCCGAAGGGGTCATTGGCGCTACCCAAAGCGACGAGCGATGTCACCAACAGAGCCAGACTGATCAGGGCCCAGATCCCAGCAGCCACCAGCCACATAATGTAGCTGATCTTCAAGAGCTGCGGCAGCTCCGCCATCTTGAAGATGCCGGCAAACCCGCCCGCTGGAAGCACTTCTTTGACGGAGTGTGGCATGTCTTTGGGCATTTCAAATTTGAACTCATTGCCGGACCGGCCGCCCGGCTGACCGCCCGATTGACTGCTCGACTGACCGGGGGAGGTGGGCTGTTTGGGTTGCTGGTACTGCTGATACGGCTGGTATTGCTGCTCACTGGAGGGCTGATATCCGGGTTGTTGATACGGCTGGTAGTCAGCTGGCGGCTGATAACCGGGCGGCAGGTTCGCAGGCGGCGGCTGCGCCGGGCCACCCTGGTAACCCGGCTTTGGGGTGGGTGCAACGTTGGGGTTGGGCTGGGAACCATGGCCGTCATCAGATGGTTGCGAGCCGGCTTGCTCGGGACCTTCGAACTCATTCGGTGTGCTCATAGCTAGAACCCTAGCTGGCGCGTAGTGGCTTGTATATAAATGACGCAGGGCGCACAAATGCCGGTCCGCCATGGTGGCGGACCGGCATTTGTGCGCCTCTAGAGGAGGCAAATAATGCTGTGTTGGTACGTTATGCAGACTTCACGAATGCTACGTCCAAGGTGATGGTGACCTTGTCAGAAACCAGCACGCCGCCGGCTTCGAGGGCAGCGTTCCAGGTCAGGCCGAATTCCTTGCGGCTGATGACGGTCTTGGCTTCGAAGCCTGCGCGGGTTGCGCCGAACGGGTCAACGGCAACACCGTTGAATTCGCCCTTGAACGTCACGGTCTTGGAGATCCCGCGGATGGTCAGCTCGCCGGTGAGCTCGAAGTCCTCGGCGTCGCCGGAGACAGCCGAGGAAACGAAGGTCAGGGTGGGGAAGGTTTCGACGTCGAAGAAGTCGGCGCTCTTGACGTGACCGTCGCGGCCTTCGTCGCCTGAGCTAAAGCTAGCGGACTGGATCGTTGCGGATACGGAGGACTCGGCAAGGGTCTCGCCGAGTGTCAGGGCGCCTTCGATTTCGGTGAACTGTCCGCGGACCTTGGAGATGCCTGCGTGGCGGACAACGAAGCCAACCGTGCTGTGAGAAGCGTCGAGGTTCCACATGCCCTGGGCAAGACCGGCTGATTCGATGGTGGTTACTGACATGTGGAACTCCTTGAAATAGTTTATGAAGCAAGAGCAGGACAGCCGCTGTGGTTGACCTTCGAAAGGTATAAGCATGCGTTTGCATCTAATATTCCCGTGTTTCAAAAAAACTTTAGCAGCGGCGGATTAACCCCAAACCAACTAACTTTGAGAAACTGGGAAACATGTCCCGAGTAACTGTTCATCTTCTGCGCCACGGCGAGGTTTTTAACCCCGATGGCGTCCTCTACGGCCGGCTCCCTGAGTTCCACCTCTCCGAGCGCGGGCGCGCCATGGCAGTGATGGTTGCGGAGCACTTTGCTGCTTTGAAGAACAGCGGCGACGCCCCGGTTTATTTGGTGGCCTCACCGTTGACCCGCGCCCAAGAGACGGCACAGCCCACGGCCGAGGCACTAGGCCTAGAAATTGTGACTGACCCGCGCATCATCGAAGCGGAGAACCACTTCGAGGGATTGGTCATGAGCAAGGCCGAGCTGCGCAAGACCAAGCACTGGCCTTACTTTGTAAACCCCTTCAAACCCTCTTGGGGCGAGGCGTACCAAGCCCAAGCGGACCGCATGCTCGAAGCGGCACGCGATGCCCGCCGTCGTGCCTTCGACATTGGCGGCGACGGCGCACAGGCCATCATGGTCAGCCACCAGCTACCCATCTTCTCCACGCGACGCAGCGCCGAGGGCAAGCGCCTCTGGCATGATCCGCGCAACCGCGAATGCACCTTGGCGTCCCTGACGTCCTTGACGTTCGAGGGCGATGACATTGTGGACGTGAGCTACAGCGAACCGGCGGCGGCACTTTTGCCCGGCGCCGCAACCACCCCTGGCGCGTAACGCACACAGCTGATCATCAGCTATTCGACGTAGCGTAGAAGATAATGCCATTTCTGCGTCTGCTCAATGGCCTCCCCATGAACTGAAAGACCTGCTCCGTGACTTCTTCGATGAGCCGTAGAACACTCCTTGTCACTGGTGGTGCCGCACTGACTGCTGTGCTGGCTGCCTGCACCAGTGAGGACCCTTTGGCGAAGCAAGCCAACGCCGGCGATAACAAGAACTACATTGCCGGTGACGGCTCCGTCACCGAATATGGTGCCACTGACCGTAAAGACGCCGTGGAATTCCAGGGCACCTTGTTCGACGGTACAAAGGTGGCCGCCGCGGATTTCGCCGGCAAGGTCGCGGTGCTCAATTTTTGGTACGCGGCCTGTGCCCCTTGCCGCATTGAGGCACCGGACATGCAGGTGCTGCACACGGACTTCAAAGCGCAAGGCGTTGAATTCCTGGGCATCAACGTGCGCGATGACAAGGCCGCCGCAGAAGCTTTTGAGCGCAACTTTGGGCTGAGCTACCCCAGCGTTGCGGACAAGGACGGCGGCGTCCTGTTGGCCATGACGAAGTATGTGCCCCCGGCTGCCGTTCCCACCACGCTGGTGCTGGATAAGAAGGGCCGCGTATCGGCCCGTATCCTCGGCGTTGCCGAGAAGGGCACCTTAAAGGCGCTCATCACCTCCGCGCTGGCGGAAAACTAGCGGCCCCTTAACCCATGAACAATCCCTTTGCCGAGGCAATCCTGAGTGGCTCGATGCTGCTGGCCATGCCGGTGGCCTTGCTGGCCGGTCTAGTCTCCTTCCTTTCGCCATGCGTGCTGCCGCTGGTCCCCGGTTACTTGGGCTACGTCAGCGGCCTGACGGGTGCGGATCTGGAAAACCAGCGACGTGGCCGAATGTTCGCCGGGATCGGCCTGTTCGTGCTGGGGTTCTCCGTAGTTTTTGTCCTCATTGGCGCGGTATTCGGCCAGTTGGGTGCGTGGCTCATGGGGCCCGACGCCGCATGGGTCACCCAGGTGCTGGGCGTGGTGGTGATTCTCATGGGTGTAGTTTTCCTCGGCGGGATGAGCTGGTTCCAGAGCGAAGCCAAGATCCATGCGAAGCCACCGGCTGGACTGTGGGGCGCGCCGGTTTTGGGCGTAACCTTTGGATTGGGCTGGGCGCCCTGCATTGGCCCCACCTTCAGCGCCGTGCAATTACTCGCGTTCTCCGACGGCTCAAACGCCGCCAAGGGCGCGTTCTTGACGTTTATCTACTGCATGGGGTTGGGATTACCGTTCCTGCTGATTGCATTGGGTGCCCGCCGAGGTCTGGGCGCCCTCGCGTTCTTCCGCAAACATCGCCGCGGACTCCAATACTTTGGCGGCGGCATGCTGATCGCCCTCGGTATTTTGATGGTGTCCGGGTTGTGGGGAACGTGGATCAATGACCTGCAACTTTGGTTTGCCAATGATGTGAGATTGCCAATCTAATGAAAGAGACAGTAGTGAAAGAACCCCAGGGCAAAGTGCCCAAGGCTGAAGGCAGCGAGGTTGTCCTGCCGCAGCTTGGCTTCTTCGGGATGATCCGGTGGGCTTGGCGGCAACTGACAAGCATGCGCACCGCCTTGTTCCTGCTGTTGATGCTTGCCGTCGCGGCAGTACCTGGGTCATTGTTCCCGCAGCGTTCCTCCGCTCCATCCGAGGTCACGCAGTACCTGAAGGACAACCCCGGTTCCGGGCCCGTCATGGACTGGTTCAAGCTCTTTGACGTTTACTCCTCGCCGTGGTTCGCCGCCATTTACCTGCTGCTCTTCACATCCTTGATTGGCTGTGTCTTTCCACGGGCAAAGATCCACTGGAAGGCTATGCGCTCGGCCCCGCCCAGGACGCCCAAACGCCTCTCCCGGCTCGCCGAATACGGAACTGTCACCGTCCCTGCCGGCAGTGGTGTGGACGCCTCAATTGCTGTCGCAGATGCTGCTGCCATCCTGAAGTCCCGCGGCTACCGGGTGGATGTGCGCGATCTGGATACTGACCGCCCCTCTGTGGGTGCCGAGATCGGCTTCCTGAAAGAAGTGGGCAATCTGGTCTTCCACACGGCCATGATCGGTGTGCTGGCGGCCGTGGCCTTCAGTGGAATGTTTGGCTACAGCGGCCAGCGCGTGCTGGTTGAAGGTGAAACGTTCGTCAATACCTTGAGCAGCTATGACACGTTCACGCCCGGCGCCAACTTCGGTGACACCAAGTTAAGTCCCTATTCGGCCACGCTGGATAAGTTGGTAGTCAAATATGACCGCTCGACGGTGGCCCACTACGGACAGCCGTTGGACTTCAACGCCACTGTGACCGTCAAGGACGGTGTGGATGGGAAGGCGGAAACCAGAACCTTGAAGGTCAACGATCCGCTCGCCGTTGGCGGCACCAATCTTTACCTCGTGGGCAATGGCTACGCACCCGTCGTCACCATCACCGATGGTGAGGGCAAGGTCACCTTCCAGGGCCCAGTTATCACCATCCCCACCGATGGTGCTTACACCTCGCTCGTGGTGATCAAGGCACCCGATGCCAAGCCGAAGCAGTTGGGTTTTGTGGGCTTCTTCCTCCCCACAGCCATGGTGGGTGACGACGGTGTTTCCTATGGCTCTGACCCGGACCCCATGAATCCCCAGCTGAATTTGAACGCTTACACAGGCGATCTCGGTTTGGATAACGGCGTTCCCCGCAACGTCTACACGCTGGACACCTCGAAAATGACGGAGATTAACTCCCGTAACCTGGACGCTGGCGGCATCGTCTTGGCGCCGGGGCAGACCGCAAAATTGCCTGACAACAACGGTTCCATCAGCTTTGATGGCATCAAGCGTTTCGCTGCCCTGGACATCCGCCACGACCCAGCTCAGGGTTATGTGCTGGTCTTTGCAGTGCTGGCTTTGCTTGGTCTCATTGGATCCTTGTTCCTGAACCGTCGCCGTGTCTGGGTCCGCACAGGGAACCATCCTGATGGGCGCACCATGGTCGAGTTCGGACTGTTGGCCCGCGGTGAAGACCATCGCCTGGCCGGCGAATATGAGGCCATTAATAAGGCCCTGCATAACAAATGGCTGGTGCCAATGGACGATACAGAGCAAAATGGTGAGCAGACTTCAAGAACAACCGCCGACTCCGCACCCGGGACTACCCCCGCAACTAAGGATCAGTAATGCAAGAAATCAATGAGGGCTTTGCCCAACTCAGCGAACAGCTCATGCTGGTGGCCGGTATGGCGTACGCGGTGGCATTCTGCGCCTATGCCTGGGACTTGTTCACGTTCAGCCAGGCGGCCAAGAAGGGTATGGCTGCGGAGCAAGCCGCTGCCAATCCGGCCAGTGCCCTAGCAGGAGTTGGCGCCCGGGGTGCCGCCGGACAGGGCCTTGAAACCGGCCCTCAGGATCGAGGCGTGCGTCCCAGTAGTAAGACCCATGCGGGCTCCGACGGGATCACGGCAGGTGACTCCATGCGCTACGGCAAGGAGCGCCGGGTGGTGGCACGTGTGGCCGTGGCGCTGACTGTTGTGGCCGCCGTGGTTCAGGGATTTGCCGTAGTCTTCCGCGGGCTGGCCGCAGGGCGTGTGCCGTGGGGCAATATGTACGAATTCTGCACAACCGGCTCCTTCATGGTTGCCGTGGTGTTCTTGCTGGTGCTCACCCGCCGTGATCTGCGCTTCTTGGGAACCTTTGTGATTGGCCTGGTGCTGATCATGATCGTTGCCGCATCGGTGTCCTTTTGGACACCTGTGGGTCACCTGGTCCCGGCACTGCAGAGTTACTGGCTGATCATCCACGTTTCCATTGCGGTGCTGTCATCGTCATTCTTCACCATCACCTTCGCCATGTCGGTGCTGCAACTGTTCCAGGCCAAGCGTGAAACGGCCATTGCCGCCGGAAAGCCGGACAGGGCACCCGTAATGCGGCTGGTCCCCACGGCATTGAGCTTGGAAAACCTTTCCTACCGCATCAACGGCATTGCTTTTGTGGGCTGGACCGTAACTGTCATGTTCGGTTCCATCTGGGCCGAAAAGGCCTGGGGCCGCTTCTGGGGCTGGGACACCAAGGAAGTCTGGTCCTTTGTGATCTGGGTGGTCTACGCCGGCTACCTCCACGCTCGCGCAACCAAGGGCTGGACGGGTACTCGCGCTGCGTGGCTGTCCATTGTAGGTTACCTCTGCGTGGTCTTCAACTTCACCATTGTGAACGTCTACTTCTCCGGCTTGCACTCCTACGCCGGCGTGGGTGGCTAGCCTTCCCTCGCAGTTCTACATCTCGCAGTTCTAAATCTCGCGCGGTTGTCATGCTTGTGCGTACGGTTACACCCTAATGGTGCGCCACTCAATGAGTGGCGCACCATTAGCCGTTAACGGTACGCAGGTTCAGGGGTTGCGGTCGCGGTGATTGCAGTCCGGGGCCGTCAAACTGCTGCAGAGCCTGCTGACCTGCACACCCGGGTTACTTCATACCGCCCTTGCGGAAGCCGGGCTTCGTATAGGTCCGGGCCAAAACTGCCAGGGCCAGTGCTGCCACGAGTAGGTCGAAGCCGCAGCGCCACATCGTGGAAGCCTGAGTACGTCAGCAGGTTCACAATGATGCCAGCCAGCCACTGTGCCACGAAGAACGCTGCTTAGCGCGGGCGCAGCACCATGGCAATGGCGGCGATGGCCTCGACAATGCCGATCGCCATCATGGTTCCCTGCGTGCTGAACGCGGACAGGTTCTCAATCCACGGGGCTAGGTAACTCTCCCAGTTGGTGAGCAGATTGAAAAACTTGTCGATTCCCATGATCAGCGCGATGGCAATGAAGCCAACCCACAGCATGAGGAATGCGCCGTAGGCAGGGTCGGCCTTGGCCCGCGTCAGTGCGTGCGGTGTCCAGCCGGAAACGCGTTGGCTACTTGCTGGCGGTCTGCTCCAGGCCGGTGAGTGCTGTCAGGGTGGTGGTGTCCACATTCTGTGACGGGCCGTTGAGGTAACGCCCCAGTGAATCGTCCATGGCGTTGAGCCAGCGGGTGTGGTGCTTGGTAGCCATGGTGCCGGTGACCACGGAGCGGTGGACCATGTCGCGGTAGCCCAGGATGTCGCTTTCCTTGTGTCCCATCCAGTCTTTGAACAGCTGTGAGACGGCGTCCAAATCGAAGGGCGGGTAGTCGGTGGCGGCGATGAGCTCACGCAGGTAATCCGACTGGAAATCGGCCTCGGCATTGTGGTCCGGCAGCGCCGCCTGACGCTCGAGCCACAGCTGGATATCGGCTTCTCGGGCCGCAAGGGACGGCAGCTCGATCGCACCGGTCATGACATCGCGGACGTACCAGGCCTGCGCGTCAAACATGTTGAATGTGTAGTACTGATCCTGCGCGCCGAGGTAGAAAAGGTTGGTGTTCCCCTGCCACACCACACCCTTGTACAGGTTCGCCGGGTACAGCACGTTCTTGGACTTCAATGACATGTCGCTGGGCAGGAACGGGTACTTGTGCTGGTACCCGGTGCACAGTACGACGGCGTCAAACTCACCCTGGGTGCCATCGGCGAAGTGTGCGGTGCTGCCCTCGAAATGCGTGACGAGCGGGCGCTCCACGGTGTTCTCGGGCCAGTCGAAGCCCATGGGTCCAGAGCGGTAGCTGAAGGTGATGGAGGCGGCACCCATCTTGTGGGCCTGCATGCCAATGTCCTCAGCGGAATAACTGCTGCCAATGAGCAGTAGCGCCTTGCCAGCAAAGCGCTCGGCGCCGCGGAAGTCGTGGGCGTGCAGGACCTCGCCGGGGAAGCTGTTGATGCCTTCAAACTCGGGGACGGTTGGGGTGGAGAAGTGGCCCGTGGAGACAACCAGCTTGTCGAAGACGTGGTCGGTGGTGGTGCAGGTTGCCAGGTCCTCGACGGTGAGGGTGAATTCCTGGGTCTCTTCGTTGTACGTGGTGTGGCGTGCCACGGTGTTGAACTGGACGTACTTGCGCACGTCTGACTTCTCTGCACGGCCCTTGATGTAGTCAAAGAGGACTTCGCGGGGCGGGAAGGAGGAGATGGCGCGGCCGAAGTGCTCGTCGAAGGAGTAGTCGGTGAATTCCAGGCACTCCTTGGGGCCGTTGGACCACAGGTGGCGGTACATGCTGGAGTGCACCGGCTCGCCATGGCTGTCCAAACCAATTCGCCAGCTGCTGTTCCACTGGCCGCCCCAGTCGTTCTGCTTCTCAAAGCACATAATTTCGGGGATGTCCGCGCCGTTCTGGCGTCCTGATTCAAAGGCACGCAACTGTGCCATGCCGCTGGGGCCTGCGCCAATGATTCCGACTCGCAATGTCATGCTGTTCTCCTCATCCCTTGGATCCACTGTGTTGTCTTTGTCGTCTGAAGTGCTTGTTTGAAGACGCATGCAAAGAAACGCTTCGAATCCATGCCCTGAAGCAACGACGGAATGGGACCGAGTGGTCGGTGCGTCCGTGCCAGAACAATAAAGCGCAAAGTGCGCGGCGGCAGAGATGACTGCGGCATAAGAATCGGACGGAGAGCCGCCCGCGGTCCTGCAGAGTTTATGCGCCAGCGGCGCGGTCTGGGACCGGAGTGTGGTGCAAGTCTGCACCGGGATTCGGTAAGCAGTTTGCTGCAGATCCAAGAAGCAGCAAACCTGTTACCTATTGCAACATTTTAGATATGGTAAGTCAATCTGAGTGTATTGATTAGTTTTACTAATGAATGGTCAGATTTCGTGTGGAATCATCGCACTAAGAGCCTGAAGAATCACGTGATTCTTCAGGCTCTTAGTGCGATTCCTCGGCAGTGGGAGCTGCCTCTTACAACTGGGTGAGTTGCCCGCCGGAAACAGCCCATCTGGTGTCCAAGCGCACGTTTTCAAGCAGTCGACGGTCGTGCGTGACCAGCAGAAGTGTGCCGTCGTAGCTTTCCAGAGCTTCTTCCATTTGCTCAATGGCAGGCAGATCAAGATGGTTGGTGGGCTCATCGAGCACCAGTACATTGACGCCGCGGGCCTGCAGCAATGCCAGTGAGGCTCGGGTGCGTTCGCCGGGGGAGAGTGCTCCGATCGGGCTCGTGACCTGATCGGCCTTGAGTCCAAACTTTGCCAGGAGGGTGCGAACTTCGGCCTGATTCATCTCCGGCACCAAGGACTCAAATGCGTCGCCCAGCGGCGCATCCTCCGGGAACTGGCTGCGAGCCTGATCGATCTCACCGATCGCGACGTTGGCACCTAAGGAGGCAACGCCGTCGTCCGGGGAAATGCGGCCAAGCAGCAGCTTCAGCAGCGTGGACTTCCCGGCGCCATTGGGGCCAGTGATGCCGATGCGCTCGCCAGCGTTGACCTGCGCCGAGACCGGCCCGAGTGTGAATTCTCCCTGCCTGACCACGGCCTCGTTGAGTGTGGAAACCACAGTGCTGGAGCGCGGGGCAGCACCAATGCTGAACTGCAGCGCCCACTCCTTGCGCGGCTCCTCTACTTCGTCCAGCCGGGCGATCCGCGACTCCATCTGCCTCACCTTCTGCGCCTGCTTTTCGGAGGATTCGCTGGCTGCCCGGCGGCGAATCTTGTCATTGTCGGGACTCTTCTTCATGGCGTTGCGCACCCCCTGCGAGCTCCATTCACGCTGCGTGCGGGCGCGCCCCACGAGGTCAGCCTTCTTGTCTGCGAATTCGTCGTAGGCCTCACGGGCATGGCGTTTGGCGATGGCGCGTTCCTCGAGGAAGGAATCGTAGCCGCCGTCATACACGCCCACCTTGTTCTGAGCCAGGTCCAGCTCAACCACCGAGGTGATGGTGCGGGCCAGGAACTCACGGTCGTGGGACACCAGCACCACGCCGCCGCGCAGCCCCTTCACGAACTCCTCGAGCCGGGCCAGCCCTGCCAGATCCAGATCATTGGTGGGCTCATCCAGTAGCACGATATCGAAGCGGCTCAACAGGAGCGCGGCCAGGGCAACACGGGCGGCCTGCCCGCCCGAAAGCCCTGTCATGGCGGCGTCGGGGCCAATATCGAGACCGAGTTCGGCCAGGGTGGCCGGGATCCGCTCATCGAGGTCTGCGGCACCGCAGGCCAGCCAGTGATCCAGGGCCGTGGCGTAACGGTCATCGTCAGCGGAATTCCCGGAACCAAGGGCTTCCGCTGAAGACTCCATGGCCTTGGTGGCGGCCGTGCAGCCGGTGCGCCGGCCAATGTACGCGGCGATGCTCTCGCCGTCGATCCGTTCATGTTCCTGCGGCAGCCAGCCCACAAAGGCGTCCTGCGGTGCTGTGCTCACGGTGCCGCCCTGCGGGGTGGCAGCGCCCGCAAGGAGGCTCAAAAGTGTTGATTTTCCGGCTCCGTTGGCGCCGACCACGCCAATGACGTCGCCAGGGGCCACCGTGAAGGAGAGGTTGGTGAACAGGGTGCGGTGGGCGTGGCCGCCGGAAAGGTCCTTTGCCACAAGTGTTGCGCTCATGTATCTATCTTAAGTTGCTTCGCGCCGGCGCCCGGACCGGCTTTCCTGACCCGTCTGTCCAGGTGGCCAAATCGATCCGTGAGAAAAGGTTGCTTTGATGGGGCGGAGGGACCTTTTCTCACGGATCGATGCCGTGATGTTGCCCCGTGTGACGGGACTCTTGCCCACGGGGACTGGTGATAGGCAAACTGAGACACAGAATCAAGAGTTTCGACCATGCGGCCCTGGCCGGTCGAGCGGCAACCCTCGCAACCATAGTGGGGTGCCCCAGGTGAGGATTCGACGCCTCCGGCACCAGCCGTTGACGTAAGTATGGCGCGGTGCCTAGCACTCGCCTTCACCCGAAGGACAGCATCATGAGTGAATCAACTCTGACCGAATCAACTTTTATCCCATCAGCCGATGACGCAGCCCTCCGTTCAGCCCGCCTCGGCGAAGCCGGCCAAGCTTGGACGCAGCGGATTGGCGCCAATCCGGAAAGTGCCAAGCTGACGTACAAGGTAGCGGGGGTTGGTGTGGGCTCGGTGGCCACCCGCATCAGCTCCGGAAAGCACCAGTTCACCGTGGACGAGCCGGCCGCCCTGGCCGGTGACGATGTGGCGCCCAGCCCGGTGGAATATGCGTTGGGTGCCATCATTTCCTGCCAGGTGGTGGTGTACCGCTTGTACGCCGAGCAGCTCGGCATTCAGGTGGATGACATCACCATCAACGCCGAGGGAGACCTGGACGTGCGCGGCCTATTTGGTCTGGATGACACCGTGCGCCCGGGGTTCAGTGATATCCGTCTGGCAGTCAACATCAGCGGTCCGGAAACACAGGAACGGTATGACGAACTGGCCCGCACGGTGGAGGCGCGTTGCCCCGTCCAGGATCTCTTCAGTAACCCGACACCGTTCCGCACCGCCATCACCAAGGTGTGAGCGCTGATTTAGATGCTGGGCCAGATTTAGATGCTGGGCCAGACGGCGCTGGCCGGTGCGTGATCGAGGATTAAGCATAGGGAATCGACCGCACCGGCAAGCGCCGGGCTCAGATCCAGAGGCCTAAGTGTCCAGAGGCATAGCCACCTATGCCTCTAAGCATCAAGGCGCCTAGGCGACGGGGCTGAGCTGAGCTTGTGCAGTAGCGGCATGTGCCAGAAGTTCGCCCTGCAACCCAGCCTCATCGTAGGAGCCGGTGAAGATGGGGGTGTCCGGTTCGAATGCCGCGCCCTGGGCGAGGTGACCGGCGTCGACCGCGTCAAACCCCAGGTGCTCCACGAAGTCCCGCACAAGGGCGCGAGTCTCGGGATCGTCCGAGGCAACAGCCAGCGCGCGGCGATCAGCGGCTCCGGCGTCACGGGCATCCAGCTCCAGCTCGTGGTAGCCAATGTGGTTCAGCGATTTCGCGAGCCGGGCGCCGGGAAGATGAGCGTGCACCATTTCCGAGCTCGAGCGCGCATCCTGAAGCTCCGGCATATCGCCGTTGGTGTCGCGCCAATAGTTCATGGTGTCCAGGACGTGCTTGCCGGCAAGAGCGGCCGGATCCAGCGTGCGGAATTTGTGCAGCGGCACCGAAAGCACCACCAAATCGGAGAGCTCCATGGCGTCCTGCGCTGAGACGGCAATGGCTCCGGGGGCCATGACGGAAACGATCAAGTCGATCTTTTTCGGGTCGCCAGAGGCTGCAATCAGGACCCGGTAGCCGGCTTTGATTGCCTGCCGGGCCACGCCGGTGCCTACTTTTCCGGCGCCGAGGATCCCAATGGTGGTGGCTGTTGGATCGCTCATGCGTTGACCTTCTTTGTGGTGGGGAGTTCGGCGTCGATCAAGGGTTTGACCTCGGTGCCGAAGAGTTCGATGGACTTCAGGACATCCTTTTGCGGCACCGAGGCGAAATCCATTTCCAGGATGTGGCGGTCGTGGCCCATGTGCTGATGCGTGAGCAGGATCTTCTCGGCGACCTGTTCCGGGGTGCCAGCGTAGATGGCGCCGGCCGGTGCGGTCTGCATGTTGTAGCTGATGCGGTTGGGCGGGGTGAAGCCGCGCTCGCGTGCAATGTCTTCCATGACTCGGCGCCAATACGGGTAAAAAGTCTCCGTGGCATTCTCTTTGCCAACGAGTCCGACGGCGCTGACCCCCACCTTGAGTGCCGTGGAATCGTGTCCGGCTTGCGCGGCTCCTGCGCGGAAGAGCTGCGCGTGCCGGGCGAAGTTGCTGACGGCTCCGCCCAGCAGCGCGTAAATGACGTTGGTTCCCAGCGCTGCGGCCCGTGCTGTTGAGCTGGGGGTGCCGCCCGTGGCGATCCAGATGTCCAGATTGTTGTTGACGGGGCGAGGGTAGATGGTGGCGTCTTCCAGTGCGGGCCGGAACTTCCCGCTCCATGTGATGGATTCTTCCTTGCGTCCGGCTTCATTGAGGGCAAGTAGGAGGGCGATCTTCTCTTCGTAGAGTTCCTCATAATCGTTCAAGTCGGCGCCGAAGAGCGGGTAGGACTCAATGAAGGAGCCACGTCCCGCTGTTAGTTCCGCCCGGCCTCCGGACAGCAGGTCCAGCGTGGAGAACTGTTGGTAGACGCGGACCGGGTCCTCGGTGCTCAACACCGTGACAGCGGAGCCTACTTTGATGTTTTTGGTTTGCGCGGCGGCCGCAGCGAGCACGGGGATGGGAGAGGAGATGGCGTACTCGGGGCGATGATGTTCGCCGAGCCCAAAGTAGTCCAGACCTACTTCGTCGGCCAAACGGGCGCGCTCAAGGAGATCGGCCATGCGCTGCTGCGGGCTGACCTGCTCGCCGGTGACGGGATTCTGATGAACGTCACCAAAGCTGTAGACACCTAGTTCCACGAAGTACTCCTAGTTTTTGCGGTATCGCCGGCGTGCCGGCGAAGAGGCTCACGGGCTTCTCCGTGAATATGCGTTGCTCTACAGATCATCTTACTCAAATATGATCTGCTGTAAAGCGTAGATGTCCGTTATGATGGGAGTCATGAGCAACACTGCAACCGCCGCACAGCCGCACACCAGTCCCGACGAGGACTTTGGGTGGACGCTGGGTGTTCTTGTGCGGAACTACCAAAACGCCACCAACGCTGCCATGGGCGAATCTGTGGGCGAGTTTCCCCATGGGGCTCGGGGTTACCAGGTTCTGGTGGCCGTTGTTAGCGGTGAGCAGCCCAATCAACTGGCGCTTGCCCAGCACCTGGGCATTGATCGAACCGTCATGACGTACCTGGTGGATGACTTTGTGAAGGCTGGCCTGGTTGAACGTCAGCTCAACCCCGCCGATCGCCGTGCCCGCATAGTCGTGGCGACGGATTCTGGGCTGGCGATATTGGCTGATCTGCAGCAGCGGGTGGCCCAAGCGGAGCGTGCGGTCCTAGGTGCACTTGCCGACGACGAGCGGGAGCTGTTCCGCTCACTATTGCGCCGAGTAGCGTGCGATGCCCCCGCCGTTTCGGATCACGATCTTGGCGCCTGTGCGGCAGTTGAAGAAATGCTTGGGGCGAAAGGGTAGCTCTCTACGGACTAGCTCCCGACGGCCCTGTCTGGTGCCTTAGACATGGTTGCGCCGGGGGAGTAGGAACACCCGATGAGCACTTGTGGAAGCGGTTGATCCTTCTTCTCGAGCTGATTGATCAGTATGTCAACGCCCAGCCGGCCAAGTTCATCGGCCGGAGATATGAGAACAGCCATTTCCGGTTCCGACATGCCAGTGGTGTCCAGCGACGACGCGAGGGCCAAGATGGAGATGTCCTGCGGAATGCGGTAACCAGCTTGTTGTAACCCGGCCACGAAACCAGGCCCGGCATGTTCATTCATCATGAGCACACCCGTGGTTCTGGGGTGCTTGGCGGCAAGTTCGCGGGCCAGCTCGCGGCCACCCGCAGATGAGTGCAATCCGCTCATGATAGATCCGGTCAGGCCGCGTTGTGTGGTGACTTCCCCAAATGCCTTCCGTGTTCTGGCCACGGGACCATACCCGCCGAGCAGTTGGTTTCCGATCCCACCGTCGATCAAGACCAAGTCTGTGTGTCCCAATTGGACGAGCCGGTCCACGGCATTTTCGACAGCGGCTTCAAAGTCAACGTCAACAAAGGGGATGCCCGTGGTGTCCCGAGTGCGCCCAATCAAGGCAAACGGCACATTGCTTTTGGATAGCTCGCCCACGCGTGGGTCATCAAGCTGGACCTCCATCAAGACCACACCATCTACCAGGCCTGATGACGTGAGCTCCGTGACTCCTTCGGCGTCGTTGCTCATGGGCCACAACACCAGGTTGTAACCTCGTAGCCTGGCTTGATCGGCGGCGCTGGTGAAGAACTGAATTGATGTGGGTGAAAAACGGTGCTGCAGGGCTGGGTACAGGAGCGCCAACACATGGGTTCGGCCTCTGGCCAGCGCGCTGCCAACAGCATTGCGGCGATAGTCCAGATCTTTCATGGCCGCTTCAACTTTGGCGCGCGTTTTGGGCGAGACGGGCTTGGAATTGTTGATGGTGAATGACACGGTCGCCAATGACACGTTCGCCAAATTGGCCACATCTTGCATGGTTGCCACGCTGCTCCTCCCGGTTGCTCTGGCTCAAAGCTACCCCACCTTGCCCGAGTCATAAACTGCCGCTCCGGCGACACAAAGTAAAGCGCTTTAATTTTTTCCTTGACAGGGAACTCATGGCCGGGGCATGATCAATGTCACACCTAAAGTAAAGCGCTTTACTTTTGCCGTGACAGATCCACATCCCGCAATCTCTATGGCGCGATGTGGACCCAAATCATGACTTATGAATGCTGCCAGGGGCGAATAATATCCGGGCCGGGCGGCCAGAAGTAACACCCAAGAATTGCGCCATCTGCAGCACACTAACTAGCAAAGGAGCTACCGTGAACAATCAGAAAAAGGCCCGCTGGAGCAAGTTCTTGGCCCTGGCGGCCATCACACCCCTCGTCCTGACGGCCTGTGGTGGGGGTACTACCGCCAGCTCGGGCGATGCGACCACCTTGACCTTGATGGACTACTACAACAATGACCCTGACAAGGGCCTGATCCAGAGCGCCATCGACAAGTGCGCCACGGACATTGGTGTCACCATTACCCGTGAAGTAGTGCCGGGCAAGGACCTCATCCAGAAGGTCCTACAAAAATCTTCTTCCAAGACGCTGCCGGATATTTTGATGCTCGATAACCCGGATGTACAGGAAATTGCCTCCACCGGGGGACTGGCCCCGCTCAGTGACTTCAAGGTGGATACCACCGGATTCGCCCAGGGCATGCTCGACGCCGGAACCTACGACGGCGAGGTGTACGGCCTTGCCCCCACAGCCAACACGCTGGGCCTGTTCTACAACAAAAAGATCTTGGCTGACGCTGGCCTGACCCCACCTAAAACTTGGGATGAGTTGAAAACAACTGCCAAGGCTCTGACCAGCGGCAGCCAATATGGCATGGCATTTTCAGCCGTCGCCACCTATGAGGGCTCCTGGCAGTTCCTGCCGTTCATGTGGACCAATGGTGGAAGTGAAACCGAGCTGGATTCGACCCAGAACAAGGAAGCGCTGCAGTTGTGGAAAGACTTGGTCGACGACGGCTCTGTCTCCAAGGGCGCCATCAACTGGGGCCAAGGAGATGTTAAGGATCAGTTCATGGCGGGCAAGGCGGCCATGATGATCAACGGCCCGTGGCAGATTCCCGCGCTCAACGAGGACTCGTCCTTGGAATGGGGATCCGTACAGGTGCCTGTCAACAAGGCCGGCCAAACGCCCATCGCGCCTTTGGGCGGAGAAGTGTGGACCATCCCGCAAACAGGGAACAAGGACAAGCAGGGCAAAGCGGCCGAATTCATCAGCTGCATTACCTCAGATGACAATCAGATTTCACTGGCCACCGAACGCTACACGGTGCCCACCAAGCCGGAGCTTGCAGCAGCGTACGTAGAAAAGATGCCGGACATGGCCTCCTTTACCGAGCAGATTGCCAACGCCCGCTCACGGACGGGAAATCTTGGTGCCGAATGGCCCAAGGCCGCAACCACCATTTACACGGCCATCCAGCTGGTACTGACGGGTAAGGCCACTGTTGACGAGGCCTTCGCCCAAGCCGCCAAGGGCTAACGCCACCATCATTTCGACGCCGGTTCCGCAGCCTTAGGTGCTGCGGAACCGGCAGAGAGGCCACCATGACTTCCCTTTCAACAGAGGCCCGGGCCGCGTCCCGCAAACGGTCACGCGCAACCAGCGAAGACCCTGCACCCACGTCGCGCCAAGGCTTTTGGGCCCGTGAAAACATCACCAAGATCCTCTTTGTGGTTCCGGCTGGACTCTATCTGGTCCTTTTCTTTGGTTACCCCGTAGTCAAAAACCTGATTATGAGCATGCAGGACTACACCACTAAAACCTTTTTCACTGGTGAGGCCCCGTGGGTTGGGTTCCAAAATTACGTGACCGTCATCAGCTCGAATTTGTTTGGGCCTGCTTTGCTCAACACGGCCTTGTTTACGGTTGCCTCCATTCTTGGCCAGTTCATTATTGGTCTGGCGCTGGCAAGTTTCTTCAACCGAAAATTTCCGCTGAGCGGATTCCTGCGGGCCATGCTGTTGCTTCCGTGGCTGCTGCCGCTGATCGTGGCCAGTGCAACCTGGCGCTCCATCCTTGATCAAGATTCGGGAATTCTCAACGAGTTCCTTGGCGCTTTTGGCATCCCCGCCATTGGGTGGCTGACCAGCCCGGACGTGGCGTTGATCGCCGTCATTCTTGTCAACATCTGGGTGGGCATTCCCTTCAATGTCACCTTGCTCTACGGCGGCCTCCAAGACATTCCAGAGGAACTCTATGAAGCCGGGCAGTTGGACGGCGCCACCGGGTGGAAGGCCTTCCGGTACATCACCTGGCCCAATCTTCGCCCTGTTGTCAGCGTGGTGTTAATTCTCGGAGTGGTCTACACCATCAAGGTTCTGGACATCATCTTGGGCCTGACAAATGGTGGCCCTGCAAATGCCACACAAACCATTGCGGTGCGGTCCTACCAGGAATCCTTCGTCAACTTCGAGTTCGGAGTGGGCGCAGC
Organism: Arthrobacter alpinus; assembly: GCF_001445575.1. Lineage (NCBI taxonomy): Bacteria > Bacillati > Actinomycetota > Actinomycetes > Micrococcales > Micrococcaceae > Arthrobacter > Arthrobacter alpinus. Next base: position 258,399 of record NZ_CP013200.1, on the reverse strand, counting down.
ATTCTCAAATATCTTGATCCTCATTTCCCTCGTATTCGCCGTCATCTACCTGCGGGCAAATCGCCGCGCTGTCGATGAGTAGGAACCCTCAATGACTACTGCACCACTGAATCGAAGCAGCATCCGCGGGAGTGCGCTCCGGCGTCGTGCCATAAAAACCCGCACGTCAACGCTCCTGGGCATCCTCTTCCTCGCCATCATGTTGTTCCCCATCTATTGGATGATCAACGCATCGCTCCAGCCCTCCGGCAACACGCTTTCAGCAGATTTCTTCCCGTGGAATCCAAGCTTTGCCGGCTATGAAAAGGCCATTACAGATCAGGGCCGGAACCTGCTGACAAGCCTGATCATTGCCCTGGGAGCCGTGGTGGTGACCTTGGCCATCGCAGCGCCCGCCGCCTATGCGCTGGCGCAATTCAAGTTCCGTTGGATCAGCTGGGCCATGCTGGCCATATTGATCGCCCAGATGATTCCCGGGGTGGTCATCGCCAATGCCCTGTACGCGGCCTATAACAATTTGGGGCTTTTGAACTCCATTCCGGGCCTCATTCTGGCCGATGCCAGCCATGCCATTCCATTCGCCATTTTGGTCATGCGGGCATCCATGATGAGTATCCCGGCCTCAATTATCGAGGCGGCACGCGTGGATGGGGCGGGTCAGATACGGGCTTTCGTCTCCATCGCCATGCCCATCGCCAAGAATGCGCTCATTACGGCCGGACTGTTTGCGTTCCTCTTTGCATGGAGCGATTTCCTCTTCGCACTGACGCTGACCACCACCGATGAGATCCGGCCCGTGACGCTGGGTATCTACCAATACCTCGGTACCCAGGTTTCAAACTGGAGCGCCGTCATGGCAACCGCCGTATTGTCCTCCCTGCCGGCAATCGTGCTCTTGGTGGTGGCACAGAAGTACATTGCCGCCGGAGCCACCGGTGGAGCCGTGAAGTAACCCCACCGCACAAACTTACTTATTTACGCATCACCATGAAGAAAGCGATGACAATGTCTGGAATCACCAGTCCCGTAACTCCCATCAAAGTGGTTGTCTGGGGAGAAAATCGGCACGAACAAGTTGAGCAGAAGGTCCGGGATATTTACCCGAACGGCATGCACACCACCATCAAAGAGGGCATCGAAGAGAATCTGGGCGCCGATGCACAGGTCACCACGGTCACCCTTGACGATCCCGAACACGGTCTCACCGAGGAAGTCCTTGCTGCCACCGATGTCCTGGTCTGGTGGGGTCACGCCGCCCACGACGAAGTCAGCGACGAGGTAGTGGAGCGCGTGCACAAGCACGTCCTGGCCGGCATGGGCCTGCTGGTCCTGCACTCCGGCCACTGGTCCAAGATCTTCGGCAAGCTCATGGGCACCTCCTGCACACTGCGCTGGCGCTCGGAGCAGGACCGCGAGCTAGTGTGGACCGTTGACCCGACCCACCCCATCGCCCAGGGCGTGCCGCACCCCTTCATCATCCCGGCCCAGGAAATGTACGGCGAGTACTTTGACGTGCCCGCCCCGGACGAGCTCATTTTCCTGTCCACCTTCACCGGCGGAGAAGTGTTCCGCAGCGGCATGACCTACCGCCGCGGCTTCGGCAAGATCTTCTTCTTCAGCCCCGGCGACCAGGACTACCCGGTCTACCACCAGAAGGAAGTCCGCAAGGTCATTTCCAACGGTGTGCAGTGGGCCAAGACGCTTCGCCCCGAACGTGCCGAGCCGGTGCTGCTGCGCTATGACACCGAAGATTTCTACAACGGCCAGGGCTACCAGGGAGCGATCTCACAGTGACCGCCTTCGCCACCGTTAATACCCCCGGTCCGCTCCGGCTGGTCCAAGTCGGTGCCGGCGGCATGGGCAAAGCCTGGATCGATGCGATCACGGCCAACCCCGATGTTGAATTGGTGGGCTTGGTAGATCTCAACACGGCCACCGCCCACCAAGCGCTCGCCGAAAAGGGCATCGAGGGCGTAGCGGTGGGTACCAGTGTCGGCGAGATTGCCGCTGCAACCGGTGCTCACGCCGTCGTCAATGTCACTGTTCCCGTGGCCCACCACCCCGTCAACGTCGAGGCCTTGTTCGCCGGTCTGCCGGTCCTGTGCGAGAAGCCGGCCGCGCCCACCGTCGCCCAGGCGCTCTCGCTGGCGGCGAGTTCTGAGGCCAGCGGTCAGCTACTGATGATTAGCCAGTCGCGGCGCTACTTCAACTCGCTCGCCCAGCTCAAAGCGGTCACGAGGGAGCTGGGCGAGGTTGGTGTCATCACCACCGAGTTCTTCAAGGCCCCCCATTTTGGCGGTTTCCGCGAGGAGATGGACCACGTCTTGTTAGTGGATATGGCCATCCACCCCTTCGACGCCGTCCGTTACCTCACTGGCCAGAACCCGGTGAGCGTGTACTGCGAGGAGTTCAACCCGGCCTGGAGCTGGTACAAGAACGACGCCGCTGCTACCGCCATCTTTGAGTTCTCCAGTGGCCTTCGCTATGTGTACTCGGGCTCGTGGTGCGCCGATGGGGCGGAAACATCCTGGAACGGGCAATGGCGGATCAACGGAGAACGCGGCACTGCTGTGTGGGACGGCGAGCAGGCTCCTGTGGTTGATGCCAGCGACGCGTCCGGGGGTAAGCTCGCTGTTCCTGCGCCAGCCAATGGCCCCGAGCAGATTGCCGGCTCCCTTGCCGAGTTTGCCTCGGCGCTGCGCACAGGCCGGGTGCCTGACGGCCAGATTCACTCCAACGTTCACTCGCTGGCCATGGTGGAAGCGGCCGTCCAGTCCGCCGAAACCGGCCAGCGGGTACGTATTGATGATGTGTTGCAGGCCGCCTACACGCAAGCCTTGGACACCGAAAAGAACACGGACGTCAAGGCCGTCTTGTCCGCGTGGGGATCCCCGCTAGGCAGCTTTGCCGGACGGGTGGAAGCGCTCAGTAACTAGTTTGAGATTTGCCCTGTGGCGGGTCGGGTGGAGATTTTCTACACGGCCCGCCACTTTCTAATGCGCTCGGCGTCAGGGTATCTCGCACCGGATCTCACCTGAGATGTTAATCGGTGCCTGAGCGCCGTGGCAGCGACAACGAAGGGTGAACACTTTGAGCCCAAACCGTCCATGATTTGCGGATAACCTCAAACCTCGTTTACTGCCCCGTTTCGAGCATGGCTCGTAGGGCCGCAACATGAGCAACGTAGGCTTTTCTGCCCGTGCTCGTCAGCGCAACTCTGACGTGACTACGCCCTGCTTTGGTGAACCGTTCGATGTCAACATAACCGGCGTCGGTCAAGTGCTTGAGGTGCTTGCTCAGCACCGAATCTGCCACGCCGAGCCCGTCGCGTAGTTGAGAGAATTCGGCCCACTGCAGCGGCGCCAACCCGGCGCAAATGCGCAAACGCACCGGAAAGTGAATCAGCTCATCGAAGACGCCTTGGTTAGAAGGAATGTTCATTGGCGTCCTTGATTCGATTCTTGATCGTGGTGGCTCGCATGCGGGACACCGCGATCCAGCTCAGGGTGAAGATCACCAGCCACTTGGCAACAATCTCCCACCATGCGCCAGGCTCCCAGAATCGGCTGCACTGAGTAACCAGCAGGAGAAGTAAAGCGTTCACAATATACGGCCCGGAGTGATTGAGGACTGCCCGCTTTTTGGGACGCTTACGCATCAACAGAAAGTGCCAGAGTCCCACGGGAATTAAAAGGCAGGCAATGCCAAAAATGACAGCCCAAGGGACAATATTGACCAAGGCGAGAGCGGTGGAGACAATCGTCAGTAAGACGAACATGAGGCTGCGTGGCGCCTCGGTGGTCTCCGCCATGGTGTCCGCTGCGCCGTCGATCTCAGCGAGCGCCTCCTGGGGATTGAACGCTACGAATCCATTGTTTTCGTTTGCCATAATTTCCTTATTTTCCGTTACGGAAAATCTATAGTTTCCTCATCGGAAAATCAACTGTGATGAGCGGCTTGAGCAACCCCTGTCCATGGGTGGGCCATCCGGGGGCCAGAGTGGTCAAGGCGGCCACGGCTGCTAAGTCGACATCCGCGGTCCGGACGCACGGACGGCAAATCGACATTGTCCGCGGTAGCAAGCGAGGAAGAAGCGAAACTAGGGCTGGTCGCCGTCGTCCTTAGTAGCCGTGGGCTCAACCGACTGCTCAGCGACTTTGGCCGCCGCCAGCTCGGCCTCAAGCCGGGCAATTTTCGCCTCGTAGCGGGCCTGCCGGCGGCCTTCAACGCTCAATTCGGTCCAGTAGGCTGCCTCGCGTGCTCCGTCGAAACAGGCCATTAATCCGTGGGACAGCCGGTTTTTTGGACGTGCCGCCATCCTGTATTCCAGCGGTGTCATGTGAGCCGACTGCGGTTTGCGGAAAATCAGCAGGAGGGAAGGAATCAACCACAGAAAATAGCCCATGAGCGAATGCAATACCCGTTCGTTCTGGAGCGCCGCCACCGTCAAAGGGCTGACCACGGCCAAGGCCACCACTGCCAATAAAACCAATGAATATCCCAGACCAACACCCGGATGGGGATTGCTGCGATACAACGAGATCGCCAAGGCAATCACCGCCGCCGTTGCCACTGCCAGCAGGATCAGAGCCACGAGGGAGATTAGTAGCAGCAACGGCTGAAAGCCGCTGTTGAAAACGAGCGGGAAAAAGGTAAATACCAGGCCGCTGCCAGCCCACCACAGCACTAATTTGACGGTCTTTGCCGGTTCCACGCGGATCTGATGCTTGGCAGCTCCTCCCCACATGCGCTCCCAGCGATGGGTGTGCAAGCGCATGGCGGTGGTCAGATGAAACTCGTCAATGTCGCGTTGCACTGCCGCATCCCGCTGGCGCACTACAGAGAAGATGACCAGCATCAGGCACAGCAGGCCTAGAAAGAACTTGGGGCCGGAATCAGGATCCGAAGGAAGGAAAAACACGTTGTGCAACGCCATCCACATGGTCGCCGCCGCCGCGATTCCGACGAGCAAGGTTAGGAGTTCAAGAAGCTCATCCAACGCCATTACTTGAGACTGATTGGCCATACCCAAGGGATTGCGTCCGCTAAAGACCAGCGCCACCAGAATGGTTGCCGTGGCACCGATGATCCAGCCGAGTGAGTCAATGCCGAAGTTGAAAGTTTCCGGACTCGTGAACGGTGCCAGGATCCGTTCACTGAAACGGGCCCACACCACATTCAGGTCACCAAAGGAGGCCACGATGGCCTTATCAGCAGGGTGGTGCACCTGGAGGATCAACAGGCACATGAGCCAGCCGAGAAAGAGGAGGGTGAAAATCTGCCTCCGTTGGCTGCGCTTTTCGCGATGAAATTCCGTTACAGCAGCCATGGTGTGTTCGTGTGCAGCGGCCAATTCTGTCCCCTTGATTGTCCCTATCCGGTGATCCTAGCCGAGCCCCTTCAAAGAATGTGGGTTCCTGTTGGATTCCCGGTGACGCGTGTACTAGGGTGAATGATTGTGAGATAGATAACGCAGCCCCCGCCCCGCGCCGATCGCTCCGCTTTCATAGCGGGTTGCCGGATCGCGCTTGAAACGCCTGCCAATCCACAATTTCGTTAGAAGGCCGTAGTGCGCTCGTTTCCTTACAAATCCACCAAAAAACCGGACCTCCGCTCGCCGGGCCGCTATCTCTTATGGCTGGCGGATGCCCAACGCGGCACGCTGTGGCTGGGGATCTTCTACGGCTCCATCTGGACGGTGTGCCAGGCGCTGACGCCCTACATTCTGGGCCAGGCCATTGACCAGGGGATTCTGCCCGGCAACTTCGCCCGGCTCTCCGGCTGGGTTGGGCTACTGGTGTCGCTCACCCTCGTCCAGTCAGTCTCAGCCACCCTGCGCCACCGCGCCGCTGTGAGCAACTGGATGCAGGCGGCTTACCGTTCCTCACAAGTGGTCGGTTACAAGGTCACGCGCAGCGGGGATGCACTGCCGCAAAAGTTTTCCACCGGTGAGGTGGTCTCCACCAGCGCCTCCGATGCCATGCGAATTGGCGAAATCTTTGACGTGGCTGCGCGCCTGGTCGGATCCCTGGTGGGTTACCTGCTGGTCTCCTACCTGGTCTTCCAATCGTCTTGGGAGCTTGGTGTCGTGGTTCTTGTGGGTGTCCCACTCTGCGGTGCCGGACTGCTATTCGTGATCCGTCCGCTCCAAAGGCGCCAGAAGGATCAGCGTGAAGCGGCCGGGCAAATGACGGCGCTCGGCGCCGACACCGTTGCCGGGCTGCGTGTGCTGCGTGGCATTGGTGGTGAGCACATCTTTGTTGAGCGCTACCGGGAACGGTCGCGGGCAACACAGCTCGCCGGGAACAAGGTGGCTTATTCGCTGGCCGATTTGGACGCTGCTCAGGTATTCGTCGTCGGCGTCTTCAGTGTCGCCTTTACCTGGATTGGTGCCCTGCAAGCCGTATCGGGTCAGATCGAGGTCGGTCAGCTCGTGGCGCTCTATGGTTATGCGGTCTTTTTAGTCTCGCCGATCCGCACCGCCGCCGACGCCGTCTCCCGCTTCATTCGCGCCCACGTTGGTGCAAAACGCATCATCGATGTGTTGTCCACGCCCTCTGCCGTGCACGACGCCGAGACAACAGTTCCCGCACCGTCGGCACCTAGCGCTTTGGTCGATGCGGTGACAGGTGTGATGGTTTCACCGGGCGGACTCATCGCCGTTGTCTCGGGCGATCCGGAACAGTCGGCAGATCTTGCCCGACGGTTGGGTCGCTTTGAAGATGCCGTGCTGCGTGAGGCCGAGGTGCGGTGGGGTGCCGAAGCTCTGCACATGATGCCGCTGCGCGAGGTGCGCTCACGCATTGTGGTTTCCGACGCCGAGCCCCAGCTGTTCACGGGAACACTTCGCGAGGAACTGGACCCCACAGGGGAGCACACGGACGCCGAAATCATGGCGGCCATTGATGTGGCCAGTGCCGACGATGTCTTCGATGGCCTTGAAGACGGGTTGAATGACCAGGTCACGGAGAAGGGCCGTAGCTTCTCCGGTGGTCAACGCCAACGCCTGACTCTGGCGCGCGCTGTGCTGACGGAGGCCGAGGTGTTGGTGCTGATTGAACCGACCAGCGCCGTCGACGCCCATACCGAATCACGGATTGCCACGGCGCTTCGCGGCGCTCGCAACACCCCCGGGCACACCACCGTGGTGGTCACGGCCAGTCCGCTACTGCTGAGCGCCATGGATACCGTGGCATTTTTGAAGGACGGCCGGTTACTGGCCCAGGGTACGCACCGGCACCTGCTGGACACCGTGCCCGATTACCGCAAGGTGGTCATCCGCGGTGAAGGCATGGATGGGCACAGCAGCGAGGGCGAACTTGCAGGAAACAATAGCATGCACGGAGGGGACAACTAATGGCTGAAACAAAACTTCCTGTGGCAAATTCCGCACAGGTTAAGGCCGAGGGTTTACGCCTGATGGGCATGCACAAAAAGCCGCTCGCAGGCGTTGTCGGCCTGTACGGTGTGGCCGCCGTTGCCGGCTTGGCTGGGCCGTTCCTGCTCGGCCGGCTGGTGGATGCCATCAGTGTTGGTACCACCACGGGGTTCGTGGCGATGGTGGCATTGGCGCTCGCCGGGTTTGTCATTGTCCAGACGGTGCTTGCCCGGTGGGCACGGCGCAAGGGCATGATTCTGGGTGAGAAGGTCTTTGCCCAGCTGCGCGAGGAATTCATGGAGCAAGTCACCTCGCTGCCGCTGTCAACAGTGGAAAAAGCAGGTACCGGTGACCTGGTCTCACGCACCACCAATGACGTGGATGCGGTGTCGCACACGGTCCGCTTTGGTGTGCCGCAGGTGCTGGTCTCGGTTGCGACCATTGCGCTGACGGTGACGGCGGCGGTACTCACAAGTCCGCTGGTAGCCGTGGCGCTGCTCATTGGTGTGCCGCTGCTGGTTCCTGTCACCCGCTGGTACCTCAAGCGCGCCACCCCCGGGTATTTGGCCGAACGGGAGAGCTATGCCCGTCTCAACGGGGCCATCACCGAGACCATCGAGGGCGCCCGCACCGTTGACGCGCTGAGCCTGGGGCAGCATCGCCGTGACCGGATCGACGCGGCGCTGCGGAACTGCTTCGAGCGTGAAAAGTACACGCTGGGCCTGCGCACAGTGCTCTTCCCCGTGGCCGAACTTTCCTTCTGGTTGCCCGTTGCCGGGGTTCTGTTGTGGGGTGGCTGGCTGTCTTCGCAGGACCTGGTGACCACGGGCATGGTGGCCACGGTTGCGCTGTATGCCATGCAGCTTATTGACCCCGTGGACACCTTGATCATGTGGATTGATGAGATCCAGGTGGGCGCGTCCTCGCTGGCCAGGATCGTGGGTATTCGCGATGTCAAGGCTGACAGAATTGCCACGGACGCCGTGCCCGCTGACGATCTGCTGGTGGTGGACGATGCCCGCTACGCCTACCGCCCCGGGCACAATGTTCTGCACGGCATTGACCTGACGCTGCGGCCCGGGGAGCGGCTGGCCATGGTGGGTCCTTCCGGCGCTGGCAAGTCGACGCTGGGCAGGTTGTTGGCTGGGATCCACGGCCCCACCTCCGGTTCGGTGACGGTGGGCGGGGTGCCGCTCGTGGACCGGCCTTTGGATGAATTGCGTGGCGAGGTGGCCCTGGTATCTCAGGAACATCACGTGTTTGTGGGAACGCTGGCGGATAACGTCCGCTTGGGTAAGGCCAACGCAACTGACGCTGAGATCGAAAAGGCATTGGCCGACGTCGGATCCCTGGCTTGGGTGCGCGCCCTCCCCAAGGGCTTGGCTACTGAGGTGGGCTCGGGTTCGCACACGCTGACGCCGGCTCAGGCGCAGGAGTTGGCGCTGGCGCGGCTGGTGTTGGCCGATCCGCACACACTCGTGCTGGATGAAGCCACCTCGCTCATTGATCCCCAAGCTGCCCGTGATCTGGAGTTTTCGCTCAGTGCTGTGTTGGCGGGGCGGACAGTGATCGCGATTGCGCACCGTTTGCACACCGCGCACGACGCCGATCGGGTCGCCGTCGTGGAAAAGGGGCGAATCACGGAGCTCGGCTCGCACGATGAACTGTTAGCACAGGACGGTTCTTACGCTGCGCTGTGGAACTCCTGGCGCCAGGACGCCTGACTTCAGACGCTCCCTCAGCGTTGGGGGTGTTTTTCGGATCGCTCCCTCAGCGTTGGGGGTGTTTCTCCGGACGCTCCCTCAGCGATTGGGGTATCTTCACGATCGCTCGCTCAGCTGCGGGCGGTCATCAGCCCTTTTGGCGTATTGGAAACAGGCGTAACGTTTCACATGGGGCAGTTTTGGCCACGCGGCCGGAACCGAAACGGGCTTTTTCACAGAAGAAGGTTGAGAGCTATGCCTGACAAACAGCCGCACCATCACGAACATAAAAAGCAGGACAAGGGTCATGCCATCAAGGCCAAACGCGCACTGAAGAAGGCGCGTGGCGCTGTCGATGAGTCCGCAGACCCGGTGGCGCACATCGCGAAGAAGCGGTAGCGTCCGCTGAGGAACGCAGTCCGGCTAGATGCATATGCATGGAATAGCCGCGCTGTGTTTCCTGTTGTGACCGGTATGGAAACAAACTTCAAGAAACGCATCGGCTTCCTATCCTTTGGCCACTACGGCACAGGACGAGGCTCCCAGACCAACTCGGCCGCTGACGCCCTGCATCAGGCCATTGACCTCTCCGTTGCCGCCGAGGAGCTGGGCATTGACGGTGCCTTCTTCCGCGTTCACCACTTTGCCGCACAGCAGGCGGCTCCTTTCCCGCTGATGGCAGCTATTGCTGCGCGCACCAGCCGGATTGAAATTGGCACCGGCGTCATTGACATGCGCTATGAAAACCCGCTCTACATGGCAGAGCAGGCTGCGGCCACGGATCTTATCAGCGACGGCCGGCTGCAGATCGGCGTAAGCCGCGGTTCACCCGAGCCCGCCGCCAACGGCGCAGCGGACTTTGGGTATTTCCCGCTCGATGGCGAAACTGCTGCGGACATGGCCCGCCGTCACACTGCATCCTTCCGGCACGCCATTTCCGGTGCCGGCGTAGCTGAGCCCGGCGAACACGCCTACACGGGCGGGGACCGGCTGTTGCGCATTGAGCCGCAGTCACCTGGCCTGTCCGAACGTATCTGGTGGGGTGCCGGATCGCGCGCCACGGCTGTGTGGGCGGCGCAGCAAGGCATGAACTTGATGAGTTCAACTCTGCTCACGGAAGACACCGGCGTGCCCTTCGATCAGCTGCAGGCCGAGCAGATCCAGCTGTTCCGCGACGAATGGGCTGCGGCCGGGCACGGCTTTACGCCGCGGGTTTCAGTCAGCCGCAGCATCATCCCCGTGGTGGACGATCTGGATCGCAGGTACTTTGGCCTGCGTGCACAGGCCGACAACAAGGACCAGGTGGGCATGATTGACGGTTTGCTGTCTCGCTTCGGCAAGAGTTACATGGGAGACCGGCGGACATTGCTGCAGAGCTTGCCGCCGATGAGGCCGTGCAGGCTGCGGACACGCTGATGCTCACGGTACCCAACCAACTTGGAGTCGCCTACAACACGAAGATGTTGGCGACCATTGCCGAGCACATTGCGCCCACGTTGGGGTGGCGACCCAACACAGAGGGTCCCGTTGAGGGATACGCGCTCTGAGCGCGTCAAACCTCAAAACGCCAGAGCGTGTATGTGCTCGACAGAAAGCACACTACGAAGATTCTGTTCATGACTGAGTGATCGGCTACTCAATTTTTGAGCTTGAAAGACGTATCGATCCCATGGTGTGGGGGTGATGTTTACTTAGGGTATTACTCGCCTGATTCTTTTGGACTCTCGTTCTTTGAGGCCACTGCCTTCACGATGATTCCAATTCCCGAAGCGAGAAGAGCCCAGCCTAGGACGACCCCAAGAAGTCCGAGGAAGTCATTATTCCCCGCCCATTCGCGATAGAAATCAGAGGTTCTGACGACCTGCCACACGAGAAACAACCCGATGAGCACGATCCCACTGACCCTAAGAGTGATGTTCTTAGTCATGATTCCACCATAGACCGTAAAGGTATTTTCAGGCCGCTCGATGACATCACGGTGACGCTTGAGAGCGCCATTACCCTCGCGAACAATCCAGGTTCAGAGGCATCCTGAGCTAAGAAAAATAGTCATCTTTGGAACCACATCGAACCGCAAGCCAAGTTCTCAATTGTTGGCCTTTACCGGGTCAGCTCGGGGTTGCCTACAACACGAAGATGTTGGCGACCATTGCCGAGCACATTGCCCCGGCGATCGGATGGGTACCAGCCACCGCCTAACCCAACCGGGCTAACAATGCCCACGTGCCGCCGTCGTCCTTAAAATGACGACGGCGGCACTTGGCGTTAGCTATTCTGCTGCGGTGGTAAAATCGGGAGTGGAGCAATCCCCCTTAACTTTTAGCGACACCAGACCGGCATTTAGCCGAAAGTATCGCACAAGAAAGCCGCGCACTGCCGTGGCGGCCACCCACTACAGCACCAAGTTTGGAACCCATGAGAAGAACTGCACGCCAGGCCCCGCCCGCCCTCGCCGAAGGTGCCATGCGCATCGTCGCACTTGGTGGTTTGGGGGAGATTGGCCGCAACATGACCGTCTTCGAATACGCGGGAAAGTTGCTGATCGTTGACTGCGGCGTGCTCTTCCCCGAGGATCACCACCCCGGCGTTGACTTGATTCTGCCGGACTTCTCGTACTTGAAGAACCGCTGGCAGGACGTGGTTGGCCTGGTGCTGACCCACGGCCACGAAGACCACATTGGTGGTGTCCCGTACCTGCTCAAGCACCGCGGCGACATCCCCGTGATCTCCGCCAAGCTGACCCTGGCCTTCCTGAAGACCAAGCTGGAAGAGCACCGCATCAAGGGCAAGATGATCCAGGTCAAGGAAGGCGACCGACGCAAGTTCGGACCGTTCGACGTTGAATTCCTGGCCGTCAACCACTCCATCCCGGACGGTCTGGCTGTTGCCATCCGTACGCCTGCCGGCCTGGTGCTGGAAACTGGCGACTTCAAGATGGACCAGTTCCCGCTGGATAAGCGCATCACCGACCTCGCCGGCTTTGCTCGCTTGGGCGAGGAAGGCGTGGACTTGTTCCTGCCTGACTCCACCAACGCCGAGGTTCCCGGGTTCCTGGCCGCTGAAGCGGACCTGATCCCGGCCATCGACCAGGTCATGCGCACGGCCCCGCGCCGCGTCATTGTCTCCAGCTTCGCCAGCCACGTGCACCGCATTCAGCAGATCATTGACTCTGCTCACAAGTACAACCGCAAGATCGCGTTTGTTGGCCGTTCCATGGTCCGCAACATGACCACTGCGCGCGAACTGGGCTACTTGAAGATTCCGCGCGGCATGCTCGTTGAAGCCCGCGAACTGGAAAAGATGGCCCCCGAAAAGGCCGTTCTGATCTGCACCGGTTCACAGGGTGAGCCCATGGCAGCGCTGGCCCGTATGGCCAACGGTGACCACCAGATCAACCTGACCGATGGTGACACGGTGCTGCTGGCCAGCTCGCTGGTACCCGGTAACGAGTCCTCGATCTACCGCCTGATCAACGACCTCACCAAGCAGGGTGCCAACGTCATCCACAAGGGTAACGCCAAGGTGCACGTCTCCGGCCACGCCAGCGCCGGCGAGCTCGTGTACTGCTACAACTTGGTCCGCCCCAAGAACGTCATGCCCGTTCACGGCGAATACCGGCACCTTAAGGCCAATGCCGAGCTGGCTGTCCGCACCGGTGTGGATCCCAAGAACGCGTTCATCGTTGAGGACGGCACCGCGATCGACCTCAAGGACGGCGTCGCCAAGGTTGTGGGCAGCGTTCCCGCAGCGTACGTCTACGTCGAGAACATGGTTGCTGGTGCAGCTACTGAAGAGTCGCTGCAGGATCGCATCCGTCTCGCCGAAGATGGTGCCGTCACCGTTCTGCTGATCGTCAACCCGGACACCGGCAAGATTGAAGAAGACCCCGAATTCTTCTCGGTCGGCTTCAACCTGACGCCCAAGGACATTGAAAAGGCTGCTGTCATCGTCGAGAAGACCATCACCGGTCTCCGCGGCGAAAAGACCGGCCCCAACGCCGAGAAGGCTGTGGCCAACGGCCTGCTGCGCTGGTCCGACCGCGCGCTGCGTCGCAAGCCCGTCTACACGGTCATCATCGTCGAGGCCTAAGCCTTAATCCTTTTGAGGGCCCGACCACTATCCCCAGCGGTGAGTGTTCGGGCCCTCTTCTGCGTCCGGGCTTGGCTTCTGCCCGTTCCCACGCACTCCTGAGCCAAGCAGCACAAACGCAAGGGCCGCCGTCGTACTTTTTATAAGTACGACGGCGGCCCCTATGTTTGCGCGCCCGTGGCGGGATCAGTCTCCGCGGAGTCTATCCATCTCGCGGCGGTCCTTCTTGGTGGGACGGCCGGTTCCACGGTCGCGCTGCGGCAGCCCCAGTGCCGGCAGGACCGGGCGCGGGGGAGTGTGATCGGTAAAGGCGTGCGAGGCAGCTTCCGGGCCCACGCGCTTGTTGATCAGCTGACGGACCTCCAAGATCCTGTCATAACCGGGCTGGCGGACACGGATGGTATCGCCCGGAACCACGGTGTGGGCGGCCTTCGCATTGGCATCGTTGAGTTTTACATGGCCCGCGCGGCAGGCAGCCGTGGCCAGGGACCGGGTCTTGTAGGCACGGATGGACCACAGCCACGCATCAATGCGCACTGAGGCTGGTGCATTTTTAGGAATGCTCATAGTCCATCCACTCTATCGCCGGACGCCGAGTCTGACGGAACGCCGCCCAGGGAGACGTTGCGCAACGTCTGACTCGGCAGCTCTCCGTCTGACTCGGCGAATAGCGGGTCAGTCCTGGTTGCTGAACGCGGCGTCGAAAGACAACGCGGACGGGGCAAAATCGAACTTCTTCAGTGCTTCGAGGGCCTCGGGTGCGCCCTGGAGACGGTCCATGCCGGCGTCTTCCCACTCGATGGAGATGGGGCCGTCATAACCAATGGCAGTCAGTGCGCGGAAGGAGGATTCCCAGGGCACATCGCCCCGGCCCGCCGAGACGAAGTCCCAGCCGCGGCGCGGATCCCCCCACGGCAGGTGCGAGCCCATGACGGTGTTCCGGCCGGTGGGCCGCAGCTTCGTATCCTTGCAGTCAACGTGGTAAATCCGGTCCTTGAAGTCCCAGATGAACGAGACCGGGTCAATGCCCTGCCACATGAAGTGGCTCGGGTCCCAATTCAGTCCAAACGCGGGGCGATGGCCAATGGCCTGCAGCGTGCGCACGGTGGTCCAGTAGTCGTAGGCGATTTCTGAGGGGTGCACCTCATGGGCGAAGCGCACACCACATTCGTCAAAAACGTCGAGGATGGGGTTCCAGCGGTCAGCGAAGTCCTGGTAACCGGCCTCGATCACGGATTCCGGGACGGGCGGGAACATGGCTACATACTGCCAGATCGATGAGCCGGTGAAACCGACAACGGTCTTCACGCCCATGGCCTGCGCAAGGCGGGCCGTGTGCTTCATTTCCTCGGCGGCACGCTGGCGGACGCCTTCAGGATCGCCGTCGCCCCACACCTTTGAGCCCACAATGGCTTGGTGCCGGAAGTCGATGGGGTCATCGCACACGGCCTGACCCTTGAGGTGGTTGGAGATCGCCCAGACCTTCAGGCCATAGCTTTCAAGCATGGCGAGCTTGCCGGCAACATAGCCGGGCTCGTCCCAGCGCCACGGGTCCAAGTGATCGCCCGAGCAGGCAATTTCCAGGCCCTCGTAGCCCCATCCGGAAGCCAACTTGGCCACTTCTTCGAGCGGGAGATCGGCCCACTGGCCGGTGAACAAGGTGTACGGGCGTGCCATGGATCAGTCCTTTGAGGTGGTGATGAGTTGGGGGACGGCAAGGGTGGCGCCGCCAGCTGCCGAGGAGGCTTCGATGGCCGCCAAGACCTGCTGCACACCGTACCCTTCCTCGAACGACGGCGACGGGTCGGTTCCGGTGGAAATGTTCAGTAGGAAGTCGCGAATCTGATGCGTGAAGCTGTGCTCCCAGCCAATCACATGCCCCTGCGGCCACCAACCGGAAATATAGGGATGCTCGGGTTCGGTGACGAGGATGCGCCTAAAGCCCTGGACTTCAATGGGCTCGGTCCCGTTGAGGAAGAACAGCTCATTGGGGTTTTCCAAGTTGAACGTGAGCGCCCCGGCGGTGCCATAGACCTCGACACGGAG
Source organism: Arthrobacter alpinus (assembly GCF_001445575.1). NCBI lineage: Bacteria > Bacillati > Actinomycetota > Actinomycetes > Micrococcales > Micrococcaceae > Arthrobacter > Arthrobacter alpinus. The sequence goes on along the minus strand of NZ_CP013200.1, from coordinate 243,183 downwards.
GGCGTTCTTCTGACCCAGCGCCACACGTGAGACGTCAACGCTGGCCACAGCGCCACTTGCCATGGACAGCGTGGCCCACGCGGCGTCGTCGACCGTGACAGGTTCGGGACCGTCGGGACCAGGGCGCTCGGTGGTAAAGGTGTGCAGCTTGCCGGACACCTGCGTGACGGTGTCGCCGAGCAGGTACTGAACCTGATCGATGGCGTGCGAGGCGATGTCGCCCAGCGCGCCCGATCCCGCGGTTTCCTTGCGCAGCCGCCAGGTCATGGGGGATTCGCTGTCGGCCAGCCAGTCCTGCAGGTACGACGCGCGGACCTGACGGATGCTGCCCAGCTCACCGTCTGCGATGAGCTTGCGAGCCAAGGCCAGCGCCGGGATGCGGCGGTAGTTGAACCCCACCATGGAGCGCACGCCCGCAGCCCTAGCCGACTGTGCTGCGGTAACCATGGTCTCGGATTCGGCCATGGAATTGGCCAGTGGCTTTTCCACGAGGACGTGCTTGCCCGCGGCGAGTGCCGCCGTCGCAATTTCAGCATGCAACCAGCCGGGAGCGCAGATGTCCACAATGTCGATGTCATCACGGGCAATGACCTCCCGCCAATCGGTGGCCGATTCGCTCCAGCCGTACTTCTTTGCGGCGGCAGCAACGGCTACGGCGTCCCGGCCCACCAAGACCTTTTGCTCGAAGTCAGGGACATCGAAGTGGTTGGCCACGGTGCGCCAGGCGTTCGAGTGGGCCTGGCCCATGAACGCGTAGCCGATGGCAGCCACGCCCAAGGGGCGGGTGGCCAGCGGGCGTTCGGCCGATGATTGAGGGGAGGTCATGATCGTGATTCCTAGAGGGTTGCGGCGGTGGGTGCCCAGTCAACGGGCACTGCCTCGGAGCTCGGGGCGGAGCTGGCAACATCGACGAATTCTCCGCTGTTGACGGACTCCGTGATCGAGACCATGGCGTCGAGGATGTGGTATGCCAGCTCACCGGTGGCGCGGTGCGGGACACCGGCGCGGATTGACCGGGCCATATCCAGCACGCCCAGGCCGCGGCCATGGTCCGGGCCTTCTGCGGGGACGGTTGTCCAGTCTTCGTCGCCGTTCTTGAAGATTTGGATTTCGCCGTCGAAGTTGTTCGGATCCGGAAGCGAAATGGTGCCTTCGGTGCCGGTGATCTCCACAAATCCCATGCGCGGGCGCGGGGATTCGAAGCTGAAGACGCTGTGCGAGGAGGCGCCGGACTCGAACTGAGCGATGGCGCTGACGTGAGTGGGGACCTCGACGTCAAATACCTCGCCTTCCTTCGGGCCCGAGCCGATGGTGCGGGTGGGGAACGCGGTGTTGCCCACGGCGGCCACCTTGGAGAGCGGGCCAAAAGCCTGCACCAGTGTGGTCAGGTAATACGGCGCCATATCAAAGAGCGGGCCGGCACCTTCCTGGAACAAGAACGCGGGGTTCGGGTGCCAGGATTCCGGGCCGGGGGACTGGAACATGGTCAGTGCCGTCAGCGGGGTGCCAATGGCTCCGCTGTCGATCAGGCGGCGAGCCGTCTGCAGCCCGGCGCCAAGGAAAGTATCGGGTGCGCAGCCAAGCCGAACACCTGCGGCGTCGGCTTCTTTCAGCAGACCCAAACCACTTTCGCGGTCAAGGGAGAACGGCTTTTCCGTCCAGACGTGCTTGCCTGCGCGGACGGCTGCCGTGGCAACTTCCACGTGGGCGGCCGGGATGGTGAGGTTGACGATGATTTCAACGTCGGGGTGGTTGAGCGCCACATCGACGCCACCGGAAATTTCAACACCGTACTCAGCGGCGCGTGCGGCTGCTGCGTCTTCGAAGAGATCGGCGATGACCAGCACCTTCACGTCAGGGAACGTGGTCAGGTTATCCAGGTACTGCTTGCTGATGTTGCCAGCGCCAATGAAGGCAATGCCGACGGGTCCTGTTTTTGCCATGGTGATTAGGCCTTTCCGGCGTTAAGGAAGGCGAGGCTTGCAGCGATGCCCTCGAAGATGTCTCCGGCGTAGTCATCGAATTCCACAACGCCAACTTCCAGTGATTTGGCGGCGTCAATGACGTCCCAGATGGGGACCTGTCCCTGACCGGCAGGAAGCTGGGCCAGGTTGTCGGTGGTCAAGGGGCCGTCCTTGATGTGGATGAACTTCACGCGGTCGCCCAAGCTGGTCAGGACGTCAACGGCGTTGGCTCCGCCTACGGAGACCCAGTAGGTGTCTACCTCCAAGATGAGTTCCGGATCCAGCAGTGTTTCGAAGTACTGCAGGGCCGTGGTGCTGTTGATCGTGGACTCCAACTCCCACTGGTGGTTGTGGTAACCCACGCGGATGCCATATTCGGCACCCTTCTTTGCGGCGGCGTTGAGGCCTTCGGCGATCTTCTGCACGTCCTCGGCGGTCTGCCACTGGTCTGCGGGAATGAACGGATCGATCACGGTGGTGATGCCCAGCTTCTTGGCCGCTGCAAAGATTTCGTCCTGATCAGCACTGAGCAGGGGCGCATGGCCTGAGGGTGCGGTGATGCCGTTCTCGGCGAACGCGGCAGCGAGGGCATCGGCCGTGGCGACGAAGTTGTACGGCTCAACCTGGGTGAACCCCAACGCGGCGACGCGAGCAATGGTTCCGGGCAAGTCTTCTTCAAGGGGCTTGCGGACTGTGTACAGCTGAAGGGAATACGTCATTGAAACTCCTTGAAGGCATGTAAGTGTGTTCAAGAATCAACCTAAGGGAACTTTTGTCGATGGTCAAGCAAAAGTTCAGGTTAAACGCCCAAGACTTAAGATTGTGACAGTTGGAAGCCTGTGTGTTATTTATTGTGGATGCCTAAGACTTCAGTTCAGCAACCCGCACGCGGGCCGGCCGCAAGCGCAGCTGCCACTTTTGATGCGGCCGCCTCACATCCGCAGGAACAGTTTGGCCACTCGCGAGCCGGAGACGTTTTCCAGATTTTGCGCGATGGGCAGGCGCGCACCCGAGCGGAACTGGCGGAGATTACGGGCCTTGCCCGCTCAACGGTTGCCGCACGCCTCGAGGCGCTTAGCGCTGCTGGCTTGATTGGTCCGGCAGGTGAGGCGATCTCCTCAGGTGGGCGTCCGCCGTCGCGCTTTGCTTTTCACCCCTCAGCTCGCGTCATTCTGGCGATCGACGTTGGCGCAACACATGTGTTGATAGCGCTCACCGATCTGAGCGGACGGGTGCTCAGTGAGCTGCGCGAATCAATGGATATTGCTGCGGGCCCAATTCACGTGCTGGACGCGGTGTTGGAGCGGTGCGGCCAGGTTTTTGTTGCGGCAGGGCGTCACGAGCGTGAGTTGGTGGGGATTGGTATTGGTCTTCCGGGGCCGGTGGAGCACTCTTCGGGGAAGCCCTCCAGCCCGCCCATCATGCCCGGGTGGGACGGTTTCGATGTGCCGGCCTATGTCCAGCAGCGTTTTCCCACGGACGTTCTTGTGGACAACGATGTGAACATTATGGCGTTGGGGGAGCGGGCAACGTACTGGCCCGAGGCGCAAGATCTCCTGTTCATCAAGGTCGCCACGGGCATTGGTGCTGGCATCATCAGCGGCGGACTTTTGCAGCGCGGAGCCGATGGCACGGCCGGGGATATTGGACACGTGAGGGTGCCGCGCGGCGGCGACGTGCTGTGCCGTTGCGGGAATTACGGCTGCCTTGAGGCCATGGCGTCGGGCCCGGCGGTGGCTGCTGCGCTGAGTAAAGACGGGGTGCCCGCGCACAGCGGTGAAGACGTTTTGGAGCTGGCGCGCCGTGGGAACTTGGCCGCCATTCATGCCATGCGGCAAGCTGGGCGGGACGTGGGCGATGTATTGGCGGCGTCCGTGAACCTGCTCAATCCCTCCGTCATTGTCATTGGCGGCGGGCTGTCCTCGGCAGGGGAATACCTCATGGCTGGTGTGCGTGAGATTGTCTATCAACGGTCGCTGCCACTGGCCACGGCGCGGCTGCGCATTGTCCAATCGATGGCCGGTGACCACGCTGGCGTGCTCGGTGCCGGACGCATGGTGATTGACCATGTTCTTGCCCCGGCATCAGTTGAGCGGCTCGTCGCCGCGCATTCGCAAGGATGAGCATCTCAGGCGCCCCGCAGGCTGGAAAAGTGACCATCAGCGATCTGGCTCACCGGCTGGGTATCTCCAAGGCCTCGGTTTCCTACGCGCTCAACGGCCAGTCCGGCGTCAGCGAAGCTACGCGAGCTCGGGTGCTTGCCTTGGCCGGGGAGCTCGGCTGGTACCCCAGTTCCAGCGCCCGGGCGCTCTCACATTCGCGCACCGATTCGGTGGGGATCGTGTTGTTCCGGGACCCTGAACAAATTGGCGCCGAACCGTTCTACATGAGCATCCTGGCCGGAATTGAGGGTGTTTTGGGTGCGCATGACATGAACTTGCTGCTGCGTATGGTGGACCCTGGTGCCGTGCCAGATGAGCGCATGCGCGACCTGGCCGTCTACGAGCGCTGGGCCGGAGAAGGCCGCGTCGATGGCGTCATTCTTTTTGATCACGTCCGCGATGATCCTCGCCCGCCTTTGCTGGATCGCTTCAGGATGCCCTATGTGCGCCTTGGGGCCGGGCCGGACGTCCTGCCCTCTGTTCGAAATTCCAATGTCACGGTGTCGCAGGCTGTGGACGCGGCCACTGTGGTGGAGGCCTTGCGCGAGCGCGGGCACCGGCACATCGCTGTCGTTTCAGGACCCGCGGGGTTGGTTCACGAGGAGCAAAAAACCGAGCACCTGAGTTCTCATGCTGCCAGTCTAGGCATGACAGTGGTCAAGTGCCGTTCGGATTACACCGCGGACGACGGCGGGACGGCCACTATCGCTGTCATGGCCGGCTTGGTCCCGGGGTCACCGGAATTCCCCACTGCGATCGTCTATGGCAACGACCTCATGGCTGTGGGTGGACTGCAGGCGCTCAAGCGTCTGAATCTCAGCGTTCCGGGGCACGTTTCGGTGATCAGCTGGGATGACTCAATTCTGTGCCGGCTCAGTTCCCCCGGGTTGAGTGCGCTGAGCCGTAGTGTTTCCGAATTTGGCAAGAACGCCGCTCAGCTGTTGTTAGAGCTCATTGCCGGCCATGAGCCACGGAATATCCAAGCCCGCCCTGGCGTGCTGCAGGCCCGCGAGAGCTTAGGACGAAACCTCCTCTAGCGCGTTTTCTGGTGCGAGTGCCGGACCGATTTTCGGACCGAGCCCCGGCGCTTTCGGGTGAGGGCCACGCTCCCTGTGTCGCAAGCCCCGCACCCTAGTCCCAGAGCCCGTGAACGCCCGTCGACTCTGTAACGAATTGGTAACAGCTGCCCATTGCTGAACCGGTTCAGTTATGTTGGTTACGCTGGGGTGGATGACGCCTTTCTCCCGCGTTTCCGGGCTTTTCCTGAGCAGAACAAGGGGAGCTGGACCACTTCTTGCGGCGAAGGCTCCACGCCGGTGTTGTCACGAATCAATATTATTTAAGATTTTATTGGACTTCTGATTGACGGTCGACATAAGTTCATCTAGGTTTGGTTCAACGTCGAGCGACGCGAGTCACATTTACTCCCACGGCTCGGGTTTTAGGAACAGTTCTCCCACAGACAAGGAAGTCACGGAAGTGAAAATACGTACTTTTGCCGCAGCAGCGGCTATCGCGGCACTTGCCATTACAGCCACCGGCTGCAGCGGCAGTTCCGGAAATGACTCCACCGATGCCGGCGGCAAGACGCTGACCTACTGGGCCAGCAACCAGGGCACCAGCTTGGACAACGACAAGGAAGTTCTTACCCCGCAGCTGGAGAAGTTCGAAAAAGAAACCGGCATCAAGGTCAACCTTGAAGTCATCGGCTGGAACGATCTGCAGACCCGCATCCAGACAGCCGTCACCTCCGGCCAAGCACCCGACGTTCTGAACATCGGCAACACCTGGGCCGCTTCACTGCAGTCCACCGGCGCCTTCATGCCGTTCGACGACGCAGCCTTTACCGCCATTGGTGGAAAGGACAAGTTCGTCAAGACAGCCATGGATACTGGTGGTGTCGCTGGCGAAGACCCCACCTCGGTTCCGCTGTACGGCCTGGCCTACGGCCTGTACTACAACAAGGCAATGTTCAAAGATGCCGGCGTAACCCCTCCCACCACCTGGGAAGAGATGGTTGCCGCTGCCAAAAAGCTGACCACCGGTGATGTCCACGGATTCTCACTCGCAGCAGGCAGCTACACCGAGAACTCACACTTTGCATTCATCAACGCAGCACAGAACGGTGCCGACTTCTTTGATGCAGAAGGCAAGCCCACCTTCACCTCTGACGGAGTTGTAGATGGCATTGCCCGCTACTTGGACCTGATGCAGGCAGATAAGGTCGTTGACCCGGGCAATGCCCAGTACGACAACGCAACCAAGGCCATCAACGATTTCGCCACCGGCAAATCTGCCATGGTGCTGAGCCAGAACAATGCCAACAGCTCCATCGCCTCACAGGGCATGGCCAGTGACGCATTCGGTGTCGTAGCATTCCCGGCACCCGCAGCCGGCAAGGATATTGCCACCATGGTGGCCGGTATCAACATGTCCATCTTCAAGAACACGAAGAACAAGGATTCGGCACTGGCATTCGTGAAGTTCATGACCAGTGAAGATACCCAGGCTGCCCTGGACAAGCCGTTCGCAGCTCTCCCCGTCCTCGCTGGCGTAACACCCACCTTCACGGACGATGCAGAACTCGCCAAGACGTTCTCTGACATCTACTCCAACAAGTCCAAGCCCCTTCCCCTGGTAGCGGCTGAGGACCAGTTCGAAAGCACTGTTGGTAAGGCCATGAACCAGATGTTTGCAACCATCGCCTCCGGCGGTACAGTCACCAAGGCAGACATCAAGAAGGAACTGGAAACAGCACAGCAGGCAGTCGAAGCAGCAGGATAGTCCCCACCTGCTCCCCAACAGTGGCTCGCTGAGCGAGCCACTGTTGGGGCCCCTTGCAGGCGTGGGCCCAACGATCCTCCCGAAGGTCGCTAGCGACCTTCGGATCTGTGGGCCCAACATGTTCGGCAATGGGCCTACTAGTCTTCCTAAGCTGTGGGCCCAACGTGTCCCTCGCCGGCAACCAACGTTTCCCGTTTGACGGGGCCTTCTGATTCGGGAGCCCACGGTGTCCCACATAGTGGGGCTCCCGGATCTGAGGGCCACACCTTAATTCACTCGTTTTCCCCCGTATCTCCCACCTTTAATCTTTGCTTCAACTGCTCCACTTCAGGCGTGAATGATCCGCCTCGTCAATATTTCAATTTTTCCAGGAAAGGTGAGTGTCGAACAGTGTCTGCTTCCACCGCCGTAAAGAATTCCGGCCCCGCCGCCGGGGCAGCCGGACGGAGAGCGCGCAAGCCTCGCCGGGCCGGCTGGTGGCTGCCTTATGCGCTGCTCGCCCCCGCCGTCATCTTCGAACTAGTCATTCACATTGTCCCCATGGTGACTGGCATTTGGATGAGCTTCCTCAAGCTCACCAAGATGTACATTGCCAACTGGGGCAACGCCCCATTTGTCGGCACGAAGAACTACCAAGTCGCCCTCGACTTCAACTCCGCCGTCGGCATGGGCCTGCTGAAATCCTTCGGGATCACGGTAGCCTTCACCATTCTCGTTGTCGGCTTCTCCTGGTTGCTGGGCATGGCCGCGGCCGTCGCCCTGCAAAAGGTTTTCCCCGGGCGCGCAGTCTTCCGCACACTTTTTTTGATCCCGTACGCTCTGCCCATGTACGCCGGCGTCATCGCCTGGAAGTTCATCCTGCAGAAAGACAACGGCGCACTCAACCATCTATTGTTCGACAACCTCGGACTCCCGGGCGACAAGCCCTTCTGGCTGATCGGCGATAACGCCTTCTTCGCCGTCGTGATTGTTGCCATCTGGCGGCTCTGGCCCTTTGCGTTCTTGATGCTGATGGCCGGCCTTCAGTCCGTCCCCACCGACATCTACGAGGCCGCCTCCGTTGACGGAGCCAAGCCGCTGCGCCAGTGGTGGGCCATCACGCTGCCCCTGCTGCGTCCGGTGAACATGTCCCTGGTTCTGGTGATGTTCCTCTGGACCTTCAATGACTTCAACACCCCGTTCGTCCTGTTCGGTGGCTCGCAGCCGCCCGCTGGCGATCTGATCTCCTTCCACATTTACAACGCCTCATTCCTGACCTGGAACTTCGGCTCGGGTGCCGCCATGTCGGTACTGCTCCTGCTCTTCCTCTCGGTTGTCAGCGGAATCTACGTTCTCTTCATGAACCGGAGGAAAGACAATGCATGACACAACCGGTACTAAGGTCTTTAGAGTCATCACGATTACCGCTCTCAGCATCTTCACCATCATCCCCATTTACGTCATGGTCATCTCCGGCCTGAAGCCCCTCAAGGATGTTCAGGGCGCGTTCTCGTGGTGGCCTGAATCGCTCACCATCCAGCCCTACATTGACATGTGGAAGACGGTGCCGCTGGCCGACTACTTCGTGAACTCGGTCATCGTCTCCGTCTCAGCTACGTTGCTCTCGCTGATCATCGCCATCTTCGCGGCCTACGCCGTCTCCCGTTACACGTTCCGGGGACGCTCACTGTTCTCCGGTGCCGTGCTCTCCACCCAGATGCTCCCTGGCGTACTGTTTCTGCTCCCGCTGTTCCTGATCTTCGTGAACATCAACACGAACTTCGGCGTCCAGTTGGTGGGAACCCGTGCCGGCCTGATCATCACCTACCTGACATTCTCGCTGCCGTTCTCCATCTGGATGCTTGCCGGCTACTTCAACGGCATCCCGCGCGAGCTGGACGAGGCCGCCAAGGTAGATGGCTGCGGCCCCATGCGAACCCTCTTCACCATCATCTTGCCCACAGCACGCCCCGGTCTGGTTGCCGTCGCCATTTACAGCTTCATGACAAGTTGGGGTGAGGTCCTGTTCGCCTCGGTCATGACCACCGACGCGAACCGAACCCTCGCCGTCGGTCTACAGCTGTACTCGACGCAGACCAACGTCTATTGGAACCAGATCATGGCTGCTTCTGTGGTGGTGTCCATCCCGATTGTGATCGGCTTCCTGCTCCTGCAAAAGAACTTCGTGGCCGGCCTCACCGCTGGTGCCGTGAAGTGAACTAAAACGTACGACGGCGGCACCTGGGTGAGTCATTGTGACTCACCCAGGTGCCGCTTTTGTTAATGGTGCTGTGTTCCCGGGTGCGTCCAGGCACCCAAGGGGAGGGGCGACGCCGTCGTACTTCTTTTACGGAAGAGTGCCCAAAGTGATGGTGGTGGAGGAGGTCTTGCCGGCGCGCACATAGCTGACCTTGACGGTGTCGCCAGCTTTCCGGGTCAAGGTGACTTCGGCGAGGACCGCGGTGCTGGTGGCCGGCCGGTTGTCCAGCAGCGTCACGATGTCGCTGGGCTGAAGACCTGCCTGAGCGGCGGGCCCGTTAGGCGCCACCGATTGGAGGTAGAGGCCGTTATCGACGCCAAAGGCCTCGGCAGCCTGGGGTGGCAGCGGCACCGCGCTGACGCCGAAGTACGGGTAGGCCACCGTGCCGGTCTCAATGAGCTGATCCGTGATGCGGGCTGCCAAATCGATCGGGACGGCAAAGCCAATGCCCACGCTGCCGCTGGCTACTTGGAGATCGTTGGGGATGGTGGCGATGGCGGTATTGATGCCGATCAGTTGGCCGCTGCAGTTAACCAGCGCGCCGCCGGAATTGCCGGGGTTGATGGAGGCGTCGGTCTGGATGGCGCCCACCAACATAGCCGTGGTGTCCTCATCAGAGGGAACCGGAACATTGCGGCCCAGGGCGCTGACAATTCCCGCCGTGACGGTGCTGGAGAGTCCAAGCGGAGCACCCAGGGCCACCACCGGCTGGCCAACCCGGACATCGGCGGACTTGCCGAGCTTTACCGTTGGGAGGTCCTTCTCCGCGGCTATTTTAAGTACCGCCAAGTCGGATTTAGGGTCCCGTCCCACCAGCTCAACCTCGGAGGAGTGTCCGTCACTGAACAAGACGTCAATGGTGCCGCCGTTTGCAGCCGCCGCGATGACGTGGTTATTGGTCATGATGTAGCCCTCTTTGCGGACAATCACTCCGCTGCCCACGCCGCTGGCATTGCCGTTGCGGATGGAGACTGTGACAACGCCTGGCAGTACGCCTTGGGCGACGTCGGTGGCGTTACAGGTGCCGATCAGTGCTGCAGCTGTTGCGGCCGGACGGGTCAGTAGGCTGCTGATCCAGCCACCCGCTAGCCCCGCAATCAGGGCCAAGGCCACAGCCGCGGCGATCACAGTTGAGAGCGGAAGGCGTTGGAACCACGTGCTGACCTGCCGTGTGTTCGCAGGGGCCCCTGTCCGTGAATTCTGTGGCTCATCCTGTGGCTCATTCGGCGGGACGTTCATGGGGTGCTCCGTTCAGGGCATCAACCGCGGCGGTAAGAATCCCCATGCTACGTCACGCGTTGGCGGACCGGAGAAGTATGTCCGCGCCACCAACGTGTAGAGCGGAGCCAGCCTGCCCCCGAATTAAGAAATGCCGCCGCTGCTGCAAATTGCCGCAGGGTCTACTGGCGGCATTATGCAGGAGCGGCGGCATCTGTGCCTGGGTCGGTTCTTTAGATGGCGCAGCCGTCCGGGCCACACGCTTCGGCGTCGGAACCGTTTGCCGCGACCATAGTCAACGGGTTCGCTTCCTGCCAGGCCTGATCCAGTGCTTGGCCAAACACCTCCGCTGGCTGGGCGCCGGAGATCCCGTACTTACGGTCAATGACGAAGAACGGAACGCCGGTGACGCCAATGGCGCGAGCCTCGGCAAAATCCTCCCGGACGTCATCGGCGTACTTGTCAGTGTCCAGGGCAGCATTGATGTCAGTTGCGGACAGGCCCACGTCGGTGCCGATCTGCACGAGCGCAGCGCGTGAACCAATGTCCACCCCGTGCTCAAAGTGAGCCGACAGCAGGGCTTCCTTGACGGCGTCGCCCTTGTCATGAGCCTTGGCAAGATGGAGCAGCTGGTGCGCGTTGAAGCTATTGGCCACCACTACGTCGTCGAACTTGTAGTTGAGGCCTTCGCCGGCCGCCTGCTCGGTGACGTGCGCGAACATGCCGGCAACCTGCGCCGGATCCATACCCTTGCGCTCGCTGAGGTAGCTCAGCTCGGTGCCGTCATAGTGGTCCGGGAGGGTGGGATCCAGCTGGTAGCTGCGCCACTGAACGTCTACGGATTCCTTGTGCGGGAAAGCCTCAAGTGCGGTTTCAAAACGGCGCTTGCCAATGTAGCACCAGGGGCAGGCCACGTCGGACCAGATTTCAATCTTCATACTTTTGCCAACGAGGCCCGGCCGGTGGTTATTCCGAGGCCGCGAAACCGTGAAACCTCGACACTGCGAGACCGCGAAAGGGGAGTAGTTGCTAATGTTCGATGTGAACATTAGCAACTACTCCCCTTTCGCGGGCGGGAATTAAAGGGCCAGGAATTAAGGCTGCCGCACCGGCACCCGGATTTCGAGTGTGCAGTGGCGTCGCATCCGGCGTGGCAACCAAACTTAGACTGCTGTGAGCTGGCGTTCTGACTGTTCGGCGCCGGCGTGCAGGTAGTTGGCGTAGGCCGAGGTGGTCAGGAACGCCGGGAAATCCTCGCCCAGGGCCACATCGGTGAAGATCTCCAAGGCGTCCTCGAAGCGGTCGGCATCGAAGCGGGGGAGCCTTGCGAACTCTTCCTCGAGCATCTCTTTGACCCAGTCGTAGGTGATGAGTTCGCCTGTGTCCGTTATGGCCTGGCTGTGGATCCACTGCCAGATCTGGGAACGGGAGATTTCCGCGGTGGCGGCATCCTCCATGAGGTTGTTCAGGGCGACGGCGCCGTGTCCGCGCAGCCACGACTCAATGTACTGGACACCCACCCAGATGTTGTCCCGGATGCCCTGCTCAGTGATGGTGCCCTGGGTCGCGGCAATGTTCAACAGGGCGCGGTCGTCGAGTTCCACGTCTTCGCGGGTGCGGTTGATCTGGTTCGGATTCCAGCCGAGGACCTCGTCAAAGACCTCCATGGCCACGGGAACCAGATCCGGGTGGGCCACCCAAGAGCCGTCGAAGCCGTCATTTGCTTCACGGGTCTTATCTGCACGGACCTTGGCCATCGCATTGGCGTTCGCTTCCGGATCGCGGCGGTTGGGTACGAACGCCGCCATGCCACCGATCGCCATGGCGCCGCGGGTGTGGCAGGCCCGGACCAGCTGTTCGGTGTAGGCGCGCATAAACGGGGCCGTCATGGTGATCTGGTTGCGGTCCGGGAGCACAAAGCGCGGGCCGCGGGTGCGGAAGTTCTTGATGACTGAGAAGAGGTAGTCCCAGCGGCCAGCGTTCAGTCCGGCGGCGTGATCGCGCAGTTCATACAGGATTTCCTCCATCTCAAACGCAGCTGTGATGGTCTCGATCAGGACCGTTGCGCGGATGGTGCCCTGCGGGATGCCGAGCAGGTCCTGGGCCTGGATGAAGATGTCGTTCCAGAGGCGGGCCTCCTGGTGGTTTTCAATCTTCGGCAGGTAGAAGTACGGCCCCTTGCCCTGGGCGATCAGCCGACGGGCGTTGTGGAAGAAGTACAGGCCGAAGTCAACAACACCGCCGGCCATGGGCTTGCCGTTGATCAGCAGGTGCTTCTCCGGCAGGTGCCAGCCGCGGGGACGGACCACAATGGTGGGCAGCTGCTCCTGCGGAGCCAGCTTGTACTCCTTGCCCTCCGGGCTGGTGAAGTCAATGCGGCGTTCCAGCGCGTCGATCAAGTTGAGCTGTCCACGGATGACGTTGCCCCACGTGGGTGTGGAGGAGTCTTCCATGTCTGCCAGCCAAACCTTCGCGCCGGAATTCATGGCGTTGATGGTCATCTTGCGGTCAACGGGGCCGGTGATTTCCACACGGCGGTCCTCCAACCCGGGAGCAGGGGGTGCAACGCGCCAGCGGGGATCTTCCCGGATGGTGGAGGTTTCACGCAAGTAGCGGGGGTCGGTGCCGCTGAGAATTTGGCTGCGGCGGGTTTGGCGAGCTGCCAGCAAATCCGCACGTCGCGCCGTCGTGGTTCGGTTCAGTGCGGCAATGAAGTCCAGTGCCTCGGGGGTCAGAATTTCTTCCTGGCGGTGGATGGGCGGCGCGGTCAGGGTGATGCCGTTGAACGTGATCCCGTTCAGGCTATTCGTTGAGTTCATGGAAGAGTCTCCTGTGTAAAAGTGCCGGTGATGGCGCGTGCTTCGGATCCCGGGAGGACCTGAAAACACGCGCCATCAGCAAAAGTAAGGGAGGGGCGGGCGGGGCCCCTGCGCGGCGACGGAGTCGCTGGGAAAGGGCCCGCCCATCCCGTTAGTGGAACTGCTGGGCTTCGGTGGAGCCTGCCAGTGCGAGGGTGCCGCTGTTCGGGTTCAGGGCGGTCGCCACCAGATCGAAGTAGCCTGTGCCTACTTCACGCTGGTGCTTGGTTGCGGTGTAGCCGCGGGATTCGGAGTCGAATTCACGCTCCTGCAGTTCGACGTAGGAACTCATGCCGTTGCGGGCGTAGCCATGGGCAAGATCAAACATCGAGTAGTTCAGGGAGTGGAAACCAGCCAGTGTGATGAACTGGAAGGTGTATCCCATGGCGCCAAGCTCTCGTTGGAACTTGGCGATCGTTGCGTCGTCCAGGTGCTTTTTCCAGTTGAACGACGGTGAGCAGTTGTAAGCAAGCATCTGGTCGGGGAACTCGGACTTGACGCCTTCGGCAAACTTTTTGGCGTGCTCAAGGTCCGGAGTTCCGGTCTCCATCCAGATGAGGTCTGAGAATGGTGCGTAGGCGCGGGCCCTGGCAATGGAAGGCTCCAGCCCGTTCTTGACGTGGTAGAAACCTTCCGCCGTGCGCTCGCCGGTGAGGAACGGCTGATCGCGTTCATCCACATCCGAGGTGATCAGGGTTGCTGCCTCGGCGTCGGTGCGGGCAATGATCACCGAGGGGACGCCGGCGACGTCGGCCGCGAGCCTTGCCGCGTTCAGCGTGCGGACATGCTGGGCCGTGGGGATCAGGACCTTGCCGCCCAGATGCCCGCACTTCTTCTCGCTGGCAAGCTGGTCTTCCCAGTGCACGCCGGCTGCGCCGGAGGTGATCATGGACTTCATAAGCTCGTAGGCGTTGAGCGGGCCACCAAAGCCGGCCTCGGCGTCGGCCACGATCGGGACCAGCCAGTCTTCAACGCTTTGCAGGCCTTCGGAGAATTCAATCTGGTCGGAGCGCAGGAGCGCGTTGTTGATGCGGCGGACCACCTTGGGAACCGAATCAACGGGGTAGAGGGACTGGTCCGGGTAGGTGTTGCCGTTGGAGTTTGCATCTGCAGCAACCTGCCAACCGGAGAGATAGATGGCCTTCAATCCGGCCTTGACCTGCTGGACGGCCTGGTTGCCGGTCAGTGCACCCAGTGCGTTGGTGTACCCGCCCGGTGCTGCGGTGGTCAGCTGGTTCCACAGTTTCTCGGAACCGCGGCGGGCCAGGGTGTGTTCCTCCTGGACCCGGCCCCTGAGGTTGACGACATCATCGGCAGTGAAGGAGCGTTCGGTGCCATTCCAGCGGGGGTTGGCTGCCCACTCGAGTTCGAGGGCTGCGGCAGCCTGTGCGTTGCTCTGCTCCGGCGTCGTTGCGGGTTCAAATGCTGCAGTCATGGTGGAAAGCTCCTTGTAGTGGGCGATCCCGGTTGCTCTTGAGCGAGCTGGCCGGGATCCGTGGTTCTTCTTCGTGATTTCTACTATTCAGCGCTTTTCAAGGGGTTACTAGAGGAAAGTGGTGGAAAGATTTGCAGTTCTTCACGTATCATCAAGAAATGACTAATGTGGGCTGGAACACAGGCGAAGCGCTCGGGGTAGGCGGCAAGGTAGCTGCCCCAAGCAATGAATTGGACATCATTTCTCTGGGCCGCAGGGTGCGGCATCTGCGCAAAGCCTTGGGCATGACCCTGGACGATTTGGGTGCAAAGGTCGGGTCCGCGCCGTCGCAGCTTTCCTTGATTGAAAACGGCAAGCGGGAACCCAAACTGGGGCTGCTGCAGGCACTGGCCGGGGCACTCGGCGTCGGGCTTGATCAGATGCTGGGCAACGAGCCGCCCAGCCGTCGGGCGGCGCTGGAAATTGAGTTGGAAAGGGCGCAGCGGGGGCCGCTGTACCAGTCGCTGGGGCTGCCCACTGTCCGCGTCAGCTCGCGGCTTTCCAGCGAAGTGCTCGAGTCGCTGGTGGGGTTGCAGCATGAGTTGGAACGGCGCCTGGATGAGCAGTCGGCCACGCCGGAGGAGGCCCGGCGGGCCAACAATGAGCTGCGGCTGGAAATGCGTGAACGCAACAACTATTACCCGGAGATTGAACGTCAGGCTCAGGAGCTGCTGACGGCCGTGGGGCATGACAGCGGGCCGCTGTCCCATCACGTGGCTGCGGACGTGGCCGAGCACCTTGGTTTTGACCTGCATTATGTGGGGATCTGCCGCATTCAACCCGTTCCGTGACGGATTTGAAGAATCGCCGAATTTATCTCACGCATGGCCAGCGCTCCGACCATGACCCGCGATCGGTGCTGTTGCAGGCGCTGGGGCACTATGTTTTGGGGCATCGGACGCCGCGCAACTATGCAGATTTTCTGCGCCAGCGCGTGTACACGAATTACTTTGCGGCCTCGCTGCTCATGCCGGAACGGGCCACCGTGGACTTCCTGCAAGCCGCAAAATCTGCGAAGGAGCTGGCCATTGAGGACATTCGTGACGCCTTTGCGGTGTCCTATGAAACGGCCGCGCACCGGTTTACCAACCTGGCCACGGAGCATCTGGGGATTCCCACCCACTTCCAGAAGGTGCATGAATCCGGGATCATCCACAAGGCCTACGAGAACGACGGCGTGAACTTTCCTGCCGATCACACCGGCGCCATCGAAGGCCAAGCCGTGTGCCGGTTTTGGACCTCCCGAGCCGTCTTCGATGTGCCGGACAAGTTCCGCGCCTTCAACCAGTACACGGACACGGCCGCCGGGACGTATTGGTGCACGGCCCGCACAGAGCGGCACTCCTCCGGCGAATACTCGCTGAGCATTGGTGTGCCGTATGAGCAGGTGAAATGGTTCCGGGGCCGGGAAACCACTGAACGTTCACAGTCGCGGTGTCCGGATCCGGATTGCTGCCGCCGCCCACCGGCCGAGCTTTCGGCGCAGTGGGCTGGCAATGCGTGGCCGTCCACCAGGGCCAATTCCCACTTGTTGGCGGCCATGCCGCAGGGCGCCTTTCCTGGTGTCGATGAAACCGAGGTGTACAGATTTCTGGCCGCACACGAGGGAAAGTAGGGGGCAGGCGTAGCCCGCTGCACGGGGTGAAACGTTCCCTAGCTCTTCGTCTGACGTTCACTCGGAGCAGGGGGGCCTGTCCGGAAAGTCGCTTAGCGTGAAGAGGTCAGCTGAACCAAGGACTCCACGTTAAGGAACCCCATGACCACGCACCACATTCCCGTTGTCCTGACCGCCGCGGGCGCTGCCGGCAACAACGAGGACGTCGTCGGGGACAACGTCTCCGTTGTCAACGAAATGTACCGCTCGCTTCTCAACGCCGAGGAAATAGCACCGAACGCCCTGCGCAGCTACTTTGCTGACTTCTATCTCACACAGGCGCTCGACGGTGGATTTGCCCAGTATGTTTTCATGACGCCGGACCGCGCAGAACTCGATGGCTACATCCGCGAAGGACTTGAAGCCATGGGTGCCAAGGCCCACCTTGAGCTGTTCAACCGAGCAGCTGCGCTCTATGACCTGCTGACCGAAACGGAGCTGCAGGACTATCTTGAGGACGGTGCCACCACAGAAGACAACGCAGAGGGCACTGCAGAGGGCACTGCAGCAGGCGGTCACCGTGCCGACGGCGCCGCCGCGATGGAACTGCTGGACGCAGAGTTTGAGGACCTGTTTGAGGCCGAAGACGTCACGGGGCTCAATGCCGACTGGCTGCGCAACCAGCCCTCCCTGCTGATTCTGACGGAGCAGGAACTGGCCGCCCATATTGCCGACCGAGTGGCACAGGTCCCGGACATGGAGGAGCGCAGGGCCGAGGAAGAGCGTGAGAACGGCCCGGAATTTGAGCTCATCATCCGTGAACTCTGCGCCGTTGCCGGCCATGAACTGGTGAAAATCTCCATGGGTGACCCCAACCACGAGCACCATGGCGAAACCGTCCTGGCCTGGCACTTCACCACAGACCAGGGCGAATTCATCATGATTGACGACGACGAAGAGGCCGTCATGATCAACCCGCAAACCCAGGAGATCCTCGCCACCGTGGAATTTGAGCTGGATGAAGACTTCGTTGAGGCTTGAGGCTTGAGGCTTGAGGCTTGAGGCCTGAGGTTGCCGCAGTCCTTGCGTGCTGCAAGGCTGCGGCGAACCGGGCAACGGGAATGCCGCGGTATTGCCGTAAGGTCAACGCATGGAAGATCTCAAATGGACAAAGACTGCGCCTGCCAAAACCGCCTGGCAGGAGATGCCCTTCGGCCCCGGCATCTACAAGTGCTACCTGACGGGCGGCCTGCCCAAAAACGTGGTCTGGCCCGCCGAATTGAAACCCCTCAAGAAGGGGGATTTGATCTATGTGGGACGGGCAACGAACTTGCGCAGCCGGGCCCGCCACCACGACGTGCAAACATCAAAGTCCACTTTCCGCCGTTCGCTGGCCGCCATCCTGGGGCTCCAGGCGCAGTGGCACGGGCGGTCCGCGCATCCGCGGCTGACCGACAAGGACGAGGAACTCCTCAGTGCATGGATGGTGAGCAACCTCGGCACGTCCTTTAGCCTCGTTCCGGACGCGGACCGTGTTGTCGCCCTAGAAGATGCAATGCGCGCAGAACTCCGCCCGCCCTTTAATCGCGACGGCCTGACGCCCGAGCAGTTGTACGTCTCGAGCGCTACTACGGAAGCAAACCGCAACGCGCTCCGCGACAAGGGCTGAGAAGGACTACGGGCGCGCGGAAACGTTCGTCCGGGCCACGGTCCCTTGACCGTTGCCGAAAACGGCAGCATGCTGGCAGTGGTTACTGCCCGGTGATCGCGAGGCTCAACGATGAGGACCGCCATGCCCCACACAAGCATGCCAGCAACGCCGTATCCGGCCCAAAGGTTTACCGGCAAGAGCGCCATAGTCACCGGCGCCAGCCGGGGGATCGGGCTTGCCATAGCCCAAAGGCTCACACATGAGGGTGCGCGCGTCCTCATTACCGCCCGCCGTCAGGAACCGCTTGATGCGGCCCTGGCCGTACTAGGGGGCACGGCCCTTGCCGTTGCCGGGCACGCGGATGATCCGGACCACCGCGCGGAGGTGCTGGCCGCAGCAGAACATCATTTCGGTGGGCTGGACATCCTGGTCAACAACGCCGGCATCAACCCCGTGTACGGGCCGCTGGAGACGGCGGACCTGGACGCGGCACGCAAGATTTTTGAGGTCAATGTGCTCGGCACGCTCGCCTGGACGCAGGCGGTGCTAGCCCATCCTGGATTGCGGTTCCGTGAGCGGCGCGGAAATGTGGTGAATGTGAGTTCAGTCAGCGGCGACGTGCCCGCCCCGGGCCTGGGCCTGTATGGCGTCAGCAAGGCCGCCGTCTCGCACCTGACACGCACGCTGTCCATGGAGCTCGCGCCGGATATCCGGGTGAACGCGGTGGCGCCGGCCGTGATCAAGACCCGTTTTGCTAGCGCCCTGTATGAAGGGCGTGAGGCCGAGGTTGCCGCATCCTATCCGCTGGGGCGGCTGGGGGAGCCCGACGACGTTGCTGCAGCCGTTGCCTACCTCGCCTCCGCCGACGCGGCCTGGGTGACGGGGCAGGTACTCACGCTCGATGGCGGCCTGTGCAACGCGGGAGGGCTGGGATGAACGGCACACCCCCGGCCGGCCTTTACCCGGGCGCCGTTGAAGATCTTCGCCAGCGCACACGCACCTTCATCCGCAGCACGGTGATCCCGGCCGAGCCCCGGCCCGGGCAGGCATTGAACATGGCCGTCCGGAGAGAACTACAGGGGGCTGCGAGGGAAGCGGGAGTTTTTGCCCCGCACGTGCCCGTGGAATTTGGTGGGCAGGGGCTGGCCGTGGAGCACTGGTCGCCTGTGTTCCAAGAGGCGGGCTATTCGCCGATCGGCCCGGCTGTGTTGAATGCCATGGCGCCGGACGAGGGCAACATGCACATGCTGAACCTGATCGGCAGCGCTGCGCAAAAGCGGCAGTTTCTGGCGCCGCTGGCGGCAGGGGAGATCAGTTCGTGCTTTGCCATGACGGAGCCGCACCCGGGTGCCGGATCCGATCCCGACGCGCTGACCACCACCGCCGTCCGGGACGGCAGCGGCTGGCTGATCACCGGGCACAAGCGGTTCACGAGCGGTGCCACTTTCGCCTCCTTTGCCATCGTCATGGCGCGCACCGTGGTGGACGCGGCAGGCGGGCAGGGTGCGGAGCACGGTGAGGGTGGGCCGGGTCCAGGTGCGGCAGGCGCGCCAGCCTCGACTGCCGCCTCGGCCGGCGCAGTCTCGGTTGGCGCGGTCTGGGCGGGCGCCACGATGTTCCTGGTGCCCATGGACACTCCGGGGGTGCGGATCGGCACCCCCATCCACACCGTAGACAGGTACCTGCCCGGCGGTCACCCCAATGTCCATTTCGACGGCGTCCACGTTCCCAGATCGGCAGTCCTCGGCGAGGCGGGGCTGGGTTTCAAATACGCCCAGGTGCGGCTGGGCCCGGCACGGCTGACCCACTGCATGCGCTGGCTGGGGCTGGCCCGCCGCGCCATGGACATCATGCTGGACCGCGCCAACACCCGGGAAATCTTTGGGGCGCACCTCTCGCAGCTGGGCATCGCACAGGAGCTGATCGCCCAGTCGGTGATTGACATTGAAACCTCCGACGCCATCATCGCCAAGTGCGCGGCGCTGCTGGCCGTGGATGCGAAGGCAGGGTCGGCGCTGTCATCGGTGGCGAAGGTGCATGTTTCCGAGGCCGTGTACCGCGTGATCGACAGGGCCGTGCAGCTGTGCGGCGGCGACGGCGTCTCCGACGGGCTGCCGCTGGCCCAATACCTGAACGAGGTCCGCCCGTTCCGCATCTACGACGGCTCCACCGAAACCCACAAGTGGGCCATCGCCCGCCGCGCGGCGTCTGACCGCCGCCGCGCCGTCCACGGCGGGGAATCATTCCAGGGCGCTGCGAAAATCTATGAAGGGGAACGCTGATGGGCGCCAGCCAGGACATTGTGCGGACCACCGAAGAAGCCGCCCGGCAGGACTCGCCGCCACTGCTGATTCTGGAACGCGTGGAGGAATTCCTTGATGCCCGCGGCATCGGCTCCGGCCCGGTGCACGCCCGCCGCATTGGCGAGGGAGCGTCCAACGTGACGTTCCAGATCAAACGGAAGGGGTCCGACGTCGTGCTTCGCAGGGGGCCGCGGCCACCACTGCCGCCGTCCACGCACGACATGGTCCGGGAGGCGCACATCCAGTCGCTGCTGGCGCCGCTGGGCATCCCGGTGCCGAAGATCCTGGCCGTCTGCGCGGATGAGCACGTGCTCGGCGTGCCTTTTTACGTGATGAACCATGTGGACGGCGACGTCATCACCAACTCAATTCCGGCGCACCTGAACACGCCCGCCCAGCGCCGCGCCACGAGCGAGGTGGCCGTGGACATGTTGGTGCGGCTGCACGCTGTGGACATTGGCAGCGGCGACATCGCCGGAATCGGACGCCCCGAGGGGTACTTGAAACGGCAAGTCGCACGATTTGCGGCGCTGTGGGACATGGGCGCCACACGGGATCTGCCGCAAGTGGCGGAGCTGGCGACGTGGCTGGAATCGAACCGGCCGGACACGCAGCGCAACGCTTTGATCCACGGTGACTACCGGCTCGGGAACCTGATGTTCGCCCGGCAGGGTCCCGCGCACGTGAAGAGCGTGCTGGATTGGGAGATGGCAACGCTGGGCGACCCGCTGGCCGATCTTGGCTACTTGAGCGCCACGTATGCGCAGAACGGAACGCCCGCCACGCTGCTGGAACTCACGCCCGTGACGGGGCAGCCCGGATACTTGGACCGCGACGAGTTGGCGCAACGGTACAACGCGCACCTTGGCCTGGACCTGTCAGCGCTGCCCTGGTACCAGGCGCTCGCGCTGTGGAAGGCCGCCGTTTTCAGCGAGGCCATTTACACGCGCTGGAAGAACGGTGAGCGCGCCGATGGCGGGGATTTTGGGGCAGCGCTGAAGTCCGGCGTGCCGCGGCTGCTGGAAACCGCCGCCGCACATGCCGCCCGGCTGCCTTAGCGTTTCATGCTTCCGGCAGTCATGTCCGGCTGCCGCGAGTCGCTGCCATGTCCGGCTGCCACGGGTCACCGCATACCTCCCCGCTTCCCGCGCATGTACCTACGTATGCGAAAAGTGGGAACGTACGCGGCCACCCCTGAAGCGGCCGTCCGGTTCAAGCGAGTTGTGAAAATACTGCATCGATGGCGGAGCGCAGCATCCACTTGCGTGAGATGGCACACACAATTATGCTTAGTGTGCGCTATTGGAACTTGATGTTCAGATAGTGAATAACCTTGAGCGGTGGTGAACGAACCGCCCACAATGTAGTGAGGAGATTCTTGTGCAGTTCCACCACCACGGATATGTTTCCGGTGACCCGCGCGTCAAAGCAGCGGCAGGGACCGGCATTGACCGTCCCGAGGAGCTTCCTGACGAGGTGGATGTGCTCATTGTTGGCTCCGGCCCGGCCGGCATGCTGACGGCCGCCCAGCTCGCCCAATTCCCGGGCATCACCACACGGATCGTGGAGCGACGGGAAGGCCGTCTCGCCATCGGCCAGGCCGACGGTATTCAGGCCCGCAGTGTTGAAACCTTCCAGGCATTCGGCTTTGCCGAGCGAATTGTTGCTGAGGCTTACACCATTAGCGAGATGGCGTTCTGGCGTCCGGACACCGAAGATCCCACGCGCATCGTGCGCGGCGGCCGCGCCGTCGACGACACCACCGGCATCAGCGAATTCCCGCACCTCATCGTCAACCAGGCCCGCGTGCTTGACTACTTTGCCGAGGTCGCAGTTAACTCTCCCACGCGCTTGACTCCCGACTACGGCTGGGACTTTAAAACGCTGGAGGTTGCCGATGACGGCGAATACCCAGTCAAGGTCACGCTCGTGCGCACCGCAGGCCCGGACGAGGGCGCCGAGCGCATCGTCCACGCAAAGTATGTTGTGGGCTGCGATGGGGCACGCAGCAAGGTCCGCGCGGCGATCGGCTGCACCATGGCCGGGGACCAGGCCAGTCACGCGTGGGGTGTCATGGATGTGTTGGCCTCCACCGACTTCCCCGACATCCGGCTCAAGTGCGCCATCCAGTCCCACGACGGCGGATCCATTCTGCACATCCCCCGTGAAGGAGGGTACCTCTTCCGCATGTACGTCGACCTTGGCGTGGTGCCTGAGGGCGACAACGGTGCCGTACGCAAGACCAGCATGGAGGACATTATTGCCAGAGCCAATGCGATCCTGCACCCCTACACGCTCGATGTTCGCAACGTCGCGTGGAACAGTGTGTACGAGGTGGGCCACCGCCTCACGGACCGGTTCGACGACGTCCTGCCGGAGCAGCTCGGCACCCGGACCCCGCACGTCTTCATCACCGGGGATGCCTGCCACACACACAGTGCCAAGGCCGGCCAGGGCATGAACGTTTCCATGCAGGACGGTTTCAACATCGGCTGGAAGCTGGCCCATGTACTCGAAGGCCGCAGCCCGGAAAGCCTGTTGTCCACCTACTCGGCAGAGCGACAAGTGGTGGCGAAAAACCTCATCGACTTCGACAAGGAATGGTCTTCGATGATGGCCAAGAAGCCGGAGGAGTTTGACAGCCCCTCGGCCCTCGAGGACTTCTACGTGCGTACCGCAGAGTTCCCTGCCGGCTTCATGACCGAATACGCTCCCTCCATGCTCACGGGAGCTGCCACACACCAGGAACTGGCCAAGGGATTCCCGGTTGGCAAGCGCTTTAAGTCAGCACGCGCTTCCCGCGTCTGCGACACCAATCCGATGCATCTGGGCCACCACGCCACTGCTGATGGTCGCTGGCGCATCTACGTCTTCGCCGACCAGTCCCCCGCTGGTGCCGCATCGCCCGTCGCGGATTTTGCGCAGTGGCTTTCCGCCGCGCCGGAATCGCCTCTCGCAGCAACCCCGCAGGGGCTCGACGCTGATGCCTGGTTCGATGTGAAGGTCATCTACCAGCAGAAGCACGAGGACATCGATATCAATGCTGTGCCAGCGGTCTTCAAGCCGCTGGTTGGACCGTTTGCGCTCACCGACTATGAGTTGATCTACGGGACCGTTCCCGGCGATGACATCTTCGACGTGCGCGGACTCAGCCGTGACGGCGTGGTCGTGGTGGTCCGCCCGGACCAGTACGTGGCGAATGTTCTGCCGCTGACGGCAACCGCGGAGCTAGGGGAATTCTTCGGGCAGATCCTAAAGGGCAAGTAGCAGGGCGCAACAGAAACGCTGAAGGGCGGGGCCGGAATTAACCGGCCCCGCCCTTCAGCGTTTCTGTTGCTGTTAGTCCTGGTACGGGTCGGCGATGCCGATGTACTGGGTGGTGGTGTATTCGGCGATGCCCTCGGAGCCGCCTTCACGGCCCAACCCCGAGTGCTTGACGCCGCCGAATGGTGCCGCGGCGTTGGAGATGACGCCGGCGTTGAAGCCCACCATGCCGAATTCCAGCTGCTCGCTCACCCGCAGGAGCCGCGAAAAATCGCGGGTGTACAGGTAGGCTGCCAGACCGTATTCGGTGGAGTTGGCGATCTTGATGGCGTGGTCTTCATCGGTGAAGGTGGTCACGGGGGCCACGGGACCGAAGATTTCCTGCTGCAGGATCGCGGCGTGGTTGGGCACATTGCCCAGAACCGTGGGCTGGTAGAAGTACCCCTCACCCTCGACGACGTTGCCGCCGGCCAAGACCGTGGCACCCTCGGCAACCGCTGCAGTGACCAGTGCGTGGATGCCTGCACGCGCCTTTTCCTCGATCATGGGTCCGACGTCGGTTCCTGCCTCTGTGCCGCGGCCCACCGAGAGCGCGCCAATGCGGGCGGCGAGCCTTGCCGTGAATTCCGCAGCCACGGAGGTGTGGACCAAGAAGCGGTTCGCGGCCGTGCAGGCCTCGCCCATGTTCCGCATTTTGGCGGCCATGGCACCCTCGACGGCCTTGTCCAGGTCCGCGTCCTCGAACACGATGAACGGAGCGTTGCCGCCCAGTTCCATGGAGGTACGCAGCACGTTTTCGGTCGCGTCGGCCATGAGGGACTTGCCCACGGCCGTGGAACCGGTGAAGGAAATCTTGCGCAGGCGCGAATCCTTCAACAACGGCCCTGAGATGGCTGCGGCGCTGGAGCCGGAGACCACGTTCAGCACGCCGTCGGGCAGGCCCGCCTCCTGCATGACCTGAGCAAACAGCTGGGCCGTCAGCGGAGTCAGTTTCGCGGGCTTGAGCACCATGGTGCAGCCTGCAGCGACGGCCGGTCCCACCTTGCGCGTGGCCATGGCCAATGGGAAGTTCCACGGCGTGATCAACAAGCAGGGTCCCACGGGTTTGTGCTGGACCAGGATCTTGTTTTTGCCCTCCGGACTGGTGAGATAGCGGCCGTAATCACGTACGGCTTCTTCCGAATACCAGCGCAGGAACTCGGCGCCATAGGCCACCTCGCCGCGTGCCTCGGCCAGCGGCTTGCCCATTTCCAGCGTCATGAGCAAGGCAAAATCCTCGGCGCGCTCGGTGATGAGCTCAAACGCCTTGCGCAGGATCTCCCCGCGCACCCGCGGGGCAGTCCGTGCCCAGCTGGACTGCGCTGCGGACGCGGCATCGAGGGCCGCGAGGGCGTCCTCGCTGCCGCCGTCGGCGATGGAGGCCAGCACCTTCCCAGTGGCGGGATCGTGGACATCCAGTGTTCGGCCGCTGGCGGCGTCGCGCCACTGGCCGTTGATGAGCAGCCCGGTGGGGACGGATGCCAGTAGTTCTGCTTCGCGGTCAACTGTGATGGTCATGCGTGTGCTCCTAATAGCTTGAAGTGGGGGCGCCGGCGGCGGCGTCTGTGGAGGGGACGTCTGTGGCGGGGATGTATGTGGCGGCGAGGGCTTCGCTGCCCCGAGCCAGCAGGGCGACGTCCGCGCCGACCAAGATGAAATCCACGCCTGCGTCTAGGTAGCGGCGCGCGGTGGCCTCAGCAAAGGCATTGACGCCTACGGGCTTGCCAGCCGCCTTGGCGACCTTGATGCAATGCTCGACGGCGGCCACCACGTCCGGATGGTCCTGCTGTCCCAGCACGCCCATGGAGGCGGCGAGGTCCGAAGGTCCGATAAAGATGGCGTCGATCCCGTCCACCGCCAGGATTTCTTCTACGTTGTCCACGGCTTGGGCTGATTCAATCTGGACAATCACGGTGATGGTTTCGCTTGCGCGCGCCAGATAGTCCGGGATGCGGTTCCAGCGTGCAGAGCGGGCCAGGGCCGAGCCCACGCCACGGACGCCAAGCGGCGGGTAGTGGGCGGCGGACACAGCGGCAGCAGCGTCGTCGGCCGTGTTGACCATGGGGATCAGCAGAGACTGCACGCCAAGGTCCAGATACTGCTTGATGAGCACGGTGTCATTGGCCGGCGGGCGCACCACAGCCGTGACGGGGTATCCGTTGACGGCTTGGAGTTGCGCGAGGATTCCTTCGAGGCCATTGGGGCTGTGTTCGGCGTCGATCAGTAGCCAGTCCAGGCCAGCCCCCGCGCAAATCTCCGCCACAAGAGGACTTCCGGAACACACCCACATGCCGGACAGCGGCCGTCGGGCCTCGGCGAGGGTGTCCTTGAACGAAGGTTCCGGTGTTAGGCGAAGTGGCATGTGATGGTGCCCAGCTTTCCGTAGTCGGCAAAAACCGTGTCCCCTTCATTGACCCACATGGGGCGGGTGAAGGAGCCGGCGAGGATGAGCTCCCCGGCCTTGAGCGTATCCCCGTGCGGAGCGATCTTGTTGGCCAACCAGGACACGCCTTGGGCCGGATGGTTCAACACACCTGCGGCGACGCCGGTTTCCTCGATCGTTTGGTTCTTGTACAGCAGTGCCGAGACCCAGCGCAGGTCCAGCGCGTCCGGCTTCACGGGGGTTCCACCCACCACCATGGCGCCCATGGCGGCGTTGTCGCTGATGGTGTCCACGATGGTCCGGCCCTCCATCTCGATCCTTGAATCGAGGATCTCCAGTGCCGGAACCACGTACTCGGTAGCGCGGAGAACGTCGAAGATGGTGGCGTCCGGGCCGCTGATGTCCTCCTTGAGCAGGAACGCCAGCTCCACCTCGATGCGCGGATGCGAGTATTGCTTCCACTGAACCGTTGAGCCGTTTTCCAGGATCATGTCCTTGAAGATGATGCCGAAGTCTGGTTCCGTGATGCCCGTGGCGTACTGCATGGCCTTGGACGTCAGCCCAATTTTGTGCCCACCCAGTACGCGGCCGGATGCTTCACAGCGCTGTCGCCACAAACTCTGGACCCGGTATGAGTCCTCAACCGTCATCTCCGGATAGCGGGCAGTAAGCCGCGGCATCGGCACCCGGGTGCGTCCAGCCTCAACTAGTTCATCGGCGATGCGGGCAATCGTTGCGTCATCAAGCATGGTGTGTCTCCTTATTGTCGAAGGCCGATTATCGAATGCCGAGAGTCGCGGCAACCACCGAGAGCCGGGTGAGACATTTGCCCGCGGGAGCGGCTTCGGGCGTCCGCGAAGCGGGCGGCGGGCAAATGTCTCACACGGCGAAGGCGGTCGTCTCCGGCTCTCGGTATTTGCTAGAGCTGGTTGCCCATCTTGAAGCCAATCTCCTCGGCCGGTTCGCCGTTGATTGCATCGCCCGGGGCGCGGGTGTAGGAGAAACCGTCGGCGCCGACGGTGACGGCCATTTCTGAGGCGTGGGTGCGCTCGATGACAGGCTGGGGGTTGCCGTCTAGGTCAAGGACCAAGGAGGCCTCGGTGTACCAGGACGGGACCACGGGGTTGCCCCACCAGTCACGGCGCTGGTTGTCGTGAACGTCCCAGGTAATGGTGGGGTTGTCAGGATCGCCAGTGTAGTAGTCCTGCGTGTAGATCTCGATGCGGTGATCGTCCGGATCCAGAATGTACAGGTAGAACGCGTTGGAAACACCATGGCGGCCGGGGCCGCGCTCGATCCGGTCGGAGATGCGCAGGGCGCCCATCTTGTCGCAGATCTGGATGATGTTGTGCTTCTCGTGCGTGGCGAAGGCAATGTGGTGCATGCGGGGGCCATCGCCGCCGGTCAGGGCGGTGTCATGCACGGTCTGCTTGCGGTGCATCCACGCGGCATAGGTCACGCCGTCGGAGTCCTTGATGTCTTCGGAGACGCGGAAGCCCAGATCTTCGAGGTATTTACGGCCCTTGGGAACGTCAGGGGTGACCTGGTTGAAGTGGTCCAGACGGACCAACTCACCGGCGGTGTAGAGGTCATAGCGCTGGGTGAGGCGTTCAACGTGGGTGGTCTCGTAGAAGAATTCGTAGGGGAAGCCCAGCGGGTCCTCCACGCGGACGGCGTCGCCGATGCCCGTGACGAAGCCATCCTTGCGGCGCTCGGTGCGGCAGCCCAGCTCCTTGTAGTAGGCCTCGGCGGCGTCCACCTCGGCCGGGGACTTGACGCGGAAAGCTGCCACAGCAATGGCGGCCACGGGGCCCTGGCGCAGGACCAGGTTGTGGTGGATGAACTCCTCGAGGGAGCGCAAGTAGATGGTGTTCTCGTCCTCGCAGGTGACGTGCAGGCCCAACACGCCTACGTAGAATTCGCGGGACTTGGCCAGGTCGGTGACAACCATTTCCATGTAAGCGCAGCGAACAATGTCCGGAGCCGGGATGGTGGGGGTGGGGATGAAGTCAGTCATGGGGATACTCCTCTTTGAGCAGGGGTGTCGAGTGGGGTGGTCAGTTGGTGGCGGAGGCGCCGAATTTGGGGGTGTGGACGGTGCCGAGCGTGATGTGCACTGCCTGCTGGTCCGTGTAGAAATCGATCGAGCGGAAGCCGCCCTCATGGCCCAGACCTGACGACTTCACGCCGCCGAACGGGGTACGCAGATCGCGCACGTTGTGGCTATTGAGCCACACCATGCCGGCCTCGACGCTCTGGGAGAAGTTGTGGGCGCGGGTGAGATTTTGCGTCCATATGTAGGCAGCCAGACCGTACTTGACGCCGTTCGCAAGGGCCAGCGCCTCGTCGTCGTTCTCGAAGGGGGTGATGGCAACTACGGGGCCGAAGATTTCCTCCTGGAAGATCCGGGCCGAGGGCAGGACGTCCGCGAAGACGGTGGGGGAGACGTAGTTGCCGGTCTCCAGGCCTTCGGGGCGGCCGCCGCCGGCGAGCAGACGGCCCTCGGTCTTGCCAATCTCCACATAGGACATGACCTTGTTGTAGTGTTCCGGGTGAACCAGCGCACCCACCTCGGTCTGGGGATCGTGGGGATCGCCCACCACAATGTTCTTGGCCCGCGCGGCGAACTTTTCACAGAACTCGTCGTAGATGCTCCGCTCCACCAGGATGCGGGAGCCGGCCGTGCAACGCTCGCCGTTGAGGGAGAAGACGCCGAACAGGGCGGAGTCGATCGCGGCGTCGAGGTCGGCGTCGGCGAAGACCACACAGGGGCTCTTGCCACCGAGCTCCATGGACAGGCCCTTGAGGCTTGTGGCGGCGTTGCGGAAGATGGTCTGTCCCGTGGTGGTTTCGCCCGTGAAGGAGATCAGCGGGACGCCGGGGTGCTTGACCAGGGCGTCGCCGGCGGCTTCGCCGAGGCCGTTGACGAGGTTGAAAACGCCGTGGGGGAGGCCGGCCTCTTCAAAGATCGTGGCCCAGAGGGAAGCGGAGAGCGGGGTGAACTCGGCCGGCTTCAGGACCACTGTGCAGCCGGAGGCCAGCGCGGGGGCAAGCTTCCAGGATTCCAGCATGAACGGCGTGTTCCAGGGGGTGATGAGCCCTGCGACGCCGATCGGCTTGCGGTTGACGTAGTTGATCTGGGCGCCGGGGACCTTCATGGCGTCGTCGAACTGGGCCACGATCAAGTCCGCGAAGAAGCGGAAGTTTTCCGCCGCACGCAGGGCTTGGCCGCGGGCCTGGGTGATGGGCAGGCCGGAATCGAACGTTTCCAGTTCGGCGAGCCGGGCTTCTTGGGACTCGACGGCGTCGGCAATCTTGTTCAGGATCCGGGCACGCTCACGCGGCTTCATGCGCGGCCACGGGCCGTTGGTGAAGGCCTCGGTGGCGGCGGCCACGGCCAGATCGACGTCAGCCTTTTGCCCGGCGGCGGCTGTGGCGTAGTTATTGTTGGACACCGGGTCCAGCACGTCGAACGTTTCGCCGCCTACGGAATCAACAAATTTGCCGTCGATGTAGTGCTGGATGTGGGTGGGCAGGTTCTCCGGAAGGTAGTGCTCAGTCATTGAGAAAAGTCCTTTTCTTCGGGTTGCACGGATAGATAGTGGGGAGGCGACTAGTAAAAATGGGCCGGCAGAGAGGTGGGCTTTTGCCCGGATCCGCTGGCGGCCAGGTAGGCGTCCAGCGTGGCGGCGCGATGGGCGCGGGCCGTGCGTTCGATGGCCTCGGCCCCCGCATCGCTTTCCAGCAGTTGCAGGATCGACTCATGTTCGGCAACGGAGTCCCGGGCCCGGCCGGGGACGTAGCTGAAGGTGGAGGAGCGCAGGGCCTGCAGCCGATTCCAGCCCCGGTGGACCAGATCCAAGATGTGGGGATTAGGACAGTTTTCAAACAGGACACTGTGGAATTCCAGGTTCAACGCAGTGAAGCGGACGGGGTCAAAATGTTCCAGGCTTTCACGCATCTGCTCGTTGACGTCGCGGGCCCGGGCAATGTCGGACGCAGTGATCAACGGGGCCGACAGTGCGGTGGCTGCACCTTCCACGATGCTCAGGGTCTGCATGGTGTACAGGTATTCGGTGGGGTCGATCCCGGCCACCGTCGCTCCGACGTTCCTCTCAAAGGTGACGAAGCTTTCGGCTTCCAGTCTGCGAATGGCCTCCCGTACGGGCACCACACTGAAACCGAGATCATCGGCCAGTTTGGCCAGCACCAGCCGGTAGCCGGGGGTGTACTCACCGCCGATGATTCTGCCCTTGATGGCCGCGTAGGCGCGTTCCGATTTGCTGCCGGCCGGCTCCACTTCTTCTTGTGCGCCCATGCTCACCGTGGTGGTCACGGCTGCGCGGCCGGGTTTGGATGGGTGAGGGCCCACTGCGCGAACTTCTCTTTCCAGGCTGCGTTCATCGGGTACAGGCCTTCAACGCCGTTGCCCTCGGTGACCATCTGGGCGATGAAGGTTTCTTCATGCTCCTGAACAATGGCGGCGTCGGCCACTTCTTCCGCCAACGACGGCGGGATGACCAGCAGGCCGTCCGAGTCGCCGACAATGATGTCGCCGGGCTGGACGGTGGCGCCGCCGCAGGAAATAGTCAGGTCGGTGTCCCACGGGATGTGCCTGCGTCCCAAAACGGCAGGGTGCGCGCCGGTAAAGAAGGTGGGCATGTCCAGTGCCGCCACGGCGGCAAGGTCGCGCACGCCGCCGTCGGTCACGATGGCCGCGGCCCCGTTGATTTGGGCGCGCAAGGCCAGAATGTCACCGACGGTGCCGGTGCCAGGCTCGCCGCGGGCCTCCATGACCAGCACATCGCCTTCGTTGAGGGTGTTGATGATGCGCTTCTGGGCGTTGTAGCCGCCGCCGTGCGTCTTGAACAGGTCCTCACGGTTGGGCACGTAGCGCAGGGTGCGGGCAATTCCGGCGATCCGCAGCTCCGGACGGGTGGATTTGAGGCCGTCGATGCTGACATTGTTCAAGCCTCGCTGGCGCAATTGGGCGCTGAGGGTGGCCGTGCCGACGCTGGTCAGCTTGCGCTTGAGTTCGGCGCTGAGACCCTTAGGCGCTAGGCCGGCAGCCTCGGCGGAGCCCCAGGCGTCTTCGCGATCGGCATCGGTGACCTTGGGTCCGTTGCCGAAGTCGGCCAGTTCTGCGGTTCCTTGGGTGACTGTTGTGCGCAGCCGCCCCGTGCTCAGTCCTGCTGCGGGGGCATCGACCTCAACTTCGATGACATCGCCTGGGACGGCAACGGATGAACCTGCAGGGGTGCCGGTGAGGATCACATCGCCCGGTTCCAGTGTCATCAGCTGGGACAGGTCCGCCACGATTTGGCTGAACGTGAAGATCAGCCCGGCACTGGTGTCGTCCTGGACGAGTTCGCCGTTGAGCCAGGTGCGCACGCGCAGACCGGCCGGGTCGACGTCGGACGCCGGGATCAGTGCCGGGCCGAACGGGGTGAAACCGTCGCCGGACTTGGAGCGGACGTTGGAGCCCTTGTCGGCGTACTTAAGGTCGTAAGTGCCGAGGTCGTTGCTGGCGGTGACATGCCCAACGTGGGACCAGGCGTCCTCAAGGCTGACGCGGCGGGCGGGTGAGCCGATGACCAAGGCAATTTCGCCCTCATAGGCGAGCAGTTCGCAGCCGGCCGGACGTTCGATTTCCGAGCCACTAAGGCTTAGTGACGATGACGCCTTCAAAAAGTAGGACGGCTTGGCCGGGGTGAGTCCGCGCTGGTCGGCCCGCGACTGGTACGCCAGATGGACGGCGATGACCTTGCCAACGTGCTTGACGGTGGTTGCGGTGACTTGTTCCACGGAACGCTCCTGGGGTGGTGGACTGCGGCACGCTACTTGGCGGCCAGTTTATGAAATACGAAATCGTATACGATCAACTGTTCCATGTAATCCCCATCACGTCAAGCCCTAGGTGGGGTTGTATTGGGAGGCCAGTTGCCCGGCTAGCCGGAGTGCCGCCGTCGTCCTCTTATTTGAACTGTTATTGGAGCTGGGCTTCAATGGCGTGCGCACTGGTGGCCAACCTGGCGCCGATGGCCGCCGCATCCGTGCCGGGCCCCAGAAAGACCACGCAGATTGCCGCGGGCATGCCGCCGGTAACCTGGATAGGTGCGGCGATCGCGGAGACTCCAGGGAGTACCTCGTCGTAACTTGTGGCGAAACCGGCCACTTTGGCGGCACGCGCTTCGGGGCGGTACGGCAACCCCGGTGCGAGGCGGGCCCAGGCGTTCTCACTGATGGCTGACTGGATGGCAATGCCGGGGGCACCTGAACTAAAGGAATGGCGAGTGCCTGGGCGTTGGGCCAGGGTGGCGCCGGAATGCCGTGGCTCCACGGTGAGGAGGGTGACGGAATCGCGATGGTCCCACACGGCGATGAAGGCCGTCATGGATAATTCATTGGCCAGTTCCGTCAGCTCCGGCAGCGCCGCAGTTTGCAGGTCGCGCGAGACGCCGCGGGCCAGTACGGCCAGTCCGGGACCGGCCTGGACCCGGCCGGCGTCGTCCCTGATTAAGAGTGAATGGTCCTCTAGTGTGCGCAGGATCCGGTAGGCGACGGAGCGGTGCACGCCCAAAGCCTCCGACAATTCAGCGATGGTCATGGGGGACTGCGCTTCTGCCAAAATTTCCAGGGCGCGGATGCCGCGGGACAATGTTTGGGAATGGGCCGGCACCTTCGCTGTGCGGCTGTCTTCTGCGTCTATGCTCACGTCATCATCCTAGGTAATCGCCGGCCGCGGGCTGGCAGCGGTCATCGGGATGATTTCCGAGCCAAACACTGCGCGCGGACCTCAACCGTCATTCTGTTTGCCCCACAATCTACGAATACCCTATATGAGGACAATCAATTCAGGTATCGAACTCGAATTGGCCAAGAGCTGACCCCCGTCCCGATGCGGAAGGACGGCCCGGCACACGTCGGACCGCCCTTAGCTTTATGAAACGTCAGGCTGAGGTATCTGGCGCTCCGCCAAAGCCAATGCCACGGTAGATGTCCGGGCGGTCCTTTTTCACCCGCAAGCCCCACACCAAGCCGAGAACGCCTGGAACCACCACGAGCGCCGGCAGGATCCAGGACAGCGCGGAGTTGCCGTCCGAGCCAATCAGGACATTGAAATTGACCACTATCAGCACGAACACGGTGCCGAGTGTCACTGCTGACAGTGCCGGCGCGATGACCCTGGTCCACAGGGAGTACCCGGCACCGTGCTTGCGGAAGTAGCCAATGACTGCCAACGAGATCAGGACCAGCAGCAGTACCAGGCCGAAAGCTGCCGTGTTGGTTAGCCACGTAAAGAAGGTCAGGACCGGGTACATCTCACCGAGCGCCGACCCATTCCCGGCGAAGGCAAACACGGCCAGCATGACCAAGGCCAGCACTGACTGGGTCAGTGACCCGGCCACGGGGGCGTGACGGGCATTGACGCGGGCAAAGCTGCGCGGCAGCACGCTTTCCCGTCCTAGCGAGAACACGTACCGTGCCACCGCGTTGTGGAAGGCGATGAGCGCGGCGAGCAGGCTGGTGATGAACAGGACCTGCGCAATGTCGGAGACGATCACGGCGCCGTGGCTGGAGAGAAAGACGAACGGCAGGTTGGGACCGAGCTTCTGCGACTCCGCAATGATCTGGCTGGGTCCGGTACCTATTGTCATGGCCCATCCTGAAAAGGCGTAGAAGAGGGAAATGATGCCGACGGCGATGTAGGTGGCCCGGGCGATGGACCGGGCAGGATCCTTCGCCTCCTCGCTGTAAATGGCGGCCGATTCAAAGCCCATGAAGGCCGCCATGCTGAAGGCCAGGGCTGCGCCGACACCGGCTGTGAACAAGTTCGACGGCGCCAATCCGGCGCCGCTGACGCCTTCCGGGCTCACTGTGAAGGCGACGATGTCGAAAATGATGACGGCGACAAATTCGAGACCCACGAGGACGCCGATGATCTTGGCGGACAGATCAACTTTGTTGATCCCCAACCAGCCGACAATAACAAACCCCACCAGCGCCGACGCCCACCAGGGAACGCTGAGCCCAAGCTTGGCATTGAGGAAGGACGACGAGGCGAAGCCAAAGAGGCCGTAGATCCCAATTTGCATCGCGTTGTAGGAAATGAGCGCCACCCAGGCTGCGCCGACCCCCGTGGCCCGGCCCAGGCCTTGTGCTATGTAGGCGTAAAACGCCCCGGCATTGCGGATGTGGGCGCTCATGGCTGCGTAGCCGACCGCGAAGAGCGCCAGAGCGACCCCGAGCACAATGAACGACAGGGGGACGCCGACGTTTCCGGTGACGGCGAAGTTGCTGGGAATGCCGCCGGCCACCACCGTTAATGGGGCGGACGCTGCGATGATCATGAAGACGAGGGCGGGTACGCCGAGGGTGCGTTTGCTCAGTCCTTGGGCGGTCCCGCTGCCGGTGACGGTGCCCGTGGACGGGAGTGTTTGTTCGTGTGACATTAAAACCTCCATTGGGAGAATAAAGATGCCTTAAGTGTGTCAGCCATCACAGGTGCGGGCTTGTTGTTTGCGGCACCGCCGTTGACTATCAGCGCAGAAATACTTCGATGCTTGGGATGGCTGGGGCCAATGCCAACAGGGCCGCCGCCACTGCTGTGGCGACGGCCCCTTCCCAGCCCCTCCCGGAGCTCGCCGGCTCGCACCGGTGCCCTCGGGGCCGTGGGCCCATCAGGGAGGGAAAGTTAGCCGTTGATGACTTGCGGGACGCCGAGGGATTTGAGTCCTTCGACGCCGAATTCGAGCCCGTAGCCTGACTGCTTTGCTCCACCAAACGGAATGCGGGGGTCCACACCGCCGTGAGAGTTGATCCACACGGTGCCGGCCTGAATGCGCGCCGCGACACTGCGGGCCAGGTCTATGTCGGAGGACCAGACGGAGGCGCCCAGTCCCACGTCGAGTCCGTTGGCCATGGATACCGCCTCGTCAATGGTGCTGTAACGGATGATGGGCAGGGCGGGGCCGAACTGTTCCTCGGCGACCAGAGGGTTGTTGTTGTCGATGTCGGCCACGAGCGTGGCGGGGTAGAAGTAGCCGGGTTGCCCCGCCTCAGGGTTTCCGCCCAGCAGCACCCTGGCGCCGGAGTCCTTTGCGGCCGCCACGAGCCGGGCAACGATCTCGAACTGCGCCTTGTTCTGCAGGGGCCCCAGCACATTGTTTTCGTCCAGGCCCACGCCCATGGGCATGGCGGCCGCGACGGCCGTGAGTTCTTCGCAGACGGCGTCGTAGATGTCGTCGTGGACGTAGAGGCGTTTGAGGGCGGCGCAGGTCTGGCCGGTGTTGATGAACGCGCCCCAGAAAAGCTTCTCTGCGATGGCCGCCGGGTCGGCGTCGGGGAGCACGATTCCGGCGTCGTTGCCGCCCAGTTCAAGGGTTAGGCGTTTGACGGTGCCGGCCGAGGACTTGATGATGGCCTTGCCGGTTGCTGTGGACCCGGTGAACATGATCTTGCCGATCGCGGGGTGTTCGGCCAGGCGGGCGCCGACCTCCCTGCCTCCGCTGATCGCCGAGAGTAGGCCTTCTGGAAGTTCCTGGTTCAGCACGTGAACCAGTGCCAACACGCTCAACGGGGTGTATTCGGAGGGCTTGACCACTACGGCGTTGCCCATGCGCAGGGCCGGGGCGATCTGCCAGATGGTGATCATCATGGGCCAGTTCCAGGGGCCGATCGCACCGACGACGCCGATGGGCCGGTAGTGGATTTGGGCATGGGTTTCGCCGTCGTCGACAACGGTTTCCGCGGCCATCTCGAACGCGGCGGTGGCGCGCAGCCAAGCCGAACAGGCCCCGACCTCGAAGCGGGCGTTGGGTCCGTTGAGCGGTTTTCCCTGCTCGCGGGAGAGTAGGCGGGCGAGCTCCTCTGCATTGCGTTCGACGGCGTCGGCCGCTTTGAGCAGGGCTGCGCTGCGCGCCTCATGGCCCAGTGCAGCCCAGGCCGGCTGGGCGGCAGTTGCGGCATCGATGGCACGTTCCAGGTCCTCAATGCCGTGGACCGGGGCTTCGCCCACTGCTTCACCTGTGGCTGGGTCAAAGATGGTCCGGGTATCTCCTGCGGTCGGAGTGATCGCCGTGAGAAGGTCAGTATGCGTTTCCATGAGTGCTCCGCTTCGAGTTAGTTGGTGCAAAGCCAGTGGGGGCAATGACGAGATATTCCAAGTTTGCTGAACTACTGGACCGCTGTCTTGTCATTTAGTGAAGGGCTGTTGCCTCATGGCGAACAACTGCCGCCGAGCGACCGGCCAGTGCAGGCTCAGACAGTGCGACGGTATGTGCTGGGCGGTTCACCGAAGGCGGCACGGAAGATGCGGCTAAAGTGCGCCGCGTCCAAGAATCCCCACCGGGCGGCGACGGCACTGACGGAGCGGTGTGCCAGCAAGGGGTCCCGGAGCTCACGACGACAATTCTCCAGCCGCCGCGTGCGAATCCAGAGGGCCACAGTGGTTCCTGCCTCCTGAAAAACACTGTGCAGGTGCCGCGTGGAGATGAAGTGGGCCGACGCCACGCTTGCCGGAGACAGATCCGGATCCGCCAGATTGGTCTCGATGAAACGACGGACCCTGCCCAAAAGTTCCTCGTGCGGGCGTTCTGGGCCATCCTGTGCCGCATCCAACTCCGCGGCAAACAGAGTGCTCAACAAGTCCACGGTGTTGTGGGCAAGCCTGTGCCCGCTGGGTCCGGACAGCACGTCGAGGTTGTCTGCCAGCTGTGTCATGAACGGGCTGATCATCCGCCCGAGACCCTTGCTGGCCGCCATCCGGGTGGCCGTCAGCTTGCCCACTGATCCGGCTGGCAGGTCGAGGGCGTCATGGGGGAACATCAGCACCAATGTTCGGCAATTGGAGTCAAAGGCCAGCGAGTAGGGGCGGCTGGTGTCATAGACAGCAAGGTCACCGGGCGCCAGGACGGCCTCGCGGTTGTCCTGGACCAGAAGCCCGGTGCCCGCCAGCTGGAGGTTCAGTTTGAAATAGTCGCGATCCGAACGCGCGATGAGCGCAGGTGTGCGGTGCACGCTATGGCTGGTGGCCGTGACCTCGGTGATGGACAGCTCGTCCAGGAGGCGGGAGCGCAAGCGGCCATGGAAATGGTCTGGATCGCTGGAACGGACATGCAGCGGCACGAACGACTCGGAGACTAGCTCGTGCCACGCGGTGAAGGAATGTGCCACGGCGGTTTGGACGCCCTCGGCAGTGTCAAGTTCAAGTTGGGTGGTCATTCGAGAATTCCCTTGTGTTGGACAACACTTTTCCACCACTTTAGTGACTCATGTGGTCCTTGTCACTTATTTTCGACAGTTGGCGAATAAAACTTTAGGCTACTCACTTCCGGCTCCGTCCGCCGGGCTGAGGAGTAGCAGGTAGGCATCCAGTTGGGCGCTCAATTGGCCTGGCAGGTGCTTGCCGGGTGACATGGCGGCAATGATTTGGGCGCCCAGGAGCATGCTCATCAGCTGATTGACGATGTTCGCGTCTCCGGTGGCAACTGTCACTTCGCCCCGGCTCCGCGCCTGATGGAGGTTTTTTGCCAGGACGGCGCGCCACTGGTTCATGGACGATTCATGCAGCTCGGTTTTCGTGGGGTCGGTAAGGGCCTTTTGCCAGAAGGGGATGACGATGCGTGCCTCATTGATGCGGTCCTCGTCCAACGGCATTACCTCTTGGCAGAAGCCGCGCAGCGCCTCTAGGCCCACTGTTCCGGCGGTCCGTTCCGCAATGCGCTGGTTGGTCCGATTGAAGACGTGCCCGAAGGCGAAGGTAATGAGGCTGTCCTTGGTGGGGAAGTACGGCTTCAGGGCACCGTTGGCGAAGCCCGCCTCTGCGGCGATTTCACGCATCGTGGCGCCCTCGATTCCATGCCGGGCAATGATGCGCCAGGTGGCGTCGACCAGCTCAAGTCGCCGCTGGTCATGGTCGACAATTTTTGGCAATTAATTTCTCCAGAAGAGTGATGGGGGCTGGGCAATATGACTCGAACCCTTGTGATGAATCTTACGTGCATGTATTCTCTACAACCATAGAATAAAAATCTCGGCCGCCATGGCCACCACTCGCAATGAAAGGGCTGCCATGACTGCCGCCAAAGACCTTGAAGTCTCCGCTTATCAAATGACCACCAGCGCCGAGATCGCGGCTGTGCGTGAGATCCTGCACGCCGCCGGGCTGCTGGGGGAGTCGGCCCGGATCGCTTACCTGGGGCTGCTCGATCCACCGAGGGGCTCATCCGAGGGGGCCGCCGTCGACCGCCGTTTCCGGGTGTTCCTGCACGATGTAATCGGTGCGGCACCCAAGGACGCCGTGGTCTCTGTGACTCGTGGAACTGTTGAGTCCGCCGTCGAACTCGACACCGCAGTCACCGGCGAGTTGCCCGTGCTAGAAGAGGAATTTGAGGTTGTAGAGGCACTTCTAGCAACTCACCCCGAATGGCTAGAGGCTCTGGCCGCCCGGAACCTGGCGGTGGAAAAGGTGCGGGTGGCGCCGCTGTCCGCAGGCGTCTTTGAATACCCTGAGGAAAAAGGCCGCCGTATTCTCCGTGGGCTGGCGTTCTACCAAGACTTCCCGGAGGACAGCGCATGGGCGCATCCTGTGGATGGGCTGGTTGCCTATGTGGATGTCACCAACAAGAGCGTCGATGCGGTTCTGGATTTTGGTGTGGTCCCGGTTCCGGCCGAGCATGGCAATTACACGGATCCTGAACTGACGGGCCCTACGCGGACAACCCAGAAGCCCATCAACATCACCCAACCCGAAGGTCCTAGCTTCTCCGTGACCGCCGGCAATCACATTGAATGGGAGAACTGGAGCCTGGACATCGGCTTCGACGTCCGTGAAGGCGTTGTCCTGAACAATCTGGCCTTCAATGACCGCGGCCGCAAACGCCCCATCATTAACCGTGCATCCATTGCCGAGATGGTGGTCCCTTACGGAGACCCCTCACCGGTGCGGTCCTGGCAAAACTACTTCGATACAGGCGAATACCTGGTGGGCCAGTACGCCAATTCTCTGGAGCTGGGCTGCGACTGCCTGGGTGAAATCACCTACCTGAGCCCCGTCGTCGCAGACGCCTTCGGCAACCCGCGCGAAATTCGCAACGGCATCTGCATGCACGAGGAGGACGCCTCGATCCTGGCCAAGCACTCGGATCTGTGGACCGGTATCAACTACACCCGCCGCAACCGCCGCCTGGTGGTCTCCTTCTTTACCACCATTGGCAACTACGACTACGGCTTTTACTGGTACCTCTACCTGGACGGCACCATCGAATTCGAGGCCAAGGCCACTGGCATCGTCTTCACCAGCGCGCATCCGGGCAAGGGCTACCCTTACGCATCCGAACTGGCGCCGGGACTTGGTGCCCCGTACCACCAGCACCTCTTTGGGGCGCGCCTGGATATGGCCATCGACGGCTTTGCCAACCGTGTCGAGGAAGAGGACGTGGTGCGGGTGCCCATGGGTGAAGGGAATGAACGCGGCAATGCCTTCACGCGCAAGCGCACCATTTTGGGTACGGAATCCGAGGCTGTCCGTGAGGCGGACATGCGTGCCGGGCGGACCTGGATCATTTCCAATCCAACGTCGCTGAATCGCCTGGGCGAGCCCGTGGGCTACAAGCTGCACCCTCAGGGCCAACCGATGCTGTTGGCGGACCCCGAATCATCGGTGGCCCAGCGCGCTACATTTGCCACGAAGGACCTGTGGGTCACGCAATTTTCCGAGGATGAGCGCTACCCCACGGGTGACTTTGTCAACCAGCACGGCGGCGGCGCGGGCCTGCCGGCTTACATTGCCGGCAACCGAGAGTTGGACGGTGAGGACCTGGTGGTGTGGCACACCTTTGGCCTGACTCACTTCCCCCGCTTGGAAGACTGGCCCATCATGCCCGTCGACACCGTGGGCTTCAAGCTCCGCCCCGAGGGGTTCTTTGACCGCAGCCCCGTGCTGGACGTGCCAGCCAGTGTTCCAGCAGGTGGCACGCATTGTGGCGGAGCTAATAACCCGGGTGGAGCTGACGGCGATGACAACTGTCACTGCTGACACGCAAGGCCATGCTGGAAATACCGGAGCTGCCGGCGTTGTCGGTGCTGGCACGGCTGCGGGGCGGACCGGATTGCCGGTCCGTCTGTGCGCAGCCTTCGCACTGGCCTCCGTCGGCGCCCATCTTTGGATGGCGTGGGAACACCGTGCCATGCCGTGGGAAAGCGCGTTGATGCTGCTCATGGCCGCCGCCTGCCTTCCGTGTGCAGTGACGCTCTGGCAGCGCGGCCATGAGCGGGCCGTTCAGATTATGTTCACCATGTCCCTCGCCATGGTGGCCGTGCACGCTGCGCTGCTCCTTGGCCCTGCTTCCATGGCAGGATCCCACCACGGCGGCGGCCATCCCATCAGCACGCTGGCCGTTGGCCCTCATCCGCAGCCAGCAGCAATGCTGGCAGTGATCGCCCTTGAGCTGGCAGTGGCCCTGCTGGCCGCGTGGGCGATGCGGCGCTCGCGTGACTGCGCCGCTTAGGATTCTCTCGTCCCTGACCCGGGCAAAAAGTACGACGGCGGCATCCACGCCAGGTGGGTGCCGCCGTCGTACTTGCTTTGATTTAAGTTAGACGTTGGACGGCTGGCGCTTGTCGAAAATGGTGGCGCCAACCTCCTGCTCGGCCTGGTTGGTGATGCTGAGGTTGATTCCGGAGCGGTCCTTGAGCATGATGACCGCGGACAATCCGATGAGCGTGGTCAGCAACAGGTAGCCGGAGATGGCGAGGCTGGTGCCGGTGGCCTGCAGCAGCCACTGGGCGATCAAGGGGGAGAAGGCACCGCCCAGAATGGCGCCGATGGCGTAGGAGATGGAGACGCCGGAGAAGCGCACCGAGGCCGGGAAGATCTCGCTGTACCAGGCGGCCTGCGGGCCATAAGTCAGGCCCAATCCGAAGGTGAGCAGCAGCAGCGCCAGGTACAAGGCCCAGAGTTCGCCGGTGTTAATCAGCAGGAACAGTGGAAATACGGTCAGGGCCATGACGATGTAACCGATGATATAGGTACGCTTACGCCCAATTTTGTCGGCCATGCCGCCCGCCAGTGCCGTGAAGATGAGCCACATGGCTGCCGCAAAGGTCATAGCGATCAGCACGGGCGTCTTTTCCAAGCCCACGATTCCCTCGGGGTTGGTGGCGTAGCTGGGGATAAAGCCGCCCGTGGCCATGTAGCCGGCGGCGTTGTTGCCGACAAAGACCAGGGCCGCCAGGATGACCAGGCGCCAATGCTTGCGGAACAACTCGACAATGGGAACCTTGGGCTGTGCCTTCTTTTCCGCGATTTCCAGGAACACGGGGCTTTCTTCCACGGCGCGACGCACAAAGTAGCCCACGCCGATCAGGACGAAGCTGAGCAGGAACGGGATGCGCCAGCCCCACTCCAGGAAGGCATCGCCGGGGGCGATGACACCTGTCATCAGCGCCATGATGCCGGAGGCTAGAAGCAGGCCCAGCGGCACGCCGAGCTGGGGGAACGAGCCTGCCCGTCCGCGCTTATTGGCGGGCGCATGCTCGACAGCCATCAGGACGGCGCCGCCCCATTCGCCACCCGCGGAGACGCCCTGCAGGATGCGCAAGAGCAGCAGCAGGATCGGGGCGATGACGCCCGCCGTCTCATAAGTGGGCAGGACGCCGATGAGCATGGTGCTCAGGCCCATCAGCAATAGGGTCAGGACGAGCATGGCCTTGCGGCCGATCTTGTCGCCGTAGTGGCCGGCCAAGAAAGCGCCGAGGGGTCGGAACAGGAAGCTGATGCCGACGGAAGCGAAGGCAAGCAACAAACCGATCTGGGTGCCGGCTGGCCCAAAGAAAAGGTGGGCAAACACTAGGCCGGCGGCCGTGGCGTAGATGAAATAGTCGTACCACTCGACGGTGGTGCCGATGAGGGTTGCGAAGGCGACGCGTCGCTGCGTGCGCTTCGTGTCAACAGCTCTTGTGTTGCTCATGATGTGAAGTCCTTGAAGTTTGTCCGGGGCTGCCTAGTGCCTGCCGCGGACTGCGAACTAACTTGGCGGCAGGGGCGGGCTAACGGGGTGTAATCAGTGTCACAGTAAAACTTCCGTGAGTAAACTTAAGAAATTCAACAAACTAATTCGGTTATATGAAAGAGTGGCGCTATGTCCAATTTCACCCTCCGCCAGCTGGAACTGTTTGTGGCGATGGCCGACTTTCCAACGCTCAGCGATGCGGCCGCCTACCTGCACTTCTCCGAATCCGCGCTCTCCCAAGCCATCACGCGGCTGGAAAGCTCTGTTGGTGAGCAGCTTTGTATCCGCCGAAAAGCCCGCGGACTGCAGCTAACGCCTGCCGGGGAATACTTTGCTGTGCGGGCCCGGGCCCTGCTCAATGATGCGGAGAATCTGGTGGCGGAGATGAGTGGGGCAGCTGGGCGGTTAACAGGGCCGGTTAAGTTGGGCTGCTTCGCCAGTTTCGCCGCCAGCGTGCTGCCCGCAATCCTTGGCGGCTTTCCCAAAATTCATCCCGGCGTTGATGTGGAGGTCGTGGTGGGGACACACGACGAGCTGTTGCCCGCACTGGAGAACGGCCGACTGGACCTGGCGATTGTCTATGACATGGAATTGCCGGCAGGACTCCAGCGCCAAACCATCTACGGGACTGAGCTGCAGGCGGTGCTGCCCGTTGACCACCCGCTGGCCCAGCAGGACGTTGTCGATCTGGACCAACTGGCCCCGGAACCACTGATAATGTACGACGCCAGCCCTAGCTGGGCCAA
This sequence comes from Arthrobacter alpinus, assembly GCF_001445575.1. Classification (NCBI taxonomy): domain Bacteria; kingdom Bacillati; phylum Actinomycetota; class Actinomycetes; order Micrococcales; family Micrococcaceae; genus Arthrobacter; species Arthrobacter alpinus. The sequence goes on along the minus strand of NZ_CP013200.1, from coordinate 200,491 downwards.
TACGAACCGGGTTTTTGCTGAACGAGGCCTGAGCCCGACAGTCATAGCGAACATGCCGCAGATCAACCTTGTTCAAGGATTAGTGGGCAGAGGACTGGGCTATGGGCTCCTGATGTCGCGCCCGAACTGGGCGCCCGTCACGATCGAGGGGCTGCCCGTCGCCTTAATACCGTTGGACCCGCCTGCCAGCCAGACCAATGTGGTGGGCATTTGGCCAGAACGCCTTCGGCTCAGCCCTCGCGCGCAGGCGCTGCTTGATTTCACCGTGGAGACGTTCCGAATCCCGCCACGGTAATCCCGCCGCTCGCGCAGACCTGACTCTTGTACTGGTTACTGCACGAGCGTTGGCCGACATCGCCCCAAAGGTGATGAAGCGTTGGCTAAAAAGGCCCGAAAGGTGATGAAGCGTTGGAAGGGACGGAGGTTGGGGCAGTGGCAGTCATTGAATGGGCGCTGTCCCGGCATGATTTCCAGCAGCGGGGCGCTGTCCTCCTGTGTCCCGGTATCCGCCTAGCCTGCAGTGCTAACCTCCAGAAAGAGAACGCGCGGCGGGAGGCCCCATGACAGCAGCACGGAAATCCGATTGGTGGGACAGATTCTTCTACGTCGCCATCATCTTCAAGGGCCTCGACGGTGTGCTGGAATTGATCGGCGGAACGCTGCTGCTTTTCGTTGCCCCGGACAAGATCAAGCAGCTGGCCATCCTCATCACCCAGCCGGAACTGACAGATGACCCCAACGACTTCATTGCCAACCACATCCTGCAGGGGACTGCCGGGCTGACCGACCATGTGGTGCTCTTCGGCGCCATCTACCTGCTGGCCCACGGCATCGTGAAGGTTGTCCTCGTCACCGCCCTACTGCGCCAGAAACTGTGGGCCTACCCGTGGATGATCGCCGTCCTGATCATCTTCATCCTGTACCAGCTCTACCAACTCAGCGTCACGCCGTCGGCCGGGCTGGTGGCGCTGACGGTGTTCGATATCCTCATAGTGGTGCTCACCTGGCACGAATACCGCCGGCACCGTGCGCGGAGAATAGCTGCGGCATGAAGATTCTCATAGTTGGGGCAGGCGCCACGGGCGGCTATTTTGGTGCCCGACTGGCCGAGGCTGGCCGGGACGTGACGTTCCTTGTCCGTGAGCAGCGCGCAGCGTTCCTGAAGCGGCGCGGCCTGCGGATTGCCGGGCTGGAGCGGGAGCTTCGGATCGAGCCAAAGGTACTCACGGCAGGGGAGCTGGGTGAGAGGTACGACGTCGTTCTTCTCACCGTGAAGGCTGCCGGACTTCAAAGCGCACTTGCTGACCTTGCCCCGGCGGTGGGGCCGGACACGTTGATTGTGCCGTTTCTGAATGGGATGGCGCACATGGATGCGCTGGCGGCAGAGTTTGGCGCGGACAAGGTGCTGGGATCCGTGGTTCATCTGGTCGGCACCATCAACGTGGACGGCGACATTGCCATCTTGGCGCCGATGGCGCGGTGGACCCTCGGGGAACAGGGCGGCGGCACTTCCGCACGGCTGGAGCGGATCCTGGCCGAGATTTCGGTCCCCGGAATTGACGTCATCGCAGCGCCCAACGGACTGGATGTGATGTGGCAGAAGTGGGTGTTCATAGTTGCTGCGGGCGTGGTGACATGCTTGATGCGCGGGCCTGTGGGTGCCATTGCCGCGGCGCCCGGCGGGGCCGCCTTTGTTGCCAGAGTGGTGATGGAAACGTGTGATGTGGCCGCTGCCGCCGGATTTCCCGTGCCGGAGGCCGAGGCGGCCAACACTCTGGCATTCCTGACCGCCCCCGGTTCGGCGTTCACCTCATCGCTGTACCGCGACGTCACGGCCGGGCTGCCCAATGAGGGCGAGCACATCGTGGGTGACTTCACCCGCCGCGCCCGCGAACTCGGGGTGGCAACGCCGCTCCTAGACCTGGCCCTGCTCCAGCTGCGTGTGCACGGGATCGGTCCGGGTACCGCAGGGCACTAACTCTTCTTACGACGCTCCCTCATCAATTGGGGTGTTTTGGCGAACGCTCCCTCAATGGGAGCTGTCAGCCTCAGTGATCATCTCGTCAAGGCTCTCGAGCACGGGCGTGAGCCCAAGGCGGACGGATTGTGGAACCACCAAAACAGTTCCTTGTTCCACAAGGCCGGCGGTGGCCAGATCGGTGAGCGAACGGGCCACTCGGAGCGCCTGCCAGTCGCTGAGATCAAAGGGGTGGCTAGCCTCTGCCGGCTCAAACGGGATGGCGATGTCAGGAGCGCTGGATGCGGCGGCTGCCAACAACCGGGCGACTGCGGCCTCGGTGGATCCGGCGGGGTCGGAGTCATCGTACGGGATGGTCTCGTCGTAGAACAGGCAATAGGCCAGCTGAGCCGTCGGCTGCAAGGCCAATGCGGGTGCACGAAGGAAAGCCCGTCCCGCCTTGGTCGGCTCAGCCTTCTTCCCGCGGACCCGGATCAACTTCGTGTCAATCAGGGCTTGCCAGTACTGCATCAGGCGAGGCACATGTGCCATTGATGTCACTGTACGTGCCGGTTCTTGGCCGTCGGATGGCAACTGAACGCTTGCACTTCCAAGGGCATCGACCTCAACGCACGCGGCGGCCGCAGCAATGTCTTTGCGGCGCAGCAATCCTGTGGCGGTCAGCTCCCGCCCATCACCGATCCACTCCAGAAGGGCTGCGGCCCAAAGGACATAGGGACGGGCCGCACGGTCTGCTCCCGCCGCCGCCGGGTCCGATCCGTCATGGTAAACATACAATGCCAATTCCTGGCTGGACGGGGCAAAGATTGTCTCGTCAGTGAGACTCAGCAAGGCCAGCAAATCAGTGTGGGGCCCGGTCCACGCCTGCGTTGTCAGCAGGAACTTGAGATAGGAATTCAGGGCCAGGGAAACACTGACCCGCATTTCGGGGTGGAAGCGCCCGGCATCCTCAAGCATTTGGCCGGTGAGCTTGACGTCCAGTTTTGTGGGGTCCGGGGAGGAGGCGCTTGCGGTGTAATTCCTGAAAAAGTTCATCAGCAGGCTGGCCAGTCTGGGGATCTCCTCAGTTGGCACCCCAGCCGCTGCCATCCAGTCTTTGAAGGCGGGAACCAGCCTGTCCATCGGTGCTGGCAGCAGCCCCGCCTTGGCACGTTGTGCAACAGCGTCGCTGAATGAAATGACATTGCTCGCGGTGGCGCCTTCCGCGGCGGCAGCCGTCGCGGGGTTGCCGAAACGGGTCTTTTTGGCTTTGCTGGACTTCTTGGCCACAGTATTCCTTGCGGTCAGGGGTTGGATGTCTTAACCGTAGCCTTTCGCTGCGGGAGCGTTTGCCGAAAGTGCCCATTCGCTGCGGGAGCGTTTGCCGAAAGTGCCCTTTCGCTGCGGGAGCGTTGGGTTTGAAGTACGACGGCGTTAGGCGCCTTGCGCTGGAAGTCGCCTGCCGCCGTCGTCCTTGAAAAAGGGTTTGGAAGGAAAAGGGTCAGTCCGACTCTGGCAGATTCCGTTCGGTTGACTCCGCGCCGGGGCCCACGGCCTGAACCGGCACATCGTCGCTGAGCATGTCAACCACGTCGGCGCGGTAGGCGGGCGGGACTTCAATGAATTCGCCCACGGTGACTAGGCCTTCATCGGCCCAATGGGCAATGTTGCTCGCGATGGCCAGCAGGTCCGGGTGGACCGAATCGGGCTCGGCCAACGCCTGGATCAACGGCGCAGATTCGGGCGGGTCAATGGAGGAGCACTGGGTCAGCCAATCGGTCATTTCCAGCTGCCAGTACTCGAGTTGCTCGCCTTCTTCGCCGTTGTCGGAACCGGCCAGTGTCACCGTGAAAATGAACAGACCCATGAGTTCACGCATGGTCTCGATGACGTCGTCGTCGGACTCCGGATCAAGGGCAGGCTTGGTGACGTGAACCTGTGAGCCGGTGAAGGTAATCAGCCCCGTGACATCGAGCATCTCCAAGTAGAGCGCCAACCGGGAGGCCTGACGATCCTCGGCAGTGGTGAGGTTGGCAGCATCGCTCAGCAACCCCAAGCCACTGTGGACCAGCGTTGCCGCTGCGCCCGTGGCATCACGCAGCGTGTTGCCCTCGGCCAGGTCCTTGCCCTCGCCAATCCACTCCAACAAGGCCATGGTGTTTTGCCACAAAGGGGTCTGTGCCACGGTTTCAAGGATTTCCTGGGACGTCATTTCCGGGACAAAAACGTCGGCGAACTCGTAGTCTTCGGCGGCCCAATCACTCTCCGCGGGTTCCACGCCGGTGCGGGCGAGCTCGGTTTGAACCGCCTCCAAAGCCTCGGCAGTGCCTGTCCAGAGCTTGACCTGAGTCAAATAATCAACGTAATCCCGCACGCCTGCGCGCAACGTCAATACCCCCAGCGGGTTTGCATGACTGGTGACCTCCATGACTTCCTGCACAGCGGCCGGGTCAAGATTTGTGGGGTCGGTGTGGGGCTCCAGCAGGCGGTACATGTCAAAGAAATCGTCCAGGATGGCCAGGCTCATATCGATCGATTTGTCCGGGCGGCTCTGGGATTCCAGCCACGCCACGAAACCCGGCGACAACGACTCCATGGCCCGGTCCAAGCGAGCCTCGAGGGACGGCCGGTTGGCAGATCGGGTGGCGGCGTCGGCGCTGGCGTTGGCAGGGTTGCCGAATCGGGACTTCTTGGTCTTCTTGGCCACAGGGTTCCTTGCGGTCGGCGTGATGGGACCCCTTAACCGTAGCTGTATTCGCCCAAAGCGCCACGGCCCCACCCAGCGACCCTCCCTCACCTTTTGGGGTGTTTCCTGCAACGCTCCTGCACTTGGTGACCGAGCGTCATTGGAAACACCCCAAAAGAGGGAGCGATGCTAGTTGGTGAATCCGGTGAGGACGATCTTGCCGTTGCCGTGGCCGGACATGCTCGCTTCGAAGGCCTGGACAGCCTCCTGCATCGGGAATGTTTGGGCCACATCAACGCTGAGGGTGCCGTCTTCGACCAGGGCGCTCAATCGTTCCAATTCGCCCGCATCGGGGCGGACCCACACATACGTACCGCCGTGGCCCATGACAGCCCAATCAGCGATGGAGGCGTGCCGCCCGCCAGTCTTCAGCAAAGCCAGGGTTTCTTCCACGACGTCGCCAATAAAATCAGCCACGGCATCGACCCCCTCCGGAGCCAGTGCCTGCACACGCTCCACCAACCCTGGACCGTAGGCCACGGGCTCGGCACCCAATTCGCGCAGGCGCTGGTGGTTTTTCGCGGAGGCCGTGGCGATGACCCGCACCCCTCCATTGACGGCAAGCTGGATGGCTGTGCGGCCCACGCTTCCGGACCCATTGTGGATCAACAGGGTCTGCCCGGCAGAGACCCCGAGCGTATCAAGGGTGCGCTGAGCCGTCATGCCTGTCAGGGGGAGTGCGGCCGCTTCCTCCCATGAAAGTGATGCCGGCTTGTGGGCCACAATGGCGGCCGGCAGGGCTACGAGCTCGGCAAAGGTTCCGCCATGGACGGTGTCGCGACGGCCGTAGGAGTAGACCTCGTCACCGGCCTTGAATTCTGGGGTGTCAAATCCCACGGCTTCCACCACCCCGGCCACATCCCAACCCGGAATGACAGGAAAATTGGTGTCCATGAGCGCATCCAGACCACCGGACATGATCTTCCAATCCACGGGATTGACCCCGGCCGCCTTGACCCGAATCAGCACGGCGCCGGGGGAGACCTTGGGCGTTGGCTGCTGCGTTTGGCTCAACACCTCGGTGCCGCCGTATTGTGCGTAGGTCATGGCTTTCATCGTTGAACTCATGGTGCTTTGTCCCTTCATAGCGCGTGTTCGGCGGAGCTTCTGTTCCTCTTAACCTCGGGGCGCCGCCGCTGATTCCCCGTCTTAGTTCACGTTGGCAGGGAGTAGTCCCGCCACCGTGTTTTAGCGTCCGCATCCAGTGCTGCCTCGAGCCAGCGGCCCATGCCAGCGTAGGCCTGATCACGAATCCCGCGCGGCGACAGGAAAACATCATGGAAGGCGCCAGGAATCCTGTGCAAAGTCACCTGAGATCCCAGGTCCAACGCCCGCTTAGCCACCGAGTCAACGTTCAGCACCACGTCCGAGGCCAGGGCGCTGGAGGACCACTTTGGTTGCAAATAGCTCTTATCGGAGAGCATCACCAGCACCGGAATTTCCAACCCCAGCCCGCGAGCTACTTGAGCCTGTCCTTGGAAAACGGCATTCAGGAACGACGGCGTGACAGGGAATCCGCGGTCCGGGCGCCACTGCGATTCGTACTCCCACTCGCCCTCAAAGCGTTTGGACACGGCCCGTGTATAGAAGCCGGGATCGATCGAGGGCAGCGGCACCATGGGCCTAAACCGGGTGCGCGCCTGAATCAGTGGCGCCACCATGGCCCGGCCCACCTCGCTGGCCTGGAATTCCAGCCATGGACTGTTGAGTACGACGGCGTCCGCGGCACCCGGGTGCCGCGCTGCCCACAAGCTCAGGGTGAGTCCGCCGGTGGAATGCCCCAGCAGCACCAGGGGCCGTTCACCGGACGCTTCGCCCGGTTCCTCGATGCGTTCTCGGCCAGCCAAGGCGTCAAAAGCAGCGCTAAGCCGGTGCCGGGCCTCCTCTAAGAAGGCCAGCTCAAAACTCTGTTGCTCGGGATCCTCAGGCGTGCCGGCATCGGCACCATTTCCGACACCGGCCGTAGCCCCAGCCCCGGCGTTAGCCCCAGCAAGGGTGGGGTGCTCTTCGGCCACCGCGCTGCGACCCATGGCCGCAAGCGCGGCGGCGATGTCGTCGTCGTACTCGGTCAGAGAAGTTATCTGTCCAGGGAGCAATCCGGGGCGCAGGCTGCGGCCATAGTTGTGCAGGTCAAGGGCGTAAAAATTCACGCCCGCACGGTGCCAAAATTCGGCAAGTTCATGCTGAAAGAAGTAGTCAGACCAGCCGTGGACGTAGAGGATATCGGCCCCGGCGAGCGTACTGGAGGCTCCCGGTGAAGGATCGCCGACGTACCGGACCAGCGTGGCGAGCGATCCGGTGGGCAGGTCCAAGGTCAGCTGCTCAAAGTTCGGGCCGAGAACATCTTGCTGCCATGAGGTCATGCTTCGATGCTAGCGGCTGCACCCGCGCATCGGGCGCATCTCTGGCGGCCGCGACAGGATCCGGTGCGGTTGTATGCTGAACGTGCGTACCCATGCGGCCACCTTTGGGACCGTGAGGATTGACGCGAAACTGGCACGTTGAGAAAGGCGAAGACATGGCTCTCTGGCAGGATTCTTTTCACGACTGGGCCCAAGCTTGGGCCACCTTGCAGGATGTTCAGTCCACTGCGGCCGGTGCCGTGGTCACCATCGGCGCGCAGCAGGTGATGGTGTGGCCGGGCGATGGAGCAGTTGCTGAGACCGTTGCTGCCGGAAGCGAGCTGGTCCTGGTCACGGATGACCCCACCGGAGCCACTGAATTTGCCCAGTCGCAGGGTCTGCGGGCCACCACCCGAAACGTGCTGTTGTCCGCCGAGACGGAGGACCTGGAATTGGTCCCGGATTTGCCGCCGGACGCTTACCTGGCCGAAGCTCCCATGGAGAATTACGACCTTGTTGAGGTGGCACTTTTTGACCGGCCCGTTGGCAGCGGCAGGCTCAAAATCGGCGACGGGATAGCCGTCATGGCCGCACTTATGGTCGATGAGGAGCATGCCACCCTTGCCCCCGCGTTCGAGCAAGCCATGGTTGCGGGACTAGGCGAAGAAGCCTTCACCCACGGCGCAGACACCCTGTACTTGATCGCTGGAGAGGAACAGGCTGACCGTTTTGCCGCCGTCGAAGGTTGGCGCAAAGTGGCGGATATCCTGCGCTTCACCAGGTAACCGACCGCTCCACGAAGCGCCCCGGACAAAGGCGCCCCAGAGAGACGGCGCCCCAGAGAGACGGCGACGGCGGCACCTTGGCGGGAGCCGCCGTCGTGCCTTGTCTGCAGAGCCGTGCCTTGCCTGCAGAGCCGTGCCTTGTCTGCAGATGGGAGCAGGCAGCAATCAAGGTTGCGGTTCGAGCATGAGCCGCTTGTTCTCCGCGAAAGACTCGGCGGTGCTCTCGGCAAAGGCTGTGCAGTTGCGTCCCACGAGCGCCTCCACAGCCGCCTCGATGCGCGGCGTTTCGGCAGACTGGCCCGCCGTGATCCGGCCCTTGGCATCCACCACGATGTAGCCCCATTCGTACAGGGCGTCACAGCCCAAGGCGCAGGTCAGCATGGCATTGCGCTCGAAGTCCAGGCGCTCCTCTTCGCTGCATTCCGGGCGCGGCTTGATGTGCCCAGCAATCAGCAAACGCGCCGGAAAATGCTCCCCGCAAATGGCGCAGGGGGCGGTCTGGCGTCCGCGCAACAGGTTTTTGCGCAGGTGGGCCTGTTCGAGGCGGATGGTGGTCAGGGTCTTCTCGTCGGGCTCGTCGGTGCCCCAAGCGCTGCCGGGCAGCCCACGCAGGCTGGAGGCTGATGATTGCGGGGCCATGACTCCGGCTTCTGCGAGAAGCTCCTGCCCCTCTTCCGCCGTCAGGGCGAAGATGTAGCGTTGCTGCGGCTTGCCGGCTGCGTTGAACGGGCCGGGCTCGCCCACGGCGGTGATGTCCGCGGCGCGTTGCCGGTGCAGCTGCAGGTTTTCCGCCAGCGGGTGCGTGCGCACCAGCCAGCCCTGGTCCGGTTCATCGAGCTGTTTTTCGAAGCCTTCGGGCCGCGGGCTGTCCTGCCATTTTTCCAGGACCGCGCTGATTGCCCGGACATAGGGGCCGAAATAGTTGAAGACAATGTCACCCTTGCGCATGTCCTTGATCCGCCCACGGTCTGCCTCCGGATCACCGTGCGGATCAGGGCAGTTCCAGAGCATTCCGTCGTGGATGGCTGCTTCATAATTGCGGCCATGGCTGACCCACCAGTAGTTCATGTGTATCTCCTGCTTCACTTGCGTTGGCATTCGGCGATCAATTCACCCTAGCGCTTTCGCGGCATGAGTGGCTGGACGGAGTACAAGTAAATTCCGGCCGCCGGTCATGCGTGGCAGAATAGAGGGTGGCCCGGGTGCAGACGGGCCCAGTGATAATACAGCCGGCCGGCCCCGCGGGGTGCGGCATGAGCGAACCACTTAAACAACAGAAATTTGAGATTGAACATGTCCCCGCTGCAGAGCAACGCTTCGGCAACCCCTCTTAAAACCACCACGCCCCCCATCTTTGCCGCCGTAGGCAGCCCCTATTTCGGCATTCTCTTGGCGTGCATGGCGGTCATCGTGATCCTGTCCAACATCGGCGCCTCAAAGGGTGTCCAGTTTGGCCCCATCATCACCGACGGAGGCTTTTTCCTCTTCCCCTTCGCCTACATTCTGGGCGATGTGATTAGCGAAATTTACGGCTTCAAAGTCAACCGCAAGGCCGTGTTCACCACGTTTGCACTGTCCATTTTTGCCTCGCTCAGCTACTGGGTGATCATCCTCCTGCCCGGATTCACCGACGACTATGGCATCTCCAAGCAACACGCACTTGAGGACGCTCTGGGCCCGGTGCCGCAGATTGTGCTGGCCAGCCTGCTGGCATTCTTGGCCGGGCAGACCGTCAATTCCTTGATCATGGTTCGCCTGAAAGCACACCACGGAGAACGGAAACTCTGGGTCCGGCTCATGGGCTCCAGCGGAGCCGGCGAGTTCCTGGATACCCTGATCTTCTGCGCCGTCGCAGCTCCCGTTATCGGGATCGTGGGCTTCGGCATGTTCGCGAACTACGTGTTGGTGGGCTTCTTGTACAAGGTTGGCGTGCAGTACGCGCTCATTCCGGTTACCTCGCTGGCGATCCGCTGGCTCAAGCGCAATGAACCCTCCTACCAGGCTGTCACTGCGGCCTAGTCTGTTACCTGTTCCCTGCGCCGAGTCAGACGGAGCGCCGTCGAGTCAGACGTTGCGCTCCGTCGGACTCGACGGGTGTCCGTCTGACTCGACGGGCGAGGTACTGAAACTCTGCCTGGGCTCAACCGTGAGCTGGATCTGGAAGTGGTGGGGGAAGCCTCGCATGGACAAGCGGCACTGGTGTTGGCAGCGCAACTGGATCCCGACGTCGTGCTTCCAGACATGAGGGCGCCCGCGGCTTCTTGTACACGGTTGGCGTGCAGTACGCGCTCATACCTGTTCCTTGCGTCGAGTCAGACGGAGCGCCGTCGAGTCAGACGTTGCGCTCCGTCGGACTCGGCGGGTGTCCGTCTGACTCGACGAGCGGGCCCGCCTAGCGCCTAGGGTAGTAGCGGCGCAGCGTCTCGGCCTTGAACTCAAAGAAGGTGCCGTCCTCGATGGCGAGCCGAGCGTCGTCGACCATTTTCACCACGAAGCGTTCATTGTGGATCGAGACCAACGTGGAGGACACCATTTCCTTGGCCTTGAACAAGTGGTGGATGTAGGCGCGCGTGTAGTGCTCGCAGGTGTAGCAATCGCATTCATCGGACAGCGGGGTGAAATCTCGCTTGTACTTGGCGCCTGAGAGGTTGAAACGGCCGTCCGGGGTGTAGAAGGCAGAGGTGCGGGCCACACGGGTGGGGGAGACACAGTCGAATGTGTCGGCGCCGTTTTCAATGGCTGTGAAGATGTCATCCGGCTCCGAAATGCCCAGCAAGTGGCGGGGCTTGTCCTCCGGAAGTTCCTCAGCACACCAGCGCACAATGGTGCCCAGATTCTCCTTCTCGAGTGCACCGCCAATGCCGAAGCCGTCAAAGTTCATCTCACCAAGATCGTGAGAGGCCTTGCGGCGCAGATCCTCGTACTGGGCGCCCTGGATCACGCCAAACAGCGCCTGATACGGCTTGCCCGTGCGCTCCTCGGTGAGGCGGAAGTGTTCCTCGATGCAGCGCAACGCCCACAACCGTGTGCGTTCTAGCGACATTTCCTGATACCCGCGCGAGTTCAGCAGGGTGGTCAGCTCATCGAAGGCGAACATGATGTCAGCGCCGATCTGGTGCTGAACCTGCATGGAAACCTCGGGGGTGAAGCGGTGCATGTCCCCGTTCAGGTGCGATTTAAACCAGACGCCGTCGTCGTCAATGTGCGCCAAGCGCTCCTTGCCCACTGCCACTGAATCGTCCGCGCCCGCATGCGGAGACGCAGCGACGGCATCCATGTTGATGACCTTCTTGAAGCCTGAACCCAAGGACATGACCTGGAAGCCGCCGCTGTCGGTGAAGGTGGGGCCCTGCCAGTTCATGAAAGCGCCGAGGCCGCCAGCAGCATCCAAAATGTCCGCTCCAGGCTGCAGGTATAGATGGTACGCATTGGAGAGCAGTGCCTGAGCGCCGAGATCCTCCATGGACTCCGGCAGCACGGCCTTGACGGTGGCTTTGGTGCCCACGGCGATGAACGCAGGGGTCTTGATGGTGCCGTGGGGTGTGGTGATAACACCGGTGCGGCCTTGGAACGCCCCGCCGTTTTGCTCGATGGCTGCTGCGGTGGGCGCGCAGCTCTCGTTCAGGCGCGTGGTGACTTCAAAGCCAAATTCACGTTGCGACGCCGGCTGCCCGGGTGAGGCTGGCACGGCAGCCGGAGCGGGGGCAAGGAGATCAGCAGTAGTTTCTGGAGAAGGCATTCCTCCATTTTGCCAGTCTTTGCCAGCAGTCACGACCGGAGCCGGCGCAGGCAGTGGTTCTGCAGCCCCTTTGCAGAGAGTGGTTAAACGATTCCACCGCCCCGGCAGTAGATGCCCGGAGCGGTGGAATGACTCGTCTTGCGGAGCAAACCCAGCAGAGATGCTCCTCGGTGATGCGGCTAGCCTTGGGCGTCCACCAATACCGGTGTTGCCTGCTGTGTAGCCTCAGGTGTGGTGTCGCGGGACTGCTTATTCCGGGGAATGAGCGCGCCGAGAATCACTGCAGCGACTGCGGCGAGGATGGCGATGCCGAAAGTGGTGTGGAACCCATCCATGCTGGGCAGAGTTGCTGAGCCTAGTGACATGGTCATGTTGGCCAGGACAACGCCCATGACGGCAGCTGAAGTGGACGTGCCCACCGAGCGCATCAGGGAGTTCAAACCATTGGCGGCACCGGTTTCCTTCAGCGGCACAGCACCCATGATGAGGGCCGGCATGGCGGCATAAGCCAAACCAATGCCCGCGCCGATGACCATTCCGGCCAAGATCACTTGCCACACGGCAGACGTGAGGAAGAAAGCCAAAACGTAGCCAATGCCGATAACAACGGCGCCTATCACCAGCGTGAATTTGGGGCCGCGGCGTGCGGACAAGCGGGCGGAAACGGGGGAGAGCGCCATCATGACCAAACCGCCGGGAGCCATGGCCAGACCGGCCTGAACCATGGAGAGCCCCAGTCCGTAACCTGTGGCCTCGGGGGCCATGAGGAGCTGCGGGAAGGTCAAGCTCATGCCGTACATGCCGAAGCCGACGGCCACTGAGGCCAAGTTGGTGAACAAGACCTGGGGCCTGGCGGTAACACGAAGGTCAACCAAGGGTGAGTTGATGCGCAGTTCGAAGATTCCCCACAGCACCAAGATCACCACGGACGCTGCGAACAGTCCCAGCGTCAGCGGGCTGGACCAGCCCCAGTCCGCACCCTTGGAAACAGGCAACAGAAGGGCTACCAGGCCGGCGGCCAAACCGAAAGCACCAACGCCGTCGAACTTGGCAGGTGTGCGCAAGGGTGATTCCGGCAGGGCAACAAGCACCAAAACGAAGGCCACAACGGCCAGGGCCGCGGAAGCCCAGAAGAGTACGTGCCAGTCGGAATTTTGGGCAATCAGGGCCGAGATGGGCAGGCCAATGGCACCACCGACACCCATGGTGGCGCTAATGGTAGCGACGGCTGAACCGACTTTTTCCCGGGGGAGTTCATCACGCAAAATGCTGATACCCAAGGGGATGACACCCATGGAGAGGCCTTGGAGGATGCGCCCGGCAAGCAACAAACCCAGCGAGCTGGTGAGCGCGCAAATGACGGAGCCGATGATGAGCAGAGCCAGCGAAATAAGCAGGATGCGGCGCTTGCCGAAGATGTCACCCAAACGCCCGGCGATGGGGGTGACGACGGCGCCGGCCAGCAGCGTGGCCGTGATGACCCATGAGGTATTCGATGCCGTGGTGTGCAACAGTGCTGGCAGCTGGGGGATCAGCGGCACCACAATAGTCTGCATGAGTGAGGCGATGATGCCCACAAACGCTAGAACTGCGACGGCGGTACGGGGTGAGCTAACTTTGTGGCTGGATGATGGGCTGCTGTGAGTCACGAGGCTCCTGAAGAGGTGGATACGACGCGCATAAACGCGCTTGTGTATCGTACATGACGTATGCATCATACAAATAATTTGCACGATGCAAACCATTGCTATACTTCATCGGACAACGTTTTGAGCCGAAGGAATGAGCACGTGGACGATCGCGACGCAGTTCAGCAGATGCAGAACGAGCTCATGCTGCTATCCCGCTACCAGTTCCGCCCGCACCCGCGCTCGGCTGGAATGCTTGAGCGTTCGGCTTTTTTGCTGCTCAGCCGGCTGGAACTGGTGGAGGCGATGACGCTCAAGGAACTCTCTCAGGCACTGACCCTTGACACGTCTACCGTGCATCGGCAGGTAGCCGCGCTGCTGCGCTCCGAATATGTTCACTATGTGCCCGGCCTCCCGGGTGAAGTGGCCCGTCGCCTGGCCCCGACGGCAGCCGGGCTCGCGGCGCTCGTTGATACGCGGGCCATTAATGAAGAGGGACTTCGCGATGTTGTGGGCGACTGGCCAGCCCAGCGACGGGAGCAATTCCTGAGCCTTTTGCTCCGGTTCAACCAGGATGTTGAGGCGCTCGAAAACACGCCGTGGCCGCGCACGGGGAACCCGCCTGCAGCTGGATCTGAAACGGCGGAGTGAATCCGGCGGTTTAGTTTGAAGCTTTGTTGGCAGGACAGTTATTCGTCCGGGTAGTTATTCGTCCGGGTAGTGCTCTTCCATGAACGCGTCCCACTGGTCGGCGATGGCGTCAAGGGCTACTGCGCCCAGTCCGTAGGTGGAAGCAATGATCTGGGCGCCCGGGTGCTCCCGGACTCCATCCAGCGGAGCCTGCTGGGACAGGATCAACAGCCCGTCGCCGTGTTCTGCGTAGGTTTCCACCGTCAACCCCACTTGGGTTTCATTGCGGTACCAGACCTTGCCGGTCAGCGTAGCTCCGTTGTTCAGCGTGAGGCCATAAGGTTGGCCAGGTTCCGGGAGCCAGCCTGTGTCGATTCCCAAAACGTCCCACAAATTGGTGTGGGCGGCGCTGGTGCCATCGACAAAAACGGTGCGCCGGGCAGTTCGGGGGTGACGCTCCAACGCGAACCTGAGTTGTTGCAAGAACATGGACCAGCCCGAGGTGATATCGGCGTCGTACTTGGTCCACTCGCCCGTCGCCTCTCCCCGGGTCAGGGTCAGGAGCGTGCCGTCGGCGCGTGGCTCAAGGGTGAAAACATCACCCATTTCCAGCTCCAGGCGCAGATGGTCATTGCTTTCGGTCACCTTGGAGTGGAAGATCTGCTGGATCTCAGTATCCAGGCCCTCCATCTCCCAGCCATGCCACTGGGCAGTCCTGGCCGGATCACGAAGCATGAGCCACACCTGTTCGGCATCGGCGTTGACAAGGACGGAGAGCTGGGTGTTCACCATGATTGGTAATCTACGCCGGATCTACTGAACCGGCTAGCGTTCACCCGGTAACGCATGCAGAACTAGCCCAGAATGAACCAGAACTAGCCCAGAATGAACCCGGCGAGGGTCAGCGGCCCAGGCCTGCGTAGGAGATCGCTTGACGCACCAATGCCCCGCGGCCGCCCACAAATTCTTCTTGCACGCCGGGGCTGAGCACCTCTTCTGGCGTCATCCAGGTCAGCTCCAGGGCGTCCTGACGGGGTTCACATTCGCCGGTCACAGGGATGACATACACCAGGGCGACCGCGTGCTGGCGTTCGTCGGTGAATCCTGTTTGTGAGGGGGATGGCAGGAACTCAGCGACCGTGAACGGCACCGGGCTAACGGGGAGCTGCGGGAAGGCGAGCGGGCCCAGATCCTTCTCAATGTGGCGGATTAGCGCGGCACGGATGGTCTCGCGGTACAGCACACGCCCGGATACCAGGGTGCGGACCATGGAACCGTTCTCGTCGGCCTGCAGTAGCAGACCCACCTCGTTGACGTAGCCCAGCGGGTCCAGGCGCACGGGAACCGCTTCAACATAGACCATAGGAAGCCGGTTTCGGGCCTCGTACAGGTCCTCGGGGGACAGCCAGCCGGGATAAGGATCAGGGGTGCGCACGCTCATATCTTTAGTTCTACCCCATCGAAGCCCCACACGCTTCCCGCCGCCCCCGAAAAATCTCAGGATTCGCTCTCGGCACCAAAAGTGAGCGTCTCACCCTGATGCTTTATTTCAAGTTCGACGCCGGTCACCGCACCTTTCGCCGTGGCCACGAAACCGCCATTCTTGGCCCGGAACAGGGCGCCGCCGTCTGAATTTTCCTGCACAAACTTGGCGCCAATATCTGCCAGCACCTTGTTGGCCGCACCGAGATCCGGCGTGCGCCAGATGGCTGTTACGGCTGACGGAGCGGAGGGAACAGCATCGGGCTCGGGCAGGCGCAGATCCTCGGAGGCGGCCAGCTCAAAACTGAAACCGTCGGGGGCGGTGACGCGGGCGCCGGGCCCTGTGAAGGTGTGGGCCTCCTCGGCATGAGTCCCGTCCTCGAGCGTGCGGCGGACAAAGATCTCACAGTCGCGCACCTCAAAAGCTAGCGAAATACTGTGGCTCTCCACGGAGGGGTTATCCGCTGACGCGCGGCGCAACACCACCTTGCCGTTGCCGGAATCAAACTCAGCCCAGTCGCCGTCGTTCTCCAAGCGGCTCAGGCCCAGTTCACGTAACTGCGCAACTGTCTGTGTGAAATTCGAGGTCAAAATGATGGGGCGCACACGCAGCATGGTTCTCCTTGTGGTTCTGCAATGTCACCAATACTAATGTTGAGGCATGGTTGAACTCCCTGAACTCTTGGTCCCGGACGCTCCTGCCTGGCGTGCCTGGCTGGCCGAACACCACACAACGAACCCGGGTGTGCGGCTGGTGCTGCATAAAAAGGGTGGCAATGTGACGGAGCTGAATTACGCCGCCGCGCTGGAGGAGGCCCTCTGTTTTGGCTGGATCGATGGCGTGAGTGGCAAGCGCGACGACGGCAGTCACCTGCGCCGTTTCACCCCGCGGACCAAGACCAGTAAGTGGTCAAAGATCAATGTGGGGCACTACGAGAGGTTGGCGGCGGCGGGCCTCATGCAGCCTGCCGGTGTTGCGGCAGCTGATGCCGCCAAGGCCGACGGCCGCTGGGAAGCGGCCTACGCCGGGCAAGCCAGTGCCGAGGTCCCGGAGGATCTTGCCGCCGCAATTGCGGCCAGCCCGCCGGCCCAGGCCATGTTTGAGGTCCTGACCTCCGTTAACCGATACGCCTTGATTTACCGCACCAACTCGGTCAAATCGCCGTCCGTGCGGGCCGCAAAAATCGCCGGATTCGTGGCCATGCTTGAGGCCGGCGAGACGCCGCATCCGCAAAAGCGCCGGCCGAAGTAGCCGCCGGGCTGATCCCGGTCCGGATCTAGGTTTCTCTGGATCTAGACTGCTGCTGGCCTAGATTGCTGCGGCAGCGCTCAGGATGGTCCAGCGCTGGATGGCGGCCGAGAGGATCTCCGGGCGCTGATCGGCAACGGTGGCCGCTGTCTGCACAATGAGGTCCGACGCCGTTGCCCTGGTTTGCGCCGGGAGCCGGTCCTCCTGCGCGGCGAGGGCCAGATAGCGGGCGAGAATGCCGGTGAACAGGCTGCCGTCACCGCCGGGTTCGAGCCGCAGGCCCTGACCCGGCGTGTGGAGGTGCCGGCTAATGGCATCGATCAGCGTTTCTGCGTCGATGAGATCCTGAGGGCGGCCAAGCTTGAGCAAGGCCCCAAGAATGGGCCCCTGGTTGTAGGTGTAGATAGTGGCTTCCACATCGCGTCCTGTGATGGATGGATGAATGCCGTCTTGGTAGAGACCGGTTTCCGCATCGAAGAGTTCGCTGCGTAACCAGTCGGCGACGGCGCCAGCAATCTGGTGCTCCCCGATCCGGGCAAAATGCGCTGCCGCCGGGCCGTTCACGGGCGTGTTTTTGTAGTCACGTTTCCGGGACCAGTAGAGGCCGCCGCCAAGCACCGGGTCATGGGCTTTGTGGAGCTGCTTGGTGAGGGTTCGGGCGGCAGACCTGGCCAGCGTAGCGGGCTTGGAGGTCAGGTGCAGCGAGAGCTCGTTGAGTCGGGTGGCTGCCAGCGCCAGCCACGCCATGTCGTCGTAATAGTGGTTGGGGAAGCGGCAGAAATTACGGATCAAGATGCCGCGTAGGAGCGCTTTGCCAAGCCGCAACTCCCTCCGGGCTCCCGCCGCATCTTCCTGAGTCAGCGCGTGGTTTCCCGCGTCAACAATCGCGTCGAGATAGTGCGATTGCCACCAGTAATGCCATTCGGACCACGGCATTTCGGTCCAAGGCAAGGGGCGCTTTTTAGCTAGGGCAGCTGTGGCGGAACCGGTGCTCAGACTGCCACTTGGCGGGGGCGCTTGGAGAGAGCCGATCCACGTTCCGGGCAGGCCTATGAGCCGGTGGCCGAAGCGCGTGTTCACATCTGAGCCAGCCTCGGCGGCGAGCGCAGCCCAGTTGTGGGTGGGTGCGGGAGGTTCGTTGCGAGCTGCTGCGCCTGTCATGACCCCCAGCGTACGTCCCCTTTTCCCTGACGCCGCATCACTTTACGGCCCTTTTCTTCAAACGCGGCATCACTTTACGGCGGCGGGTCCGGATGTGGCGCCCGGAAGTGATGGAGCGTTGAGAAAGAATAGCCGTAAAGTGGTGCCGCGTTGGGGGCGAATTTTAGTTAGTATGCATTAACGCAAGTCCGCTGTTTCCGGTCTGGGCAGCACACACCTCAACGAGGAGGAACCATGGAGATTTCCAACAACGGCACTGTCGCTCTTATTGCCGGCGGAGCTTCGGGGCTAGGCGCAGCAACGGCGAGGCGCCTACATGCGGCGGGTGCCGCCGTCGTGCTGGTTGATCTGCCCACCTCAAACGGAGCCGAACTCGCTGCAGAGCTGGGGGAGCGGGCCGTGTTTGCCCCAGCCGACGTCACCAATGAAGACCAGGTGCGTGCCGCCATCGAGGCCGCCGCCGGGCTGGGGACGCTGCGGATTGTGGTGAATTGTGCCGGCGTGGCAACTCCTGGGAAGGTGCTGGGGCGGGAGGGAGTGCTGCCTCTGGAACAGTTCAGTCGCGTGGTCCAGATCAACTTGATTGGCACCTTCAATGTGGTGCGGCTGTGCGCCGAAGCCATGGCTGCCGCGGATCCGCTCGCCGGTGAGTTCGGTTCAGAGCGGGGCGTCATTGTGAATACTGCGTCTGTGGCGGCCTTCGATGGGCAGATTGGTCAGCCCGCCTACGCCGCGTCGAAGGGGGCCGTGGCTGCCATGACGCTGCCCATTGCCAGGGAATTGGCCCGCTCCTTGATTCGTGTGGTCACGATTGCCCCCGGCATCTTCGAAACTCCCATGTTGGCTGGTCTGCCGCAGGCGGCGCAGGATTCGCTGGGTCAGCAGGTCCCGCACCCCTCCCGCCTGGGTAAGCCAGCCGAGTACGCGGCACTCGTGGAACACATTCTCGCCAACGCCATGCTCAACGGCGAGACCATCAGGCTCGACGGCGCCATCCGAATGTCGCCGAGATGAGCAAGCAACACATGGAGCTGCCCGCCGCGGATTTCTACGATTTCGAGGCCCTGCTCAGCCCCGCGGAGAAGGCCAAGTTGACGCAGCTGCGCGAGTTCCTCACCGCCGAAGTGGCCCCGCACGCCGTCGGCTGGTGGAACGATGCGCAATTCCCGGCGCACATCCTGCCCAAGATCGCTGCACTGGACCTCGCTGCCCCTGACCGCCGCGAGTTCAGCCACTTGTTCACCGGACTGGTGGTGGCGGAGATGACGCGGGTGGACACCTCGCTGGCGACGTTTTTCCTGGTTCACCACGACCTCTTCGTTCAGGCGCTGCTCGATTTCGGCACCCCCGAACAGCGTGAACGGCTGCTCCCTGACGCACTTGCGCTGCGCACCACGGGAGCCTTCGCCCTGACTGAACCTGATCACGGCAGCGATGTGGCCGGCGGCATGGTTACCACCGCTCGCCATGTGAGCGACGACGGCGGCAGCTACTGGGTACTCAACGGCGCCAAACGCTGGATTGGCAATGGGACGTTTTGTGACCGGATGCTGCTCTGGGCGCGCGACGCTGACACCGGGCAGGTGCGCGGCTTCTTCCTCGATGCTGCGTCAGAGGGTGTGGTGCGGAACAAGATTGAAAACAAGATCGCCCTGCGCACTGTCCAAAACGCACACATCACCCTCACCGATGTTCGAGTTCCCGACGTGGACCGGATCGTGGCTGTCAGCTCCTTCGAGGACACCAACCACCTCCTCCTGGGATCACGTATCTCGGTGGCCTGGCAGGCTGTTGGCCAGCAGCTCGCCGCCTTTGACATTGCGCGAGCCTACGCCGTGGAACGCCAGCAATTTGGCCGGCCTCTCGCGGCGTTCCAGATGATCCAGTCGCAGTTGGTGAGGATGCTGGGCAACGCCACCTCATCGCTGGCCATGATGGTGCGGATTGCCGCACTCCAAGACGGTGTATCCAACGGCGGCGCTGCATCAGATGGGCAGCTGGTTCCATCCATGGCGCAGGTTGCACTGGCCAAGGCGCATACCACTGCGGCCATGCGTGAGACCGTGTCTCTGGGCCGTTCTATTTTGGGTGGCAACGGCATTGTCAGTGACTACGGCATGGCGAAGGTTTTTGCCGACGCCGAGGCCATTTACACCTATGAGGGTTCACACGAGATTAATACTCTGATCGCCGGACGGGCCATCACAGGCATCAGCGCCATCGTCTAGCCGGACATGCGGACCCGACTGCCTGGCTGCGGACCTGGCAGTGCGCTTATGCGCTGAACCCTGCCGCTAATTCCGAGCATAAGATTTCGCCAGTGCGCTTATGCGCTGAACCCGTCTCCAGTGGTGCGCATAAGCGCCTATGCGCACCACTCACACGGAGTCCGGCGCATAAGTTTGGGGCAGTGAGCTTATGCGCTGAACCCGAAAACAAGTTCTGCGCATAAGCTCAGAGATTGGCCGCGCGAGGGCAGGGATTGGCGGCGCTGGCTACTTCCGGGGGTCGCGCTCGCCGGCTTCAATCGACACCGGCAGGGTGTTACCGGTAACGGGTGCGGGGCAGGTGCCGTAGTCGGTGAAGGCGCTGGGATAGTTGATGGTGCGGTTGAAATCAATCACCACGGAGCCGTCCGGACGTGGCCTGGTGAGTTCCACCTTGCGCCAATGCGATGTTGAAATCTCATTGCTGGCGTCGTGGAAGGTGAGCACCAGCGATCCTAGCCCGCCCTCTTCGGCGGCCAGCCGGTACTGTGTCCCGTTGAGCTCAAAGGACACTTCACCCACCAGCTCCGCCACGCCGGGAACCAGTGGGTTGGCTGTAGCAATCACCGTTCGGCGGGGCGTATCCCAGCGCTCGAAGGTCCCCGTCACCACCAGATTCGGGTTGTAGGAAAACACCGGCACCGCCGAGAAGTTCGTGAGAACCGGGGACGCGGAGTCGCGGGTGCGGATCATGTAGCGGTTGGCACGCATGCCCAGCTCCACCACCACAGAGTCGCTGGAAACCCACATGATTGATTGCTCGTCGTCGAGCGCTGCCGTGATGGTTCCTACCACCGGTTCGCCGCTTTCCACCAGCGTCAGGTGGTCCGTGGCTGTTGCGGTGAGGGACGCCGTCGTACCTTCAAAACTCCACAAACCCGGGATTTCGGCCAAGGGAGCGGGAGAGGCGGGCAGCCATTGGAACGAGGTGAGGGTCAGCCAGCCGTGGTCGCTGGCCAAGGAGCTATTGCGCCCGGTTCGGAAGCGTTCCCAGCGCTGGGTGAGGCGGTCGAGTTCGGCGGTGGCGGTGCTCATGGGGCTCCTTCGGCTGTGCGGGTAATTCAGGGCTAGGCCCAACATTAGGCACAACGGGAGGCGGCGGGCAGCTATTCCATCGGTGACAGGGGGGAGTGAAACGGCGGGCGAGGCCGGGGTGATGGAAGAATGGAGCCATGGCATCAAACGCATCGAATGCAGAATTCAACAAGGACATGACACGATTCCCGCTGGGCACCGCCGCCACAGTGGATGAAGAGCGCACGGCACTGACGTACTCGCGGCACTACGCGGTGGCGCCAGAGGCTCTCTGGGCTATGCTGACCGATCCGGAAAAGACCCAGATGTGGTGGGCCAAGGTGCGCGGCCAGGCGAAAACGGGGTCCTCGTTTGATCTGAAGTGGCTCAATGTCAAGGACGAAGGCCACGGGATCGAAACCGACTGGTGGTACGGGCGGATCGTTGCAGCGGATGCGCCGAAGCTGCTGGAGTTCAGCAATGACATGCACGGACGGATCCGCATTGAACTGACCCCCACCGAGACCGGCACGGCGATGACGTTCACCAACACGGTGGCTGTGCCCGATGAGGCGGTGCTGATGTCGTTGGCTGGCTGGCACGTGCACCTGGATCACCTACACGAGGCCCTCGAAGGGAAGAGCGTTGATTGGCAGCACTGGTGGGACGATTTTTACCCGTGCTGGGAACAAATTTACGCGCACTACACGGCTGAGCGCCCGTAATTATTTGAGACTGATTGGCACC
This sequence comes from Arthrobacter alpinus, assembly GCF_001445575.1. Lineage (NCBI taxonomy): Bacteria > Bacillati > Actinomycetota > Actinomycetes > Micrococcales > Micrococcaceae > Arthrobacter > Arthrobacter alpinus. The sequence continues at coordinate 178,744 of NZ_CP013200.1, read as the reverse complement.
GGCTAAGTGTGTCAACGTAGGATCCAACAGGCCCGCTATTGGGCCGCCACCGTATTCAACGCCGCATACGAGAACCCAGAATCACAGACCGTAAGGACGCTGACTCATGAGCTCAGATTTGCAAGCTAGCACTCAAGGCCTAGGCCTTGGCCAAGGCACAGACCAAGGCACAGACCAAGGCACAGCCCCGGACCCGGAGCTGATCCCGGAACAGGACACCGACCTGCGGGCCGACGTCCGCCGCGTCAGCACCCTCCTGGGCGAATCACTGGTCCGCCAGCACGGCCCGGAGCTGCTCGCCATGGTGGAGCAGGTCCGCCTGCTGACCAAGGAATCCAAAGAAGCCGCCCGTGGTGAGACCGGCACCGGGCCGTGGAGTGCCAACGACGTCGCAGAACAGGTCCGCGAGGTCCTCTCTTCCCTGCCGCTGGAACAGGCAACCGATCTGGTCCGCGCCTTTGCGTTCTACTTCCACTTGGCCAACGCCGCCGAGCAGGTGCACCGCGTGCGTAGCCTGCGCTCGCGTCCGGAAAAGGACGGCTGGCTGGCTAAGGCTGTCACCGAAATCGCCGAACAGGCTGGCACGGAGGCGCTGCAAAAGGTTGTCAACGAACTCGATGTGCGCCCCATCTTCACCGCTCACCCCACCGAGGCCTCACGCCGCTCGGTGCTCGATAAGATCCGCAAGCTCTCCGATATCCTGGCCACCCCTTCCGAGGAAGGCAGCTCCTCCCGTGCCCGCCAGGACCGCAAACTGGCTGAAATCATTGACCAGATGTGGCAGACGGATGAGCTGCGCAAGGTCCGCCCCACCCCCATGGATGAGGCCCGCAACGCCATTTACTACCTGCGCAACATCCTCACCGACGCCATGCCGGAGGTGCTGACCGAGCTCAGTGACCTCCTTGGCGAGCACGGCGTGAAATTGCCGGCGGACGCGGCACCGCTGCGCTTCGGCTCCTGGATTGGTGGTGACCGCGACGGCAACCCGAACGTCACCCCAGAGGTCACCCGTGACGTGCTGATCCTGCAAAACCAGAACGCCGTCAAGATCTCACTGGTCCTGATTGATGACCTGCTCAGCGTCCTCTCCAACTCCAGCGCCCTCTACGGTGCGGACGCGGCGCTGACCGACTCCACCGCCGTCGACCTTGCCAACTTGCCCGGCATCGATCCGCGCGCCCTCGAGCTCAACGCCGATGAGCCCTACCGCCTCAAGCTCACCTGCATCAAGGCCAAGCTGCTCAACACCCAGAAGCGTGTTGCCTCTGACGCCTACCATGAGCCCGGCCGGGACTACAGTGCCACCTCCGAACTCATCGCTGACCTGGAACTGCTGGACTCCTCGCTGCGGAACAACTCGGCCGCGCTGGTTGCCGATGGCGCTCTCGCCTCGGTGCGTCGCGCCATTTCCTCCTTCGGCCTGCACCTGGCCACCCTGGATATCCGCGAGCACGCTGACTACCACCACGACGCCGTCGGGCAGCTCATGGACCGCGTGGGCGATCTGGGTACGCCGTACGCCGAGCTTGACCGCGCCCAGCGTTTGGCCGTCTTGGGCGCCGAGCTGTCCAGTCACCGTCCGCTTTCCGGTCACCCGATTAAGCTCGACGGCGCAGCGAACGGCACATACGACGTCTTCCGTGTGGTGCGCCGCGCCTTGCGCACGTACGGCCCGGATGTGATCGAAACGTACATCATCTCCATGACGCGCGGCGCTGACGATGTTTTGGCGCCTGTGGTGCTGGCCCGCGAGGCCGGTCTGGTGCAGCTCACCGGCTCGGAGCGGTACGCCAAGATTGGCTTCGCTCCGCTGCTGGAAACTGTTGACGAGCTGCGTGCTTCGGCAGAGATTGTGGACCAGCTGCTCTCTGACCCGTCCTACCGCGAATTGGTTCGCCTGCGCGGGGACGTCCAGGAAATCATGCTCGGATACTCGGACTCCAACAAGGAATCCGGTGTACTAACCAGCCAGTGGGAGATCCACAAGACTCAGCGCAAGCTGCGCGATGTTGCCGTGAAGCACGGCGTGAACGTGCGTATGTTCCACGGCCGCGGCGGCTCCGTAGGGCGCGGTGGCGGACCCACCTATGACGCCATCATGGCCCAGCCCAATGGCGTGCTCGAAGGCGCCATTAAGTTCACCGAACAGGGCGAAGTCATCTCCGATAAGTACTCACTGCCGGAACTGGCTCGTGAAAACCTTGAACTGTCGCTGGCCGCCGTCATGCAGGGTTCGGCCTTGCACCAGGCACCGCGTCACTCCGATGACGATCTGGACCGCTTTGGCGAGATCATGGAAGTCATCTCCGACGCCGCATTCGGCACATACCGGACGTTGATTGACCACGCTGACCTGCCGGCCTACTTCCTGGCCTCCACCCCGGTAGAGCAGCTCGGTTCGCTGAACATTGGCTCACGGCCGTCCAAGCGCCCCGATTCAGGCTCCGGCCTGGGCGGGCTGCGGGCCATCCCGTGGGTGTTCGGCTGGACCCAGTCCCGGCAAATCGTACCCGGCTGGTTCGGCGTTGGCTCCGGCTTGAAGGCTGCCCGCGAGGCTGGCCGCTCCGCTGATCTGCAGGAAATGCTGGCGCACTGGCACTTCTTCTCCTCCACCATCTCCAACGTGGAAATGACGCTGGCCAAGACCGATATGGACATTGCCGCCCACTACGTGCGCACGCTGGTCCCGACCGAATTGCAGCACCTGTTCGCCGTGATCCGTGCCGAGTACGATCTCACGGTGGCAGAACTTCAACTGCTGACGGGCGAATCCGAGTTGTTGGACAACCAGCCGCTGCTGAAGCGTTCACTGAACGTCCGCGATCAGTACCTGGACCCGATCTCCTACCTCCAGGTGGAGCTGTTGCGCCGCGTCCGCGAAGCTGACATCACCAAATCCGAGGTAGATGAGCGCCTGCAACGGGCCATGCTGATCACCATCAACGGTGTGGCTGCCGGCCTGCGCAACACGGGCTAAACCTCCTGTTCGCCCGTTATTTCGGATAAAGACGGCGCTTGCGGGAAAAGACACCGGTAGACGGCCGTCTTTTCCCGCAAGCGCCATCTTTTTTGCATGAGACGGGCCGCCGATAGGCTGGAACCATGCCTTCCTTCCGCGCCACCATCCAAATCACCGGCCTGCGCCCCGGCCACGCCCCCGAAGAAGTCATGGATATGGCGGTTGCTGCCGTGGGATCGGCTCATGTGGTTGAGGCAAACCAGCTGGACATTGTGGCCGGCATCCCGCGCATCACCGTCCGCTTCATGGTGGAGGCCAGCGAATACGACGCCGAGAACCAGTTTGCCCGTCACGCCGCCATCTCTTTGGCTCAGGGAGTCAACGAAGTGGCCACCACGGGTGCGTTGCGCACCTATCGCCGCTCTGCTGGCAAATGGCTCACCGTCTAAGTTTCTTAGTGCAAGGTGGCACCGAAAACCCCGCATTTCCGTCACCGAAATAGAATGTGACGCAGTTCACAGTGATTTGACCGTGACGATGTTACCGTTCAGTACGCCTTACTTGTGTAGGCGCCAATCGGCACCGAGCTTGAATAAATACTGACACGAAGAACTTCGGGAGTGATTATTTTGACTACTCAGCCTCAGATCAAGAACAACGCATCAACCAACAGTGCCAATAACTCAGCCAAGCAGACGGTCACCAGCCGCGGCACCACCACGGTTGCAGACGGCGTGGTGGCCAAGGTTGCCGGCATTGCCGCTCAGGACATCCCCGGCGTATACGCACTCGGCGGCGGCGCAGCACGCGCCTTGGGCAGCATCCGCGAAGCCGTGGGCCAGAAGGATCTGACCCAGGGCGTCAGCGTCGAGGTCGGTCAGACCCAGGTGGCAGTGGATGTGACACTCGTGGTGGAATACCCGCACCCGCTGCAAAAGGTTGCGGACGCTGTGCGCGACGCCATCTACGCAGCCGTCGAAGATGTAGTTGGCATGGAAGTGACAGAGGTTAACGTCTCCATCACTGACATCCACATCCCGTCCGAAGACGATGAGAAGCCTGCTGCGAACAAGCGCACCGACGTCGTTGCAGACGATCAGGTGAACCAGCGCGAAGCTCGCGTCTCATGAGTGCCACCTTGGCAGGAACGGCCATAGCTGCAACCCTCGCCATCTCGGCTTTGGCCTTCGGATTTTGGGCCATGCTGCTGGTGGCTCTGTTCATGGCAGTCGGCGCAGTGATCGGGCGAAGCATTGACGGCAGCCTGGACCTACGAGGTGTCATTGACGCCCTTCGCGGGAAGCGCACTTCCTCATGAGTGCCGGCACGCTGGGGATTAAGGGGGTTGCACAAGAGTCAGCTGTGCACAGCCGTCCACGAATGCGTGCCGGGTACACCAGCATTTCCGCCGGCACCATGGACAAGTTGGTAGCAGCTATTGCTGCTGACGCCTTCAACGTTCCGCTCAAGGACGTGCGGGCCGGGGTGCACGATCAGTCGGGACAAGTTAGCGTCTCGCTCGCCGTGCCCTTGGTTCTGCGCCTAGCTGCTGAGCTAAATGGCCGTAGCGAGACGAACGGTGGCACCGTGTTTGAGCGGGCCGCGTCAGGCCGGCAACGTGTTACTCAAGGCATTGAGGTGCTGGCTGGCTCAACTGTGGGTCGCGTAGATGTCCGCTTCACCGGTATTCATGAACCAGATCCAAGGAACGCGGGGAGAGTCCAATGAGAGATGAACAAGCGCGTGAGGCGCGGATCATCAACAGGCTGAACGTGCGTGAAACACGTTCCAGCAGGGCGGTGGTGTCCATCGCGGTAGCTGCGGTTTTGCTGGTGGCGGCGCTGTGGCTGGCTCTGGAACTGGTGCTTTCGACAACGCAGAATGCGCCAGTGCTCATGAGCCCTGCAGAGCTGGCTCAACGCCTCGCGTCGCTGGCCACGCAGACTGTCCCCGGGGCGCTTGTTGCCGTCGGGGTGGCCGCAGCATTGCTAGGGATATTCCTCCTGGCTATGGCGGTGCTCCCGGGAACAAAAGCACGTCAAGTGATCGCAAACAACCGTTCGGCCGTAGTGGTCGACAATGCCGTTCTTGCCTCAGCGCTCTCCCGGACTGCCCGTACGGCGGCCCGTCTGGCACCTGAGCAGGTTGCCACGAGTGTCGGCCGCAAACGCATTGACGTGAGCGTTCACCCCAGCTCAGGCCGGGTAGTTGACACAGAGCACATCCGGGAAAGCGTGGCACGTGAAGTGACGTTCTACGGGCTGCGCAAACCCTTGGCTGTTGGCGTCACGACCAGCACGGCGGTGGGTTCATGAACGGGACCCATCGCGGTCTGAACCGCGCATTGTTGGGGGTGCTCGGATTGGTCCTTGTCGCAGCAGGAGCCAGCACCATACTGGCGGGGACCAACCCGGCATTCGCCCGGCGCTGGACCACAGCCGGCACCGAAGTCTGGGCCGGGGTCCAGGGCAGCTTGGCAGCTGCCAAGATCCCCGGAGCGGACATCAGTTGGTGGAGTGTGGGCGTTCTTGCCGTGCTCGTCATCGTGGCTGTGCTGTTGGTGTGCTGGATCGCCTCGCAAGGGACCGGCCGCAGCAATCAGTTAGCTGCGCAGGACAATGACACCGGCAAAACTACCGTGGACACTGCGGTAGCAGCGCAAGCCATCAAGGCCGCGCTGGCAGATAACACGCATGTCCTGGCAGCGTCCGTCCAATCCTGGAATAACAAGTCCTGGACCAACAAGTCCCAGTCCGGCAAGTCCCGGAAAAATACCGGTGCTGTAACCAACTCCGGGTTGAAGATCAGTATCCAAACCCGGAAAGGTGCCTCACCCGTTGAGGTGATGGCCGCCGTCGACCATTTGGTGGAGGGCCTCGATCAACTTTTAGGTTTCCGTCTACCCGTGCTGGTCCGTATCAAGGCCGGCACACGAACACTATTTGCCCGCACCGAACGCGTGGCATAAACAAATACACAAGGAGTACATTATGGGTTTCTTTAGCTTCATCATTCTGGGTTTGATCGTCGGAGCCATCGTCAAGGCAATCATGCCGGGCAAGGTGCAGGGCGGCTGGATCACCAGCATCATCCTGGGCGTGGTCGGTGCCATCGTCGGTGGGTGGCTGGGTTCCATCATTTTCAACGTTGATCTGGGATCGTTCTTTAACATCAAAACGTGGCTGTTGTCGATCGGTGGCGGCCTGGTAGTTGCAGCTGCCTACGGCGCCATCAAGGGCCGCAAGTAAGGGACAGCAATGGCCGGCAGACGCATTCGCGCTGCCGGCCATCGGCGCGTATATGCTCGCCCATAAGTTCTCATGCCCCGCTGCTCATACTCGCCCCGCGAATCCCGAAAGGCACACGCCGGTGAAACAACTGCAGGACCTGCCCCACAAACTAGCTGATGCCCCGGACGCCGTTTTGGCCGAACGGGCCGGCGACGGGGATGTTGCCGCCTTTGAAATGCTGGCGCGCAGGCACGCGCCACTCATGCGCGCCTATGCCCGGCGTCTGGTCAACTCGCATGCCGAGGCCGACGACGTCGTGCAAGAAGCGCTCATTGCGGCATGGAAAGACATTGCTCATTTGCAGGACGGAACCGCCGCGAAGGCGTGGCTCATGCGGATTGTGTCCCGTCGCGCTGTGGACACCGGCCGGCGTCGAAAGTCCCATGACAACCTTGACGACCAGCCTGAGGCGCCAGACTCCTTGCCCACGCCGGAGCAGGTCGCGGTGGCCGGGTCCGCGCGTCGTGCCTTGAATATCGCGTTGTCTAGGCTGCCTGAGGAACAGCGAAGATGCTGGGTTTTGAAGGAATTGGGCGGTCAATCCTATGAGGAGATCGCTGCGGCGCTGGGAATTAGCGCCGCCAGCGTCCGCGGCCGGTTGGCCAGGGCGCGGACAACGCTCATGAAGGAAATGGAGGAATGGCGATGAACCCCACGCATGATTGCGATCGGCGCATCGAAGCCCTCAGCGACTATTTGGACAGCGGTACGTCCCCCGACGCCGAGCACATTGAGCATTGCCCGCAGTGTCAGGCACAACTTGCCGGGCTGCGCAGCCTTAGTGCCGCGGCGCTTTTGATGATGGACGACGACGTTGCTTCCGCAGCTGCCGATGACACCGGCTGGCTTGATGGCATCTTGGCGAACCTGCGCTTGGAGTCACGGGCGGGCCGCTCGATTCCGCTCAGTGGCGGCGGCGCGGATGACGGCGAATTGGACGAGTTGAGTGAGACCGAAGGCGCCGTCATTGCGCTGGTCCGCACTGTTGGCGATTCCTTGGGCGGGGTGCTCATTGGGCGCTGCCAGCTCGATGGAGACGTCAGCGTGCCTGGAGCCCCGGTGGATGTGAAGATCAATGTCTCAGCCCGTTACGGTTACCCGCTGCCGTCGCTCGCGGAGGAGTTGCGTGACGCTGTTTTTGCCGAGTTGCTGGTGGAAACAGAGCTCAATGTGATGGCCGTGCATGTGACTTTCACGGATATGCGGCCACCGGTGGTCGGCAATGGTTACGGCGAATCAGGGAAAGGGCGCTCATGAGCCTCGAAGACGATATCCACCAGTTGGTGCTGGCCATGGAGGGCGTGGCCACGGTCTATGCCGCTGACCCGGTGTGGCTGAGCGCGCTCAAGCAGCTGGGCTCACTGGTGGATCCCGGCAGCGCCGCGGCGCCGGTTCCCTTTGTGGTGTGCTCTGAGGCAGAGACTGCAGAGGCGGTGTCTGACGCGGACGACGGCGGCACCCGGGAACGCGGCGCCGTCGCCTTGGGCGAGGCATCCTCGCCGGACGCAGCTTCTGCGGATGGCCGGCCCGTCGTCAGCGACAAGACTGTCCTCACCGCCAAGTCCGTCCTGACCGTCAAGATCCGGATCGGTACCGACGGCACCTTGCCGGCGCCCGCCATGGCCCGGTCGGTGGCCGGTGCGATCCGTACCTTGGTCACAGCACGCCAACCCGATGCTCAAGTGAAGGCCGTCGTGGAGATTTCCGCGATCGGCGTCTGATCGGATCGAAGGCTGAAAGCGCCCTAGCTCAGGCTGAATGCGCCTTACTGGTGGTCTGGGAACTCGGACAGTTCCAGCTTTGAGGAGTACTTCACCGGTTCGCGAGTCAGCGGGTCGGTGAAGGCAATGCTGTGGGCCAGCAGCTGCAGGGGTTTGGAGTAATCGTCCGGGGCCTGATCGTGTAGTACGGGGTAGAAGGAGTCGTTCATGATGCCGATGCCCTGGGAAGCAAGATGAACCCGCAGCTGGTGGGTTTTACCGGTGTGCGGCTGGAGATCGTAGAGGCCCAGTGTCTGGCCGGTGGCGGCATCAACGCGGGTATCCATGAGCTCAATGCGGGTTTCAGCATTGGGCTCCCCCTCTATTTCTTGAGCTAAAAGATACGTGCGTGACTTGATCATGCGGCTACGCACCACCAGCGGAAATTCCAGGTCCTCGCGTACCGGGGCCACGGCGCGGTAGGTCTTTTCAATGCGGCGCTTTTCAAAGAGCAGTTGGTACTTGCCACGGGTGTCCGGGTTGGCGGAAAACAGCAGCACGCCAGCGGTCATGCGGTCCAAACGGTGAATCGGCACCAAATCCGGGGCGTCCAGCAGAACCCGGAGGCGGACTAGCGCCGATTCCTGCACATACATGCCACCCGGTGTGGTGGGCAGGAAGTGCGGTTTATCCACCACCACCAGGTTGTCGTCCTGGTGCAGGATGGACAGCTCAACCGGGAGACGCTTTTCAACGGGCAGCTCACGGTAGTACCAAATGAACATGTGTTCGTTCAAGGGTGTGGTGGGTGTGACGATTTCCCCGTCAATGGCCCGGACCTCGCCGCGCACAAACCTATCCACAATGCCGGCAGAATCCACATGGCCAAACTTATCCAGCACAAATTCCATGGCCGTTGCCCACGGGCCTTCGTCGGGGACTCGCACGCGTGTTGCATTGACGCCATTGCGGACGGGAAGGGGAGATTTCATCACTCTTCAAGGGTACCGAGGCTTGCGGAGGGCTCGGACCACGCGGCTTGCTATGGTGAAATCGATCATCGGGGGACAGACTGCGGGAAGACCAGGACGCGCGCATCCGTGACGACCGTGAACTCTTTTGCGGCCACCGTGCAATACATGGTGTGACTACAGACAGCGACATTATTCGTGGATCCGGTGAGAACCCTCAAGTTTTCACTGCGCTCTACGACAAATATGCCCGGATGATCTACCGGTATGCGGCCCGCCGCGCCGGTGAATCGGCAGCCGAGGACGTTATGGCCGAAACTTTTCTGATCGCTTTTGAGCGGCGGGATTCCTTTGACCATGCGTGGGCGGATGCCCGTCCTTGGTTGTTCGGCATTGCCACGAATCTGCTGCGCAAGCATCATCGGACCGAGGCGAAAATACTCAAGGTGCTTGCCAAGTCGTCGGGCCGTGACGCCTACGCCGACAGCACCGAGCGGATTGCTGAGCAGCTGGATGCTGCGGCAGCTACCTCGGCGTTGGCGGCGGCGTTGCGGAAACTTTCCGCGGTGGACAGGGAATGCATCCTGCTCTATGCCTGGGCGGAGCTGAATTATGAGGGTATTGCCGAAGCCACCAAGGTACCCATCGGCACTGTGAGGTCACGACTCAACCGGGCCCGGCGCATCCTTAAAGCAGCTGCCGGCTCCCACCAGAACAACACCGAGGAGGCAGATCATGGACGAGCTCAAACTACTGCGTGAGATGCGCAGCGACATCCCGATCGTGAAAGACTCCGTGATCGAGCGTGGCCATGAGCGGTTGCTGCAGCGGATCGCCCCTGAGCATAAGAAGCGAAATAAACGACGCCGGACTAAAGGTTTGCGGATCGCGATGGGGTCCCTGGCAACGCTGGCTTTGGTAACGGCGCTGGTGGTCGGCAATGTGGTGGGCCTCGCGGGCTGGCGCGGCGCAGCCTCGGCCGAGGCCGCCGAAGCACTCAACCATGCAGCAGAGTTGACCATCAAAACCGCAGACCCGGTGGTGGGCCCTGGCCAATATCTAAAGATTGAGAGTACCAACCTCTGGCCTTCCGGGGCAGCCGGGGCAAGCCCTGCTGGCTACGATGGGCCTCCCAGCAAACAGTGGTTCTGGTTGGACACCGAAAAGATCGCCACGTACATTCCTGCCAATCGCCAGGATGAGTGGGTAATGGTCCGATCGGGCCGCATCCCCACCACGTTCTTTGACGCAGAAACCAAGGACTTTGTGCAGAAGACCCAAGGGCTTCAGGGTGCTACCCCGCAGACGTGGCGAGGGAAGGGCGGTGCATTCCAGGATGGACCATCGGGGATGCCCAGTGAAAGTGACCTAGCGTCGCTGCCACGGAATCCGTATTTGTTACTGAACAGCATCTACAAACAATCACTTGGCAAAGGAGACTCGCTTGATTCCCAAGCCATGATCGAAATCGCGGCTCTCTTGCGCACCGGTCTAGTTCCCGCCGATTTGCGTGCGGCGCTGTACAAGGCGGCCGCTATGATCCCGGGAGTCACTCTGGTGGATAAGCAAGCAACTTTGGACGGTCAGGTGGGCATTGCCATCGGCCGGGTTGAACGGAACGCAGTACGCAAGGACATCATCATTGATCCTGTGACGGGGCAACTGATCGGCGAACGGACTGTCACGTTGCAGGCCGATGGCCCTATCCCTGCGGGAACAGCCGGTGAATGGACCACCATCCGAACCACGGTGGTTGACTCGGCTCCGTAAAACTGGTCGTGGGGCAAACAACAAAAAATCTTGCTGGTGCGGGTGGTTCAACGAACGGGACCAACTGCACCAGCAGACTGCGTTAATGCGTGCTCGCCTAGGATTGGAGTCACACAAACGGCATAGGGGAAAAATAACCATGGCAAAGATTCAGGACAACGAGCTATGGGCCTTGGCGCACGCTGAACGGGTCGCGCTCGCGGAAGATTTGGCTAGCCTGACACCGGCCCAATGGCATCACGAATCATTGTGTGGAGCATGGGATGTTGAACAGGTCGTGGCCCATCTGAGTGCCGCGGCAAGCATTGGCCAATGGCGGTGGATCCGCAGCATGCTCGGCGCGCGGTTCCGCCCAGACGTGCACAACCTACGCCGCCTGCGCGAGTATCTGGGCGCCACTCCGGAGGCGACCCTGGAACAGTTCCGGGCCCTCATCACCAGCACCACGGCTCCCACGTCCGACACCGCTGCCTACCTGGGCGAAGTTCTGGTCCATGCCGAAGATATTCGCTTTCCGTTGGGGTTTAGCCACACTCCGTCCATGGATGCGCTCATGCCAGTTGCAGAGTTTTATGCCCTTCGTGACTTCGCCGTTCCCAGCAGGAGCAACGCAGCGGGCCTGCGTCTGAAGGCTGACGACGGCCCATTTGCTGCCGGAAACGGTCCCCTTATTGAGGGGCCGACGCTGTCTCTGGTGATGGTCATGGCCGGGCGCCGGGCGCATCTGGACAAGCTCCACGGTTCAGGCGTTCAGGTCCTGCGCTCACGCCTGTAACTCACCCCTTTAACGGCAAAGGCTGGCAGCGTGGGCACCAATAAATGTCCCGGGCGGCGCGGGTAGGAAAAGCCGGATCGGGCAATTTGGCATGACGGATCAGCGCTCCGCACCGCTTGCAGGGTTTCCCGGCCAAACCATAGACCCATGAGGCTGCCTCGCCCCGCGCCGGCCCTCCAGTGGTGGAGCGTTGCGACCGGTCCTTGTTCACCTCGAGCAGCCGCTTGGCCAGCGCCACCATCCGCGGAAGATCAGGCACACCCTCAACCGCCGTGGACGGGTGCACTCGGCTCAGGAAACATAGCTCATTGCGGTAAATGTTGCCGATCCCGGCCAGGTTTCGCTGGTCCAGTAGCGCCAGCCCAATGGCTCGCCCAGGATTGGCCAGCAGCCTACGCAGTGCCTCGTCCTGGTCCCAGCCCGGCCCCAGCAGATCCGGCCCAAGATGTCCCACGGCGTCCGCCACCAGCGCCTCCTGCAGGACTTCCAGCATGCCCAGCGAAAATCCCACAGCTGTTCCCAGCTTGGTTTGCAGCACCGCCCGGGCGGTGAAGGCGGGCCGCCGCCACTTTGCCGGACGGCCGTTGGCGGCTACGGGGTAGATGTCCCAGTGTCCTTCCATGGACAGATGCGAATGGATCACCTGCCCGCCCACGAACATGAGCAGGTGCTTGCCCCGCGACTCCACCCGGGACACCAGCGCTCCGGCCAAGTTCAACGTGGCATGCGCCGGAACTCTGAAGTCGCTGGACAACAATTCCTGCCCCTCAAGAACCACGCGCAGGTCCCGTGCCTGCCGCCAAACAGTATCTCCCTCAGGCACGGATCCGCACTCCTCGCGGCGAGCTGTACGCCCCTGAGGCGAGCATAGCCGCGGCCAGCGGCGTACCCAAAACCTCGCCGCCATTGACCTTTTCAATGGCCATTTTGTCGATCGCGCCGCGCTTGACCACGTTGACCAAGGCCGTACCGGCCAGCGCCACCATGGATTCATCGTCGCTGAAGCACAACAGCGTGCGCCCGCCGCGCTCCACATAGAGGACCAGTACGCCGTCGACCATCACCACCAAGGCGCCCGCCTTGCGCCCGGGCCTGTGCCCGGATTCCAGCGGCGGCCAGGGCAGGGCGGCGCCGTAGGGGTTGGCGGGATCAGTCGCGGCCAGGGCCAAAGCCTTCGGTGGACGCGGGTTCAGCGATGCGTCCTCGCTGAAGGTGCGCAACCGGTCCACTGTGGCCGAGACAGCAAACTGCGCCGCGCCGAGGTGCTCGATGAAGTAGCCGCGGCGGCATTTTCCACTCTCCTCCAGCCGGGCCAACACCTTGTACATGAGTCCGAAACCGCCGGGAAGTCCGTGGTTCATGACGGAGCCGCGCGTGACCACCCCGTACCGGTCCAGGAACAGTTCGGCGAGGGCATGACTGCGCAGGGTGGTTTGGGCGCTGTCGGTTTCGGTGGCAGGGGCCGGCAATAAACTCCAGCGCCCGGCACCCATGGGTGGGGCGCCGCGCTGCACGCCTGCGGCCCGACCCGGCAGGCGCCCATAACGGCCGGCTCGGGCAGGGCGCAGCCGCGAGGGTGGGGCTTTTTGCTTGTGCGCCGTGTGCCCGCCAGATAAGAGGGCCCGGATCGGGGCGAAGGTGTCATTGCTGATGCGCCCGGCCCAGAACAGCTCCCACAGTGCGGACATCAGATCGGTATCGGAGGCGGCCAGATCCGGGCCGTCGGCGGTCATTTCGCGCAGTTGGTGGAAGAAGTAGGCGCCGCCGGTGTGCAACGCGGCCACGATCCGTTCGTGAAATTCGGTGGGCGTGAAATCCGTCGATGGCGCCAGCGTCAGATCCACCGAATCCGCAATGTGGAGACTCAGCCAGCCATCATTCGAGCCCAAGGAACCCGCACCCGAAACCAGCACTTCACCGGTGGCCGTCAGCTCGTCCAGCATGGCGGGGGAGTAATCGGCCACGCGCGCAGCCAGCACCAGCGGTTCCCAGGCCGATGCCGGAATGGGCACGCCAGCTAACTGATCCACTACCGTCAGCACGCCGTCCAAACCCCGCAGAGCCGGGGTTCCCGCAGCGGAGGTGACATGCTGCCAGGCAGGCAGGAACAGGGCAAAGGCTGCCGCGTCAACGGGCTCAACTTCGGCACGCAGCGCCGCCAGCGATCTGCTCCGCAACTGCCGCAGAACCTGAACATCGCACCATTCCGTGGCACCATTTTCGGCACGCAGCGGCAAAAATTCACCTTCTGTGACGCGCCTGTCGGCAGCCAATCTGGCCAGCCCGGACTGTACGACGGCGACACCGAGTCCCAGCCTCGCCGCGGCTTCCGCTGCGGTGAAGGGTCCGTGGGTGCGGGCGTAACGTCCCAGCAAATCACTCAGCGGATCGGCCACGGGTTCAATGAACGCCAACGGAACACCCATGGGCAGCGGAATGCCGAGGGCATCGCGCAACCGTGCCGCATCCTCAATGGCGGCGTACCGCTCCTGACCCGCCATGTTGACCCGCAACGCGCGGTTTGCTGCGAGTAACCCAGAGAGGTGAGAGGCCGCCAGCGCCAGGTGGGCCTCGGCCACAGGCTGCTCCTGCGCCGCAGGCTGATCCTGCGCCGCTGTCTCGGAGCTGCTCTGCGTCCCAGGGCGGGCCTCGGCCACCAGATCGGGTGCGGCAGCGGCGGCAGGGGAGTGCCCGGCGTCGGACGGTTCTTGGAGTTGGGGAACCTCGGGAAGTAGCCGGGCGGCAACCTCCTCAACGCTCAACGGGCCCAACAATCGGAGCAGATCTGCCACCCCTTCAAGGCCACGCACGCGGCGATCGGCGTCGCCGCCCGCACCAGCCAGGCGCTGCAGCTGGGCCGCGGTGGCGGCGATGACAGCCGGATCGAGCAGCTCGCGCAGCTCGGCCCGGCCCAGCAGCTCATCGAGCAGCGCGGGATCTAGGGAGAGGGCGGCGGCGCGGCGTTCGGCGAGCGGGGAATCACCCTCGTAGAGAAAGCTGGCCACGTAGCCGAACAAGAGAGAGCGGGCGAAAGGTGACGGTTCATTGGTGGTGGTTTCCACGATCCGCAGCTCACGCCGCTCGATCGAGGAGGCAATGCCCTTCAGCGCAGGGAGATCGTAGACATCCTGCAGGCATTCGCGCACGGTTTCCAGCACGATCGGGAACTGCGGGTACTTGCGGGCAACATCGAGCAGTTGGGCCGAGCGCTGGCGCTGCTGCCATAGGGGCGAACGCTTGCCCGGATTCTGCCGGGGGAGCAGCAGTGCGCGGGCGGCACACTCGCGGAAACGGCTGGCAAAGAGCGCAGATCCGCCCACTTCGGCCGTAACGATTCCGTCCAGTTCTTCGGGGTCAAACATGAATAAGTCAGCGCCGGGCGGCTCATCGTCCATGAGGGGAACGCGCAGCACAATGCCGTCGTCAGAAGCCATGGCCGAGCCGTCTAAGCCATAGCGTTCGTGCAGGCGAGCGGCCACTGCCAGCGCCCACGGAGCGTGAACCGGCATGCCGAAGGGACTGTGCAGCACCACGCGCCAGTCACCGAGCTCGTCGTGGAAGCGTTCCACCATGAGCGTCTTGTCATCGGGAACGGTAGTGGTGGCGGCCTTTTGCTCGTCGAGATAGCCAAGCAAGTTATTGGCAGCCCACTCATCCAAGCCGGTGGCCTCGCAGCGGGCCAGGGCCTTTTTACGTGGGGCGGCGCTGACTTCACGGATGAAGGCACCCAGTGCGCGGCCCAATTCAACCGGGCGGCCCAGGGAATCGCCCTTCCAGAACGGCAGCTTGCCGGGTTGGCCGAAGGCAGGGGAGACCAGCACGCGGTCAAAGGTAATGTCCTCGATCTTCCAGCTTGTGGCGCCGAGGGCAAAGACATCACCCACCCGGGACTCGTAGACCATCTCCTCATCGAGTTCGCCCACGCGCCGGCCGCCCTTGTTGGCGGTTCCGGCCGCGCCCGGCTCGTCTGAACCAATAATGAAGACACCAAAGAGGCCGCGGTCCGGGATGGTTCCGCCGGAAGTGACGGCCAGCCGCTGGGCTCCGGGGCGGCCGGTGATGGTGCCAGCGGTGCGGTCCCAGACAATGCGCGGACGCAGCTCGGCAAATTCGTCAGAGGGGTAGCGTCCGGCCAGCAAGTCCAGCGTGGCATCGAAGGCTGACCGCGGGAGGGCAGCAAAGGGGGCGCTGCGCCGCACGGTCTCAAACCACTCATCGACGCCAATGGATTCCAGGGCCGTGGCGGCTACGGTTTGTTGGGCGAGGATGTCCAGCGGGTTGGCTGGGATCGAGAGCGGTTCGATCTGGCCGGCAAGCATCCGCTCGACAGTAACAGCAGAATGCAGCAAATCAGCCCGGTGTTTGGGGAAGAGCAAGCCCTCGGAAATCTCGCCTACCTGGTGCCCGGCACGTCCCACCCGCTGCAGCCCGCTGGCCACCGAAGGCGGGGACTCCACCTGGATCACCAAGTCCACAGCACCCATGTCGATGCCCAATTCCAGACTGGACGTGGCCACAACTGCGCGTAGCCGCCCGGACTTGAGATCGTCCTCGATCAGCGCCCGCTGCTCCTTGGACACCGAGCCGTGGTGCGCCTTGGCGAGGACATTGGGGGCACCCGCCACGGCCCCGGCCTGGGCCATCATCTCCGCCGGCAGCCGAGCCTCGCCAGCTCGGCCGGGGCCCCTCGCGGGCGTGGGCCCATCCGCCGGCAGCCGAGCGGGGGACCGTGCGGTCCGCCACGGATCGACGGAGGAGGGTGCGGCGTCGATCCCCACCAGCTCCCCGGCCTCGCCCGCTCGGCCGGGGCCCCTCGCTGGCGTGGGCCCGGCGTCAGCGGACTCAGCCAGGTCAGCCAGTTCCAGCCGCTCCAGATAAATCTCGTTGAGCCGCCCGGTCAAGCGCTCGGCCAGTCGGCGGGAGTTTGCGAAGATGATGGTGGATTTCTTCGCCAGGACGGCGTCTACAATCTTTTCCTCCACATGCGGCCAGATGGAGGCGTTCGGCTGCAGTCCGGAGGCTGGGCCGAGATCGTGGGCGGCGGCGAGGGCGGGCAGTTCCGTCATGTCCGCGACCGGCACCGTGACGCCCAGATTCCACGTCTTGGTGCTGGCCGGAGCAACGATGCTGACCGGGGCCTGACCGCCCAGAAAGCGGGCCACCGTGGAATGCGGCTCCACCGTGGCGGACAGTCCGATGCGTTGGGCCGGTGTTTCCAGGAGCGCATCGAGGCGCTCAAGGGATACTGCCAGATGGGCTCCGCGCTTGGTGCCGGCGACGGCGTGGACCTCGTCGATGATGATGGTGTGGACGGCTGTGAGTGTTTCCCGCGCCTTGGAGGTCAGCATCAAATACAGGGACTCGGGGGTGGTGATCAAGATGTCTGGCGGATGGCTGAGCAGGCGGCGGCGCTCATTGGTGGGGGTATCCCCGGATCTCACCCCGACGCTGACGGTTGGGGCGTCTAGACCGAGCCGGGCAGCTGTTTGGGTGATGCCGATCAATGGTGCGCGCAGGTTCCGTTCAACGTCCACACCGAGAGCCTTCAAGGGGGAGATATAGAGGACGCTGGTGCCCCGTTTGGGTGCTGTGCGTGTTTCTGGGGCTGTGGCAGCCGACTCCGGGGAACTGTTTCTGGCAATGAGACCATCCAGGGCCCAAAGAAAGGCGGCCAAGGTTTTACCGGAACCGGTGGGTGCCACCACAAGGGAGTGAACCCCGTTGGATACCGCGTCCCAGGCGCCAGCCTGAGCCGGGGTTGGGGAGCCGAAGGCGCCCAGAAACCACTCGCGGGTCGGTTCCGCGAACTGGCTCATTGCACCCATTTGGCTTGTTTCGTCCACGGCTCCATCATGCCGCATGCCACTGACATTGTGCGCCCGGCACGATGGGAAAAGCTGTTCCCGGACAAACAGTTAGTCAGCAACACTGTCAGAATTTGTCTTCTGGTCCAGAAGTGTCAGTGGCGCGCTGTAATCTATCGGTAGGAGCGGCAAAGATTGCCGAGGCCGGTCCGTTATTTGAAACGTGTCTGCCGATACTCCTGATAAAGACGATCTGGGGAGGTCGAAGGGCAGTGCAGACACGCCATGTGGGGAATAATTGGGTTCCCTTGTTGGGTTTCGCGCTCCTCTTTTTGATCTCCGGAGCCATCAGCATGATGACCCAACATGGCAACGGTGCTGACGCTGGCTTCTTGGCAACAGGCACCCTCATAGTGAGTGTCGGCAGCGCTGCCTGGCTGTGGAAGCACCCCTCATGGTGGATTGCTCCACGCAACCACTACCTGTACCTTGCCGGCGGCACGGTGCTGGGCGTTGGGCTGTCCGCCTTACTGCCGTTCCTCAATGGCGCAGGGCCTTGGATGGTCCTGGGTGCGGCCATTGTGGTTTACGGATATTTTGAACGCTTGCGCCTCCTGATGACGCTCGGCTCAGGGGTGATGCTGGCGGGCCTGCTCGCTGCGCTGATCCGCACCGATATCTGGGGTGGTGCACTGCACCTGCTGACCACTGCCATGCTGGCCATCGGCGCTTACCGGCTGCACATGATGCGCCACGGGCGCCGCCGGGAATCGGCAGACAGTGAGCCGGATTTCATTGGTTCCTTCGAAGAGTTCGACCGCGATGAGGCTCGCCGACCCTAAGTCGAAGGGGCGCGCTGCGGGGAGCCGTGGAGCGTGGTGAATTGCTCATGGACGGACTTGAATTACGGCCGCGCACGTAGGTGTGGATTATGAATCAGGCTTTTGACAGTTATTTTCTTTCGATATAAAACTAATAAATGAATTCTGACTTTTCCTACACGCAGCTGCATCGCGGCGGCACCTCAGTCATTGTTGATCTGAGCACAGCAGGCCTCCCTACGATCATCCACTGGGGGCCAGAAACAGGCGTCCTTTCCCCGGATGAGCTGAGCGCCCTCGCCGTAGCCTCCCGTCCCCAACGTGTATCGGGTGGTATCGACGTCCCCGCACGGTTGACGCTCCTGCCCCAAGAAGTGTTTGGGTGGCAGGGCTCACCGGCCCTCCTCGGTCAGCGCAATGGCACAGCATGGGCCAGTGCATTAAGCACGACGGCGGTCACCTCCACCGCTAACAGCCTCACCATCACCTCCGAGGACTCCGCAGCCGAACTGCGCTTGGTCACCGAACTGGCCCTCAGCTCCCATGGTGTGCTGCACCAGCGGCACACCCTGACCAACCTGGGCTCCACTGCTTATCAGCTGCACCAGCTGGCCACACTCTTCCCGTTGCCCGCGACGGTCACCACCATTCAGGACGCCACTGGGCGCCATTTGAAGGAACGGACCGCCCAGCAGCGTCCGCTCACCGTCGGTGCACACGTGCGCGAAAGCCGCCGAGGCCGTCCCGGCGCAGACGCAACGCTGCTCATGCTGGCCGGGTCTGCCGGCTTTGGCCATCGCAGCGGCCTGGTCCACGGCGTCCATCTGGCCTGGAGCGGCAACCATCGGCTCAGTGCTGAACGCACCATTACCAGCGACAACTTCCTCACGGCCGGAGAGCTGTTGCTGCCCGGCGAAGTAGTGATGGCGCTAGGGGAAAGCTACTCCACTCCCTGGGCACTCGGCTCCTGGGGCATCGGCTTGGACGAGTTGTCTGGGCGTTTCCATCAAGATCTGCGCCAACGCCCGCAGCATCCCTCCCGCCCTCGCCCTGTCACACTGAATACGTGGGAGGCCGTCTACTTCGACCACGATCTCGCAACCTTGTCGACTCTGGCAGACAAGGCCGCTGCCGTTGGCGTGGAGCGTTTTGTCCTTGACGATGGCTGGTTCCTGGGCCGCCGCGACGACACCGCAGGGTTGGGTGACTGGTTTGTTGATCCCGAGGTGTGGGCCGAAGGCCTGGGCCCGATCATCAATCACGTCCACGAGCTCGGCATGGAGTTTGGCCTCTGGTTTGAACCCGAAATGGTCAATCCTGATAGTGAGCTGGCCCGTAACCATCCCGACTGGATTCTCCACGCCGACGGCCGCTGGCCCGCGAGCGGTCGCCAGCAACAAGTGCTCAATCTTGCCCACCCGGCTTGCTTTGACTACCTGCTCGAACGCATCAGTGCCATCCTGGGCGAGTACCCCATCAGCTACATCAAGTGGGACCACAACAGGGACCTGTTGGACGCCGCCGATCCCCGCACTGGCCACGCCGCCGTCAGGAACACCACCTTGGCGCTGTACCGTTTGCTGGCTGAGTTGAAGTCCCGGCACCCCGAGGTTGAGATTGAAAGTTGCGCCTCCGGCGGTGCCCGTGTGGACCTGGGCATTCTGAACTATACCGACAGGATTTGGACCAGTGACTGCATCGAC
Organism: Arthrobacter alpinus; assembly: GCF_001445575.1. Taxonomy (NCBI): domain Bacteria; kingdom Bacillati; phylum Actinomycetota; class Actinomycetes; order Micrococcales; family Micrococcaceae; genus Arthrobacter; species Arthrobacter alpinus. Next base: position 158,948 of record NZ_CP013200.1, on the reverse strand, counting down.
CCGATCGAGCGGCTCGACAACCAAGCCAACACCGGTCTACTGATCCCTTATGAGCTGATGGGAGCCCATATTGGTGGCCCCATCTCACATTCCACCCGCCGCCAACACAGCCTGGGATTCATGGCCCGCACAGCCATCTTTGGCCACTTCGGCATCGAATGGAACATTACCGATATCAGTGAGGCGCAAACCGCGGAACTTGCTCGGTGGGTGGGCTTCCACAAAGACAACCGGGAACTGTTCCACACAGGAGTCTCGGTACATGCAGATCTCGCCGATCCCGCCTTGGACCTTCGGGGTGTGGTGGCCCAGGAGGGCGAATGCGCTATCTTTGCCCTCACCCAGCGCGAAGCGTCCATGACCTACCCTTCGGGTCGGATCACCCTGCCCGGGTTGTCCCCCGATCGTCGCTATCGCGTGAGCCTGTCGCATCCTCTCGATGACGAAGTTGGCAATGGGCAATCCCCGCTGGACTGGCCACTGCACGAGAGCGTGCTCTCGGGCACGGTGCTGGGCACGGTAGGTATTCAGGCACCTGTCCTTTTCCCGGAACAGTCGGTGCTCATCATGCTCAGCCCGGCTGACGTCTAAGCGGCACGAACAAGATAAACGAATAACACAGCTAACTGGTGGGCGGGCTCTTGAAAGACCTGCCCACCAGCTCAACGGGAGCTGCCCGCCAGCGGAGAGTGCCGCCGTCGTTCGGTTCAGACGGATTCGCGCCACACGATAGTGGTATCCAAGTACACCCCGTCCCGGTTGATCTCCTCACCCCTCAACTGGGCCAGTACCAGCTCGGCGGCTTTCGCGCCGAGCTCCGAGGCGGGCTGGCGCACCGTGGAGAGTGGGGGATTGGTGCGCTGCGCCCAGATGCTGTCATCGAAGCCGACCACGGCAATATCCTCGGGCACTCGGCGACCAATCCGTTGCAGAACGCTCAACGCGCCGGCAGCAACGGCGTCAGAGGCAGCGAAAACCCCGTCGATGGTGGGGCAAATTTCAAGTAGTTCGCGCATGCCGGCAATGCCAGCGTCAAAGGAGAAGTGCTCCACCTTCGCCACGAGTTCCGGGCGATAGTTCGATCCCAGGGCATCCGCAAAACCGGCAAGTCGATCGGCTCCCGCCGCGCGCCCCAAGGCAGCAGCGATCATGCCGATCTGAGTTCGCCCGGAGGCTTTGAGCCGTGCCGTAATTTCTGCGGCAGCCTTCTTATTGTCGATGGACACGAAGGGAAGCGGGCGATGATTGGGTGGCAGCCCCACAAAAGCCGAGGCCATGGCCAGCTGCTCAATGAGCTCTGTGATGGGATCATTCTCGCTCGCTGAAATGACAATTGCGCCGTCGATGGATCCGCCGTTGAGGTACTGCCCAATCCTGTTGACATCTAGCTCGGAATCAATAATCAAACACACCATTTGGTACCCGGCTTGGGAGAGCACGGTATTCGCCCCGAGCATGATTGAGCCGATGTTGGGATCTTCCAAGAACAGTGCATGTGGCTCGTGAATGAGCAGCCCCACGGCTTGAGAGCGTTGCCGCACCAAGTTCCGGGCAGCCATGTTGGGAACATAGCCAACTTCCTTGATGGCCTTATTGACGGCAACCCGTGCCTCATCAGAAACATAGGGTTCGCCGTTGAGGACCCTACTCACTGTTCCCCGCGAAATCCCTGCAACCGTTGCGACATCAAGTATGGTTGAGCGCTTTTTTCTGCCGGGTGAAGGAGTCATTCCCCCACCTTACCGGGGCTATGAAGCAAGCCGATATCGAGAATAACTTGACAACTTTGTGACGTCGACCATAGTCTGTGTACGTTCACAGGAAATCCAGTCGCCGCAGTGGCCGCTCGAATCTGTGAACGTTCACAGAGGCGTGAGGCGCTGGCTGTGAATCATCACTTCGCACCACGTAAGGATTTTCATGCACAGCACACACGAGGGGCCTCCCCGTCCAATCATCGATTTGGATACCGGAATGGCCTTTGGGTGCGACTACAACCCGGAACAATGGGATCCGGCTGTTTGGGTTGACGATGTTGCCGCGATGAAGCAGGCAGGCGTCAACTTTGTTGCTATTAATATTTTTGGCTGGTCACACCTCGAGCCACGCCAAGGTGAGTACAACTTCACCAACCTCGATGCCATCATCGACTTGCTCCATGCAAACGGCATCAGCATCAACTTGGGAACGGCAACTGCCTCGCCCCCGCCCTGGCTGACAACCACTTTCCCCGAGGTTCTGCCCAAGGTCGAAGATGGCACCCGGCGGTACCCGGGCGGCCGGCAGGCGTTCTGTCCCAGCTCACCAATCTACCGCCAGCATGCCGCCCTGCTCGTGGAGCAAGTAGCCCAGCGCTACGGCAGCCATCCCGGCGTCGCACTGTGGCATGTGTCCAACGAAATTGGTTGCCACAACGCGCACTGCTACTGCGAAACCTCCGCTGAAGCATTCCGTGACTGGCTGATGAAGCGCTATGAGAACCTCGATGCACTCAATACAGCGTGGGGCACCGATTTCTGGAGCCAGCGCGTATCCGACTGGAGCGAAATCTGGACGCCCCGGCTTACCCTCTCCAGCCGTAATCCCGGCCAGAGCATGGACTTCCGTCGCTTCAGTAGCGAGGAACTGCGCAGCAACTACCTGCTCGAAGCGGACATCATTCGCCGCCACAGCGACATTCCCGTGACCACCAACTTCATGGTGACAGCCCACATCCGCAACATGGACTACTTCACGTGGACAGCGGACATGGACATCATCGCCAACGATCACTACCTAGATCACCGTCTGGGTGAACCCACCACGGAGCTGTCGTTCTCCGCAGACCTCACCCGAGGACTGGCCAAGAATGCGCCCTGGATTCTGATGGAACACTCCACCGGCGGCGTGAACTGGCAGCCGCACAACCTGGCCAAGGAGCCGGGCGAAATGATGCGCAACTCCTTGGCCCATGTGGCCCGCGGCGCCGACGGCGTCTGCTTCTTCCAGTGGCGTGCTTCCCTTCAGGGTTCTGAGAAGTTCCATTCCGCCCTCATGCCCCATGCTGGCAAGGACAGCCAGCTCTGGCGTGACGTTGTGGAACTGGGCGAAACCGTTGCCGGTTTGGCCGAGGTTGTTGGCAGCCGGGTTGAATCCAACGTTGCCTTCATGTTCAGCTGGGAATCTTGGTGGGCAGTAGATGCCGAAACGCGTCCTTCCGCCGCAATTTTCTACTTGGAACAGGCTCACGCGATCTATGCTGCCTTCCATGCACAGGGCGTCACCGTCACAATGGTTGCCCCGGGCGCTGACCTGAGCGGATTCTCGCTCGTCGTCGTCCCCACCCTTTACATGATCTCCGATGAACACGCCGCACAGATCAATGATTATGTGCACGACGGCGGTCACGCAGTAGTCACCTTCTACAGTGGAATCGTTGACGAAGAAGACCGCGTACGCACCGGCGGCTACCCGGGTGCTTTCCGGGATATGCTCGGGATCCGCACGGAAGAATTCGCACCCTTGCTTCCGGAGCAGGTTCTTGAACTCTCCGATAGCCGGACGTCCTCGCTCTGGGCCGAAAAGACCACCTTGCACGGGGCTACCGCCGTCACGTCGTACGTTGCTGGGCCAACGCCCGGCGGCGCTGCCGTCACGGTCAACGATTTTGGCCAAGGACGCGCCTGGTATCTCGGAACCGTCTTGGACAAGGATGGTTTGAGCGCCGTGGTCCGCAACGCGCTCGACGGCGCAGGCGTAGCACCGGTTGCCCCTGAAGCTGACGCCACCCTGGAAATGGTGCGGCGCTCGGGTGCGGACAACTCTTACTTGTTCGTCATCAACCACAGCCAGGAAGAGCGCAGCGTGGCCACCACGGGGCACGAGATTCTCACCAAGACTGACATTTCCCAGACACTTACGGTTCCCGCGGGATCCGTACGTGTAATCCGAGAGGAAGTAATGCCATGAGCCGCACTGAACTGCTCAACGCTGAGCCAGCGGTGCTTGGAAACCGGAAGCCGAAGAACAAATTCAAGAAAGCGATCGTACTCTTTGTAGCACCGTTCGGCGTGCTCTTCCTCTTGTTCTACTTAGCTCCCATCAGCTACGCCCTCTATCAGTCATTCTTGAAGGTGGACCGGCAAGGCACCTTCGGGAAGGCACAGGAAGTATTTGGTGGCTTCACCCAATACATCGCCGTTTTCCAGAACGGCCCCTTCTGGGAATCAATCGGCAGGGTTTTCTTGTTCGGCGCTGTGCAAGTTCCGGTGATGCTGGGTTTGGCGCTGCTCTTTGCTTTACTGTTGGACTCTCCGTTGGTCCGAGGCAAGAAATTCTTCCGCTTAGCGTTCTTTGTACCGTACGCAGTTCCGGGCGTCATCGCCGCCATCATGTGGGGCTTTCTATACTCGCCTAACCTGTCCCCGTTCACAGAGGTCACCAGCAAGATCAATTTCCTCTCGGCTGACTTGGTCTTGTGGGCCATGGCCAATGTGGTCACCTGGGTCTTTGTTGGCTACAACATGCTGATCATCTACTCGTCGCTGTTGTCCATCCCGACGGAAATCTATGAGGCCGCACGGCTCGACGGCGCCGGCCAGCTTCGCATTGCGCTGTCCATCAAGATACCGCTGGTGACTCCTGCCATCGTCATGACGGCCATCTTCTCCATCATTGGAACGCTGCAGCTTCTAGCCGAACCTCAGGTTTTCCGCACGTTCAGCTCCGCGGTCAACAGCACCTTCACGCCTAACCTGGCGGTTCTGACTACCTCGTCCATCCCGAATATCCACCTGGCCGCGGCTATGTCTGTTGTCCTGGCGTTGACAACCTTCATTTTGTCTTTCGCCTTCCTTAAGTTCACCCACCCGAAGGGCAACTGATCGTGAACAAGCAAGTAACGAGCCCTTCGAAGCCGAGCAGCCGACGGCGTGACCCCGCCTTGACCTATTCAAAGGCCCGCGGCCCCCGCGAGCAGATGCTCCCGCGCATGGGCGCCATGCTCATCATGGCGGTCTTTGCCTTTTACTTCCTCATCCCGATCTGGTGGCTTTTCGTTTCCGCAACGAAATCCAAGGGCGATCTAACCAGCACCAACCCGCTCTGGTTCTCAGAATTCAACTTCTTCGAGAACGTCGGCAATGTCCTGACATACCGCGACGGCGTATTCCTACGCTGGATCGGCAACAGCCTGGCATACGCCGGCGGTGGCGCACTGATAGCTACGGTGCTTGCCGGAATGTGCGGTTACGCGCTGGCTAAGTACAGCTTTAGAGGCCGGGAGCTGATCTTCAATGTCATTCTTGGAGGAGTGCTGGTTCCGGCAACAGCCTTGGCCCTCCCACTGTTCCTCATGTTTAGCCAGATCAACGCGACCAATACCTTCTGGGCCGTATTCCTGCCCAGCATCGTGAGCCCGTTTGGCGTCTACTTGACCCGAATTTATGCTGGTTCCAGCGTCCCCGACGAGCTCATGGAAGCCGCCCGATTGGATGGCGCCAGCGAAGTGCGCACCTTCTTCAGCGTTTCAGTGAAGCTGATGTTCCCGGCTTTGGTCACCGTTTTCCTCTTCCAATTCGTTGCGATTTGGAACAACTTCTTCCTCCCGCTGATCATGCTGCGCGATGAGGCAAACTTCCCCGTTACCCTCGGGCTTTACACCTGGAACTCCCAGATCAACCAGATCCCTGAGCTCCGGATGTATGTACTGGTCGGCGCACTGCTATCGATCATTCCGCTGATCGTGGCGTTCTTGTTCCTGCAGCGCTTCTGGCGCAGCGGACTGGGCGCAGGCTCAGTCAAATAGTTTTCACCCCAGCATTTTCTTATCCCTTTAAAACAATCACTTCAAGGAAGAAATGAAACCCTTTAAAAGCGCCATTGCAGTCGCCGTCCTTTCAGCCATTGCCCTCACCGGGTGCTCAAGCAGCGAATCGGCCGACACCGCTGGTTCCGCAATCGAGTGCACGCCCTCGAGCGGCCCGGTAACACTGTCCTTCACATCCTGGATTCCTGGGATTGAAGACGTGGTTGATGTTTGGAATAAGGCCAATCCAGAAATCCAGGTCAAGGTTCAGACCGGGCCTAACGGCAACAGTGGAACGTACCAGAACTTCTTCAACCAGCTCAAGGCCGGCAACGCCCCGGACCTTGGGCAAGTTGAATACGACGCACTGCCCAACTTCCGCGTTCAGGACGGCCTGACAAACATTGCCGCGTGCCAGGACGTTGCCGATGCCGAGAGCTCCTTCATCCCGTGGGCCTGGAATCAGGTCAGTTTCGGCGAAGAGAACGCCGCCTACGGAATCCCCCAGGACACCGGCCCCATGGCACTGTTCTACCGCAGCGACCTCTTCAAGAAGAACAACATTGCGGTTCCCACCACGTGGGAAGAGTTCGAAAAAGCTGCCGTTGAAGTCCGCAAGACCGGCAGCTACATCACCAACTTCTCACAGAACGATGTCAATCAGTTTGCCGGCCTGGTGTGGCAGACGGGTGACACCTGGTTCAAGAACGACGGCGACAAGTGGAACGTCTCGCTGGCCGGCACGGGAAGCACCACCGTTGCTGACTACTGGCAGGATTTGATTGACCGCGACCTCGTTTCCAGTTTTCCCGGATGGACGTCCGAGTGGGACAACGCCTACAACACGGGCAAGGTCTGGAGCTGGAACTCTGCAGTGTGGGGCGCAAACTCAGTTGCTTCCGGTGCACCTGACACCGCAGGAAAATGGAGCGTTGCTCCGATGCCTCAGTGGGAGAAGGGCGATAACACCAGTGGTAACTGGGGCGGTTCCTCAACCGTTGTCTTCAAGGGATCTGAGCACCCTTACGAGGCCGCCAAGTTTGCGCTCTGGCTCAACACCTCAAGCGAATCCCTGACCATGCTTAATGAGTCTGCAAACCTGTACCCGGCTACTACAGCCGGTCTGGACCTGCCTTCGCTGAAGGAAGGCGTTGAATTCTACGGCGACCAGAAGATCTACGACGTCTTCGCGGCTTCGGCGAACCAGGTTTCCAGCACATTCGTGTGGGGCCCGACCATGACTCAAACCTACAACAGCGTTTCAGACGGCTTCAAAGCAGCCGTCACCGGAAAGGGGACCCTTGTGGATTCCTTGAAATCAGCTCAAGAAGCAACCATCAAGGAGCTGAAAACTCAGTCAATTCCCGTTGCTGAGTAGTTACCTTATTGCCTAAGTAAGTGCCGTTCAGGCAAATAAAAGAGAACTGGTGGCCCACAGGAATACCTGCGGGCCACCAGTTCTCTTTTAAATTCAGTGGGAAATCAATGCATCCGCAGTTTTTCGCAGACGATGTTCCGCCACGATAGCGGCGAACCGGCCCAAAATCCGGCAATATCCGGTGCAGGCCGCTAGGGCATGAACGCGCCGATCGAAAGCAGCTTGACGTCGTCATTGCTGCACGCCGTCAACGGGTGCCCAATTTCAAGACTGTCGGTGGCGCTGGGCGGGTAGACAAGGATGGAGCCGGCCTGCACGCGCTGGCAGTTCTGGTAATTGCCTGCCTGGGTATAGCGCAGGGTGGCTGCCGCGCTCTGGCCCGGTGTCAGCGTGATGGGTCCGTTAGACGGCGCCGCAGGATCCCGATCCGCGGGTGCCCCGATCGGAGTTTTGCTGCCCGCGGCCACCATGGAGACGCCCGGGTAGCCGTCCAGAATGCAGGCGGCCCCCGACGCATTCGTCACCACCAGCTTCATATAGATATGACCTGCCGCGCCGCCGCCACTGTCATCGAGGGAGCCCTTCAACGAGGCTGCCGGACAGAGTTCGGTGGCTTGGTCTGTGGGGGCTGGGCTTGCCGTGGTTTCCGGGCTGCTTGGGCTTGCCGCGGACGACGGCGTTTCCTCCGCCGTGGAGGCAGCGGAACTTGCGCTGGGGCTGGGGCTGGGGCTTGGGCTGGAGGTTGCGGGGCTGGAGCTCGTGGAACCCGTGGCGGTAGGCGATGGTGCCGGAGTCCCTGGGCTGCACGCAGCCAGCGAGCCGCTCATCCCGATGACCGCGGCAAGGGCAAGCCCCGTTCCCCACTGGCGTCGGTTGGAAGTGGTCCGCTGAGAGGTAGTCATGCCACCACTTTTGCGCCGATCGATCCACTCGTCAACCAAGGCGCGCCGCACAAACCCAGTTGCCTGCACGTTTGCCGACATTTCCCGGCGCATCCGCCGGCCGCCGCGCATGCCCCCGCCTTCTGCGCATGTACGGACGTGCGCAGAATGCGGGGAGATACGCAGCGGAGCCGGCGCAGAAGCGGGGACGTGCGCAGATGGCGAGGAGATAAGCGGCGGACTCGGCGCAGAAGCGGGGGAGCCGGGACGGTGCCGCTACGCCTTTTTAGTGCTTCGCATGAAGGCCAAGCCGCCTAGGATCAGCCCAGCCAACCCCGCACCCAAGCCAGTCCATGTAGCCCAGGAGGGGCCGCCGTCGTTCTTCTGTGCAACATCAGAACTGGTGGCGGCGGTGGCTCCGTGGCCGTCGTGGGAATCCTCCGCCACGGCCTTCGTGACGGTGAAGGAAGGGGCGGGGGCATCGACTGAATCGTGGTCGGCACCTGCGGCCGGGATGTCCTTCCAGTCGGTCTGACCCGTTTCACACTTCTGCAGGGTCGGGAAGTTCAGGGTGGTCCCGGCGGCGTCCGGCAGCTGCAGAGAGAGCGTGAAGGTGTCGCGCTCGTGGTCGATCAGCGGAGTCTTAGCCGTGTAGGTGATGGACGCGGTGCGCTCGCTGATTTTGCTGCCGTTGGCCAAGGTGCGGGGGGTGTCCAGCTTCTGCGTGGCCGTGCTGATGGTCCAGTTCGGGTTGACCGTGGGGGTGGCCTCGTTCAGCTCATCGGGCAAGGTGATGGTCATCGAGGTGGTGGAAGAACCGTCGCAACCGTGGCCCACAGCAAACGTGACCAGAGTGTAGGCGCCAGCGGCCGTTTCCGAGGGAGTGGCGCTGACGTGAGCCGATGCGCTGCCCAAGCCCACCAACATCAAAGTACTGGTGGCGCCGACGGCGAGGGTGGTCTTGAGGGTACGAGAAAAACGCATAATGAAAACCTTTCGAACGCGCAGATGCGCAAAAGAATACAGGGATGGCACCCTGCGATGAGTTCGAAGGGTGCTAGGCGAAAACTGCTGCCGAAAGGGGCGGTCCGCGGCGCGTATCAGGGCGTAAATTGCGCCATGGAGGTCGTGGCAACCGGCGAGGCACCACGGTAGAAGGCACCGATTGCACCGCAACCACCAGGACCACGGTGGCAGATTGGTAGATCGGGCGGAGCCAGTTCGCCAGGGACCAGAGGGCGTTTTCGCCGTAAGCCAGCAGGCCCGCTGTGGCGAGAGCTGCCGCGAGGTGGGCGGCCCACATCCAGCCAGCGAGAGGCCCGGAATGGCTCAGTATTTCCATGTCTGCCGGCGCCATGCCGGGTGTTGTAAGACCTGGTGCAAATGCGGCAGCCAAGACGGCAGAATCGTGCGCCTCGGCTGACATCCCGTGATGGTTCAGTGCTTGCGCGCCGGGGACAAGCAGTGTGTGGGCACCGTGCGAGAGGGTTTCAAAGCCCTGGTGCAGGACCATTTGGCTGCTGGCCAGCAATGCCATCATGACGGGTAGGGTCAGTTTGAACTTAGTGGCCACAGTGGTGCACAAGATGTGTAGGGCCAGCAAGGCGACCATGATGGCCGGTGCGGGCAGCGTACCGCCGGCAACCAAGTGCGCTGCGGCCGCCAGACCAAGGATGGTGGCGCCCACAAGAGTAGTTCGGAGCAGCCTAAAGGGAGCGTGTGGCACGGGGGCTCCCTTCGAATCGGCTAGTGGATATAGCTTAGCGAGGAAAAGTTCCCTGTTGCACCTCGGGAGATCCGGGGGTTGCGGCGGAGGCGGGTGCCGTTGCAGCACCCGGCGCCCTGCTCGGAGCTGTGGCCGACGCTGTTGCCGGCGCGAAGCGCCCTGCTGCTCCTGCTTTCCCGGGCAGGCGCACGGTGAAGGTGGTGTTGCCAGGCACGCTGGTGACAGCTACTGTTCCATGGTGTGCGCGCACAATGCCCTGCACAATACTCAGACCTAGCCCGGTACTGCCGGAGGTGCCGGTTCGGGCCTGATCTGCGCGCGAGAACCGGTCAAAGACCACGCTCTGAAACGCAGAGTCGATGCCGGGTCCGTTGTCACTGACCTCCAACAGGCACCAGTCATCAGGGGTGTTGGACAACGCTGCGTGGACAGCCGTTCCGGCCGGGGTGTGCTTGGCGGCGTTCGCCAGTAAGTTCAGCAATACCTGGCGCAGGGCCGTGTCCTCGCCCAAAACCTCAACGGGTTCATCGGGTACGGCAAAGCTCCAGGTGTGATCGGGGGTGGCCACCTGAATATCGCGGACGGCTTCCATAACCAGTGGGCTGATGTTCACTACGGTGGGGGCGCCCATCAGTTTTCCGGGCGCTCCGGTACCGGTGGCGCCGGCCAGCCCGGTCTCGTCGAGTCGGGCCAACGTCAGCAGGTCCTCCACGAGCCGGCTCATCCGCACCGATTGATCCTGCACACGGTCCAGTGACGTTTGGCCGTCCGGAGTCAGCTGCTCGGTCATGGCCAGCAGTTCGGCATAGCCGCGGATTGCGGTCAGGGGTGTGCGCAGCTCGTGGCTGGCATCGGCCACAAAGCGGCGCAGCTTGGTCTCGCTGTGCTGCCTGACTTGGAGTGCATGAGAAACGTTATCCAGCATGGCGTTGAACGCGTGGCCAACATTGCCCACCTCGGTGCCTGGGTGGGCCGCGGCGTCGGGGACCCGGGCGCTTAAGGCGACCTCTCCGGCGTCGAGCCTGAGCGTTGAAACTTTGGTGGCGGTGTCCGAGAGTTGCGCGAGCGGGCGCATGCTGCGGCGGATGATGGCTGTGCCGGCCCAGCCCAGTGCCATAAGTCCGGCCAACGAAACCAGCACAATCGAGAGCACTAGCGTAGACAGCGTTTGTTCGGTGGCGGCGAGGGGCAGTCCGGTGATGAGGCTGTCGCCGTTGGGCACTGCTTGCGCCTGCAGCCGGTACTCGCCGATGGAGAGATTCTTGGTGCTCAGTCCGCCGTCAGATGAGAGGCTGGCGAGGATGTCGGCGTCGGCCGTGGTGAGCTGCTGGCGTGCACCCGTGCCGGAGAGGATGGCCGCATAATGTACGACGCCGTTGCTCAAGACCGCGCTTAGCTGGCCTGCGCTGGTGGCACGGGCATTGAGTGGGTCCGGCCGGCCGGAACTGGTTTGGCTGGTGTAAAAGGAGACGGTGCGCACGGAGGCTTGCTGCAGGGAGGAATCGAGCTGACTCCTGACGGTCATGCTCAGAGCCGAGTAACTCACCATGCCCACCAGGACGCAAATGACCGTGAGCAGGGCCAACATGACGGCTACCAGACGGGTGCTCAGGTGCCAGCTGGTGGGGTGGATGAGCTTGCGCGTTGTGCTGCCTATTGACATGGCTTGATCACGTAGCCGGAGCCGCGAACAGTGTGCAGCATCGGTTCCCTATTGGCGTCGACTTTCTTGCGCAGGTAGGAGATATAGAGCTCCACAATGTTGCTCTGACCGCCGAAATCGTAGTTCCAGACGCGTTCCAGAATGCGGGCTTTGCTCACCACATGACGCGGGTTTTCCATGAGGAACTTGAGCAGTTCAAATTCGGTAGCTGTCAGGCTGATGTCGGCGCCGTCGCGCTGCACGGCCTTGGTGTCCTTGTTGAGGGTCAGATCTCCTACGGTGAGGAAGCCGAAGCTGGGCGCAGTGATGCCGGAGCGCTGGACAATCCTGTGGAGCCGCAGCAGGACTTCCTTCATGCTGAACGGTTTGCTGACGTAATCGTCGCCACCGGATTGCAGGCCGCTGACCTTGTCTGCGACGGCGTCCTTGGCTGTCAGAAACAGTGCGGGGACCTCGGGGTAAATGGTGCGGATCCGTTGGAGCAGTTCCACGCCGTCCATCCCGGGCATCATGATGTCCAGCACCAAGACGTCTGGGACAAATTCGCGGGCGATCTTTAACGCCTCAAAGCCGTCGTGAGCCGTGGCTACCTCCCAGCCGGTGATTTCCAAGCCGCGGCGCATCAGATCTGCCAGCTCGGGCTCGTCATCCACTACCAGGGCGCGGATGGGTTCGCCGTCGGCGCGGGTGAGCTTGGGCAGAGCGGCGGGTGCTGCTGAAGCCTGGGCTGAACCCCGTGCGCGTGGCTGCGCCGGTGCTACCACTGATGCCGCCGTGTTTACCGGCGTGCTTGCTGGGGTGTATGCCGGGGGCGAGGACGGGAGTGTCATGTCTTTATTCTCTGGTATCGGCCCCGAGGTTCACTGTATGGACCCTGTGTGTTCTCTGTGTACTTTTGTCCTAAGCTGGCCTCACATCTGTCCAGATGAATTTTTGTTATTGGAAATACTAGAGATCCGTTGAGGGCATTATGAGTGGCAATTTTTCTGTAATGAGCAATAAGAGTCGTTGGCGGCCATCAAAGTCCTTTTGGATTACGGTGGCGCTCTGGCTCCTGGTTTTGATTATTGCGTTGCCGTCAGCTGGATTCAGTGGCTGGCTGGTGCTCTTTGCGCTGTTCCTTGTTATTTCTGCACTCTATTCACTCATTACCGGCCGCCCATCCTGGCTGGGTCTCCCTCGCCGAAAAAGTGCCGGAGCCGCAGTTGGGGTAGGACTGGTGGCGTTGATTGCAGGCGGGATGATGCTGCCGGCCACTGAGCCAGCTCCCACGGCCATTGCTCCTTTTGCCGAGGTGAATGCTGCGGTGACAACCTCGGCAACTCCGTCACCCAGCCCAACTCCGCAGTACGTATTGCTTGAAAAATGCCTTGACGACGGCGAATCTGTCGTGGAGGGCTCGGAAACCTTTGTGTGCACACTCGATGATGCGGACGTGCTGGTCTGGATGGGGGAGGGCGATTCGCAGAAGCTCGTAGCGCAGCGGGCTGAGGAGAAACGCGTTGAGGTGAAGCGCGTTGCCGATGAAAAAGCCGCAGCGCAGAAAGCCGCCAACGACAAAGCTGCCGCGCAAAAGGTTGCTGCCGAGAAGGCGGCTACTGAGAAAGCAGCAGCACAAGAGGCTGCCGCAGCGAAGGCCGCGGCGGCTGAAACTGCGCGTGTGGCTGCCGAACAGGCAGCCCAGAAGGCAGCCCAGCAGGCGGAACAGGAACAGGCCCCGGCGATTCAGCCCCTTGTTGAGGTGCCAGCTCCGTACTATGCCAACTGCGCCGAAGCCAAGGCTGCCGGTGTGGCACCCATCTACCAAAACCAGCCTGGCTACCGGGCCGGGTTGGATCGCGACAAAGATGGCATCGCCTGCGACAAGTAGTTCAAGGGTTGCTGCAACCACAGTAACCAAAAGACGCCCATCGGCATACCGATGGGCGTCTTTGTAAATCTGCTGTAGTTCTTAGAGACCGAACCAGATCAGCAGCGCGAAAAGAATGATTCCGCCACCAATTGTGTAAACGCCGATGACGGTGCCGGATCGGCTGCCGTGATCTTCGTTTTGCGTGTGTGACGCAGACTTGTTTTTAGCTTCGGTGCTCAATGGTTTCCTTTGTTCGACGGCCCCATGAACCCGGGCCGGGGATCATCGTTGCATTGGTGCCCCGCAGATGTGGTGCGCAACGAAAAAAGCTTGCCGACGAGGTCGGATACCCCAGCTTACCAATTTACTGTGTGGGGCTCCAAGCCACTGCCCTTGGATGGGCAAAGCAAAAACCCCCACCTCCCTTATAAACAAAGGGAAGCAGGGGCCTTGCAACTTGGCGGTGACGGTGGGATTTGAACCCATATCGCGTACATTGCGGTTACGCGGAAAAATGCATAAAACGTTGGTATTGCAGCCAAACATGGTCCATGTGCTCACGCTGTTTCACACCCTAAGCTGAAGTTACGCAGGTTATGACAGGAAGATCCCGGGTTTCCGGGGATCTTCCTGTCTTTGCGTTGGGGGTGTCTGGCTACTTTCTGTTGTTTTTGGTGTGGTCTCGGATGAGGTCTAGGGCTTGGTATTGGGTTGGGGTTGGTGTGGCGAGGAGTTCGAAGGTGCCGGTGGTGCCTGCCATGCTCATGGTGTTGCGGGTCCGTGTGGCGAGGTGGCGCAGCAGGCCTTGGTAGGTGTACGCGGGCATGCCGTCAGCGAGTTGTTGGGTGCTGGCCTTACGCGCGGCGGCGGTGGAGCGGTTCACGGCGGCGACGGGTTCTTCGGGTATGGGCCGGTCCTCATCGGTAAACGTCAGGGGTTTCAGGGCGTCCCGGAGGTGCCAGGTCAGGTGTCCGGCGAGCATGCACAAAAACACGTGGGACCGGGTTCGTTCCTCGGTGTGGTGGTAGATCGGGCGGATGTGCAGGTCCCTGGATTTCAGGGACTTGAAGATCTTCTCCACGTTCGCCAATGACTTGTAAACCCTTACCGCCTCGGCAGCATCCATGGAGTCCTCGGTGACGTTGGTGCGGATGACGTAGATCCCGTCCAACTCGGCTTCGGTGGCGATGCTGTCCGGGTCCCGGACCCAGGTGAAGGAGGTGTTCGTGATGGTCAGGGTGAAGTGTTTGGCCATGTTGTTTTTCCCCAGCGTTTTCCCGACCCGCAGCCCGGTCTTGCCAGCGTCCTTGAGCCGGCCTGCAGTCACGGCTTTTTGGATGGTTTTCAACCGCTCTTCGGTGGCATCGAGCAGCTCTGCACGCTTGTGCTTGCGCATCCTGGCCAGTGGAGGGTTGTAGCAGGCGATCAGGCGTTCCCCAGGGTAGTCCGGGTGGCTGATCTCGGCGAGGTTCTGCTGATCGAACAGGCTCATCTGCAACGGTCCTTGGTCTGCAGCGAGTTCCTGAATCGCGGTGTTGCGCAGGGCGCTGACCCACCCCAGCGTGGTGTCTTTCAAAGCTTCGATGCGGGCGGAGGTGATCATGCCGCGGTCCCCGACCATGACCATGTCCTGGACTCCTGCGAGGTCTTGGATTTCGGCGGCAATCGCGATGAACGCGGTCGGATCCGCCGTGTTGCCGGGGAAGACCCGCACAGCAATTGGGACCCCTGCCCGGTTGGCCAGCATGCCGTATTCGATCTGTTCCACACCCCGCTTTTTATCCCTCGAGTACCCGAACGCGGCCAAAGGGTTGTGGGTGCCCGTCACCCAGGACGATGAGAGGTCGAACAGTGCTAGTTTGTCCGGGTTGACCTCGGGGCGCAGGTACGCCCTCGCCAACGCTTTCTCGATCGTGGTTTGGCGGTTTCCGAGCCAGTCCATGGCCCGGTACAAATCATCGGTGCTTACCGGCCCCAGATCCTGGCCTAGGGTCGTGTCGGCGAAGAAGGACAGGGTGGCCAGCTTCGAGGACGGGGCGCAAATCCGTGCCGCCAACAACGCCATGACGATGTCGCGTTCCCGGCAGGCCGGGCCGAGCATCGCCTCAAACCCAAGCCCGCGGGCCATCGCATAGACGGCGTCGACATGACCGTGGGGCAGGGACCGCATAATCTTCAAGGCGGTGCCGGCCTCGACCATGGTCTTACCCGCCAAGGAGGCCCTCAACGTCTCCACGGCAGTGTCTGGCAACGCTGAGAGGTTCGCTAGGGTCTCGTGCTTGACCTTCCCGTCTTCCCGGAAGGAGGTGCGCAGCAGTACCGAACGGTACTCGACCTCGACCCCGGCTTTGTTTACCCGGCGGGCCCTGCTCACGGCTACATGCATCGCCGGTGCTGTCTTCGTCATGCCCATAGAATACGCCATGTTCTGAAGAAAGTGAAGGGTTTTCCCAAGAATTTAGTGGCTACAAATATTGGTACAAAAATGGCTCTTTCCCCGGATTCCAGAAGGAAAACGGGGAAAGGGCCTGCGTAACTTCAGTCTAGTGATTGCATTTCCGATGCCTATGGTGCGAAGTCATCACGGCGTGGACAGGAGCCCCGTAGCGAGCCACAATGGAACCAACGTGGAGGAAGAGCATGGCAACCATCCGAAGATACGACCCGTCCAATAAAAGTCAGATGATCAGGACCCTGCGCAGGGAGATCATGGCTGCACGGCTGAAGGTGGCGTTGGACAAGGAGCTCAAACGTGAAACCTCAGCAACGGTGAAAAGTCTTGCCGGAATGATCTTGCCGCCAGTCGTTAGGCAGAATTGTTACACCAGTGATGCTCAATCTGATTTCATTGCCCTGAAAGCCGCAGACATTCGAGCCGGCCGCCGCAGGACGATACCGGCCGACGAAGTACGACGCGACCTCGGCCTAGAGGATTGAGTAAAAGGGTTTAATGAATTTCCTGCCCAATCGAGTAGTGACCTGGATCTTAGGCAGGGAGGGAGGCGCTAAAACGGTCCTCTCTCGCTAGGTTAGAGCAGTGTTTCCTTCGACAGGCAGTCCTTTAATCTTGTCGATGCCCTTTGCATGCCGATATTTCAAGTACTCGCGCGTGATTTTGACCTCGTAGTTTTTGCCTGAGTTGGTTTGTCCCCACATTATGGCTCCGGTGAGATTTGCACCGGTGAGGTCCGCGCCGGTGAGGTACGTCCCGGTGAGATTTGCGCCGGTGAGGTCCGCGCCGGTGAGATTTGCGCCAGTGAGGTCCGCGCCGGTGAGGTTCGTCCCGGTGAGATTTGCGCCGGTGAGGTCCGCGCGGGTGAGGTCCGCGTCAGTCAGGTTCGCGCCGGTCACGTTTGCGTGGGTGAGGTACGCGTCAGTAAGGTTCGTGCCGGTCAGGTTCGTGCCGGTCAGGTTCGCGCGGGTGAGGTTCGCGCGGGTGAGGTTCGCGCCGTTGAGTAACGCGCCGGTCAGGTTTGCGTCATTGAATTTCGAGCCGTTGAGTAACGCTTTGGCCAGGTACGCGCCGGTGAGATCCGTGCCGTTGAGGGACGCGCCGTTGAGGTTCGCATAGGTGAGGTACGCGCGGGTGAGGTTTGCGTAAGCGAGGTCAGCGTGGGCGAGGTCAGCACTGTCTAGGGGTACGCGAGTGAGGTTCGTCCCGCGAAGGACGACGGTTTGTCTTGGGGGTGAGAGTTTAGTGATGCGGCCGACAACGGCCGCCACGGCAGTCGTATCCACTGAAACAGTCTCTGGTCCGGAACTCTCTACGACTGGGGATATGTCGAGCAGGTTGGCGCAGAGAACGTCCAGGATTGTTTGTCGATCCCGGAGTGAGTCTTGGGCGATGCGCTCCAAGGCGTAGATCCCTCCCAACCGGACCGATGTGGAGTCGTCGCCGAGTTGTTTGATGGCCTCGGTATATCGATTCGTCCAGTTCGCATCCTGATCCAGAATCTGTTTCTCTCGGTCCAGGTTGTGTTTCGCCAGTGTGATGAGAAGAGTGAAAACAGCGATAATGCCACCGACAGCAAACAGCACACCCTGCCGGGCGTTCGTGACAGCCGTGACATACTCGGCAACTGTAAGCGACAGGCCAGCGACTGGGTTTGGGTTGCTTTGCAGGGCCCAGCCGACCAGAAATTCTGGAATCCACCGTATAGCGGCGGCGGCGGCAACGATGAACACGACCGCAGCAACCGACCACGCGAGCGATTGCCAGGCTCGACGCCGAGGCATCACGTTCCTTTTCATACGTGCATCATGCCCTAAGATCGGGACTCGCAAGGAAAATGACCAGATCTAGTCACACAACTAGCTCAGCCAGGTCTTGACCCTGGTTCGCGTCCGGATGCTGCGAGTCTCCGGTTCCGGCTCAGCAAGTTCCGCCGTGCCCGCCCGCTTCTGTCTTTGAAGACGCTTCGCTTTTTTGGTTGCTGTCCTTCGGAATTTACGTGTCCGCTCCACCCTGTCTAGCCCCACCGTAGGCCACAGCTACGCAAGCTTCGCCAGCAACTAAAAACAACGGGGAAAGAGAAAAGTAGCTGGCAAGGTTATGCCGCCCGTTACCCCCAAGCTGGACAAGTCAGTGTCCAACAGGGTGTACCTGAGCGAACAGTCTGAATGGCCTCACAAACTATGTCAATCAGGGTCCATTACTGTTAAGATTGGACATAAGCGTAGGAGGGTCTTAGAGATGGTTGGACACAAAGGGCAAGTGGTTGGATACGTGCGGGTAAGCGCTGCCGATCAGAACGAGGCGCGGCAGCTCGAAGCACTTGGCGCAGTAGACAGGCTGTTCTCGGAAAAGGTTAGTGGTAAGAATACAGAAGACCGGGCCCAGCTCCAGGAGATGCTCGCTTACGTCCGTGACGGTGACAAGGTTCGCGTGAAGTCGCCAGACCGCCTGGCGCGTTCTACGACTGACCTACTTGCTCTCGCCGAGCGGCTCAAGACCAAGGGCGTCGCCCTAGAGTTCATCGACAATCCGGCTCTGAACACTGATACGCCACAGGGCCAGTTCATGTTGACGGTCCTCGCCGCCATCGCCCAGTTGGAGCGCCAGACCATCCGTGAGCGACAGGCCGAGGGAATTGCCATTGCCAGGAGGAGCGGAATCTACGACCGAGTTCCGAAGCTCACTCCGGAGCAGATCCAGCTGGCACGCGAGCGGATTGCTAAGGACGTGCCCAAAGCCAAGATAGCCCGGGATCTTGGGGTTTCGCGGCAGACGCTTTACGCGGCGCTAAATGCCAGCGGAAAGTATGCGCAGGTTCCAGCTCCCTGACATTACGTGCACGAGTTTTCTTTTAGGCGAGCACGCGGATGCGCCTAGACGAGCTGAATGATTTCTTCGCCGCGAAGGATCGGCGACCCCTCAGTAGAGGCAAACCAACAGAAGCGGCGCTCTACGAGTGGCCAGCCGAAAACGCCATACTCACCAAACTGGGGTACTCCTCCCCGCGAAAGTAGATGCGTTCGGCCAGATTTGGCCGGATTGGGCTGCACCAGAACAGGCCGCTTGCCAAGCTGGAAAGCACCCGGGTAGAGGGCTGGAGCGGCTGGCCTAGTCTCGTGGGTACCTGAGAGTGATTCTCCCGAAGCCGTCCTCGGTGAGCTCATAAGGCTGGCCCTATGTGAATCACACATAGAATCAGAGGAAGTCCCTTGGGGCTTCCTCCTTCATGTCCGCACCACCTTGGGGAAATTGTGACCACTACGTTTGATGAGCTACTTGGCACCTACCGCGATCTCTCAGATTCCGAGAGGATGAAGGGCAGCTACCTCGAGCAGCTAGTCGAGCAGTATCTGGAAAACGACGGTGTCCACGCCCCGCAGTACACAGATGTGTGGTTGTGGAAGGACTGGCCGAACCGCCCGGAAAACTTCACTAACAAGGACAACGGCATCGACCTAGTTGCCGCGCGTACCGATGGCGGTCTCACGGCAATCCAGGTGAAGTTCTACGCATCGGGTTACAAGATCCAGAAGAACGATATTGACTCGTTCCTTTCCGCGTCGTCAAAGCACCCGTTCACGAACGCTGTCGTCGTAGATACCACTGAGGGGGACTGGTCGAAGAATGCACTGGAGATGCTCGAGGACCGGCATGTGCCGGTCCAGCGGATCGGGCTGACTGACTTCCGGCATTCCAACATTGACTGGGCAACCTATGACCTGACTGCACCCACTACACCCAAACTCTTCGATAAGAAGGTACTGCGCCCGCATCAGCACAAGGCTGTCCAGGCGGCGTTGAAGGGCTTTGAGGACAATGACCGTGGCAAGCTGATCATGGCCTGCGGTACCGGAAAGACCTTCACATCGTTGAAGCTGGCTGAGCGGGTCGCCGAAGATTTGGGCCATGCCAGGATCCTGTTCATGGTCCCCTCCCTAGCGCTGATGTCACAATCATTGAAGGAATGGTCAGACGAGACCGAGCAGACCATGCACGCCTACGCGGTGTGCTCGGATAACAAGGTTGGCCGCGTCAAGGACACCGATCTGACAGACGTGGCGTTGCACGACCTGCAGATCCCTGCCACGACCGACGGCGCGCGCCTCATTGAGGCAATGAACTCGCGGACCCTTGATGAGGGCATGACCGTGGTGTTCTCGACCTACCAGTCGATCGACGCCGTCCGTGCTGCACAACAGGCCGGCCTGCCCGACTTCGATCTGATCATCTGCGATGAGGCCCACCGCACCACCGGCGCAACCCTAGCCGGCGACGGCGAATCGCACTTCGTGAAGATTCACGACAACCAATGGATCTCCGGCAACAAGCGCGTATACATGACCGCCACACCACGCATCTTCAACGACAACACTAAGGACGCCGCCAAGGAAAAGGACGCCGTCCTGTGTTCCATGGATGACCAGTCCATCTATGGACCCGTTTTTTACCGGATCGGCTTCGGTGAGGCCGTCGAACAGAAGCTCCTCACAGATTACAAGGTGTTGGTCCTTGGGGTTGATGAGACGCAAGTCCGGACCTCATTCCAGGACCAGTTGGCGGACAGTAACAGCGAGCTGAACATTGACGACATCGCCAAACTTGTGGGTGTATGGAACGGTTTGGCTAAGCGCAGGGCGGGTGAGTTCCAAGACGGCTTCGGCCAAGACTGGCAGCCCATGCGCCGAGCTGTTGCCTTCAACCGCTCCATCAAGGCCTCCCAGGTCATAGAAACCGAGTTCTCAGAGCTGGCGCGCGTTCACCTCACAGACCTCACCAATGACGACCCCACCGATGATCTGCGGGTCGAGGTCAAGCATATTGACGGTGGATTTAATGCCGTGCGACGCGGGGAGCGTCTCGACTGGCTGAAGGCCGAACCAGACGTCGCACTCGTTGACGACCGGACCGCACCCAAGGATGCCCAGGGCCGTTGGCCGAAGAAGGAACAACCGACCTGCCGCATCCTCACCAACGCCCGCTGCCTGACCGAGGGTGTTGACGTCCCTTCCCTAGATGCGGTGCTCTTCATGAACCCGCGCAACTCTATGGTCGATGTGATCCAAGCCGTCGGCCGTGTCATGCGCAACCACACCGATCCCGAGACGGGCGAGGTCAAGAAATTCGGGTACATCATCTTGCCGATCGCCATCCCCGAAGGCATGTCTACCTCGGAGGCGTTGAAGGACAACGCCCGTTACAAGGTCGTCTGGCAGGTACTCCAGGCATTGCGCGCGCACGATGAGCGAATGGACTCGTCCATCAACCAGATTGAACTGAACAATAAGGCGCCAGAATCCATCATCGTGGACAAGATTGATCTGTCGCCGAAGAAGCCTGGTCCTGTCATTGACCCGAACCCTACTCCCGATGTGGAACCGGGCCCCGGTCCGGTGGGGCCCGGCAAGCAGGAAACCCTGACCTTCCCGGTTGAAGAATGGAAGGA
This sequence comes from Arthrobacter alpinus, assembly GCF_001445575.1. Lineage (NCBI taxonomy): Bacteria > Bacillati > Actinomycetota > Actinomycetes > Micrococcales > Micrococcaceae > Arthrobacter > Arthrobacter alpinus. The sequence continues at coordinate 137,765 of NZ_CP013200.1, read as the reverse complement.
CTCCGTCTACGCAAAGATCGTAGACAAGGTCGGCAACCGCATGTACTGGGAGGACTGGTCCAAAGACATAGCCTCCATCGCCAAGAAACATATCGGCTTGATCAACGATCTTCTGGCGGATACCGATTCGTCGCATCGGACCGCTTTCGACGGGTTCGTCAGCGGGCTCCGTGAGAACCTGAATCCTGAGATCGACGACGCCGAGGCAGTTGAAATGCTGGCCCAGCACTTGGTGACGAAACCGGTGTTTGACGCTATGTTCGCGGACTCCAACTTCACCGAGCACAACCCTGTCTCGCGTGCCATGCAGACCATCCTGGACCAGCTAGGGTCCAACGCCGTGTTCGAGAAGGAAAGCAAGGGCCTCGAGAAGTTCTATGAGTCGGTCCGGGCACGCGTCTCCAAGATCGACAACGCTGCAGCTAAGCAGGCCATCATCGTAGAGCTCTACGACAACTTCTTCCGCAAAGCCTTCCCTCGTGTCGCAGAGCGACTCGGAATCGTGTTCACCCCGGTGCCAGTAGTGGACTACATCCTGAGGTCTGCAGATGCAGCCTTGCGCCTGGAATTCGGGAAGTCGCTCTCCGATGAAGGGGTTTCCATTTTGGAACCGTTTGTCGGGACTGGCACGTTCCTGACACGGCTACTGCAGATCGGGCTCATTAAGCCGGAGGACTTGCACCGCAAGTACACCCAGGAGATGTTCGCCAACGAGATCGTTCTGCTGAGCTACTACATCGCAGCGATCAACATCGAGACTGTCTATTCAGAAGTTGCAACGGCTGCCGGTGCTGAGGAGGGGTATGTGCCGTTCGAAGGCATAGCGCTGACCGATACCTTCCAGCTGAATGAGACTGACGGCCAGCTAGAGGCTACGGGAATCTTCCCGGAGAACCACGCTCGCGTGGTCCGGCAGAAGAATCAAGACATCCGAGTCGTCGTCATGAACCCTCCGTACTCATCTGGGCAGACAAGTGCGAACGACGACAACCAAAATCTGAAGTATCCAGTGCTGGATGCCTCTATTGCAGATACCTACGCCAAACTGTCGACAGCCACACTGAAGAATAGTCTTTACGATTCCTACGTCCGAGGCATCCGCTGGGCCTCCAATCGTGTCAAGGAAAACGGTGTGATCGCTTTCGTCTCGAATGGCAGCTTTATTGACTTGCCCTCGGCAGAGGGAATCCGCAAGACATTCGCCTCAGAGTTCAGCCGTGTCTTCATTTATAACCTTCGGGGGAACGCTCGAACTTCGGGGGAGCAGCGAAGAAGAGAGGCCGGCAATGTCTTTGGTGATGGCGCCAGGACACCTATTGCCATTACCATCCTCATTAAGGACTCCTCGCACTCCGGGCCGACTAACATCCAGTACCGAGACATTGGGGATTACCTCACCCGGGAGCAAAAGCTCGACACTCTCGAGGTTGAGCGTTCCTTAGCGGGCACAGACTGGGAGCCTGTCGAACCCAATAGTGCCGGCGACTGGATAAATCACCGTGACGAGAACTACTCCACATTCCAGCCCATCGGAGACAAATCCACCAAGGGCAAGCCAGCAACGCTAGGCATGTTTGAAAACTACTCATCAGGACTTAAAACCAACCGCGACGCCTGGTGCTATAACTTCAAGCGGGAAGTTGTTGGTCTCAATATGGAACGATCCATCGAGTTCTATGACCAGCAAGTTCAAGAATTGCAGGCTGCGCTCATTCTTAACCCTGCAACCCGCGTCGAAGAATTTGTGACCTTTGACTCCACAAAATTCACGTGGGACCGGATCAACAAGACAGACGCACGGAGGGGCAAGCGAGGAACCTACGATTCAAGGAAACTTGTATCTGCAATGTACCGTCCTTTCACGAAGCAGGAGCTGTACTTTGACGCCAGTAACCAATTCAATAATTGCACCTATCAATTATCGAAACTGTTCCCCACTCCTGCTTTCCGCAACCTAGTCATTGCAACAACGGGTGCGGGTGCGCAGAAACCATTCAGCGGACTGATGACTGAGAATATCTTCGATCTGCATATGCAACACACTGGCCAGGGATTTCCTCTTTACACCTACGTGCCAATTCCCGAGGATGAGCTCGCGATCCCTGATGAGGGTGAGATCATTGTGGACGGCTACCGCCGTCGCGAGAACATCACCGATGCGACTCTGTCGGCCTACCGCGGCTTCTACGAGGACGCGGCCGCCACCAAGGAGGACATCTTCTACTACGTGTACGGCCTGCTGCACTCTCCGACCTACAAGGAGACCTACAAAGCTGACCTGATGAAGATGCTGCCGCGCATCCCGAAGGTCAAAGACTTCTGGGGGTTCAGCACTGCCGGCCGGGCCCTGGCTGACCTGCACCTGAACTATGAGACTCAGGCGCCAGCTGACCTAACTGAAGTGCGCAAGACTGAGCCGCCAGCCGACGCCGAGGCGCAGTACGACTATTACCGTGTGCAGAAACTCTCCTGGGGTGCACGCAAGGATCGTTCTCGGATCGTTTTCAATTCCGACATCACGTTGGAGGATATCCCGGCCGAGGTGTTGGACTACCAGGTCAACGGCAAGTCAGCCATTGAATGGATCATTGACCGCTACCAGGTGACGACTCACAAAGATTCCCAGATCGTCAACGACCCGAACGACTACTGCCGCGAGGTCGGCAATCCGCGGTACATCATTGACCTGATCAAGAGAATCGTCACAATCTCAGTGGAGACCAATAAGATCGTGGCTGGGCTGCCTGCGTTGGAGATCCTGGAGTAGGTGGAGGTCATAGCGCCGTCTGTGTCTCGCACCAACCTAGTGAGGTTGGGCGCTCCAAGCACCGTACGCCACGCTTCATCCAGTGGCACTTAGATATAGCGCTGACGCACCCGGGGCTTGTACTAGGCTTCGCGACCCTGGAGTTTGTCACCGCTCCAAGAGTGTTTTCCAGATCCAGGCCGGGCCGAAGGGCCCAAGTTGCGCCGAACCTTCCAAGTCGGCGTTGGTTCACGTTGGGGATTTACCCGCGATCACCGAAGCCGCACCACCCACACCCGCTCGAACCACCATACAAAAAGAGGCCACTATGAACGCTCCCGCATCTACGTCAGCACGAAAGGATGGAGTCGTCTACCTGACGCTCGAGGGTGATTCAGGCACGCTCGCTGTCGCTCCGGAGGATGCCGACCCGAACGAAACCTACTTGCATGAACTCTTCATTGGCCGTGAAGGCTCGATCGAGCGAATCGACCATGGGCCTCTCGTCAGTCCCTACGGTGACCTCAGCCATGTCACACTTTCAAGCCTCAGCGATGCTCTGAAGTTCAACCGGTGCTGTCAGGGCTCTCCTGAGCGCATCTACGTTGAAAAGAGCGATGGTCCGATAAACCACGATCTCTTGAACCTTGACGACGTTCATCTTGAGGTGGATGATTCTCAGGTCTCTGCAATCGTTACGCAACTTCACCCATCGCAGCCAGAGCTGTCAGAGGCCGAGTATGCCGAGTCGCTCGGAGGCGTCATGGAACGCTATGGCTGCAGGGTTGCCGGAGTTCGATATCTGACCTCAGACGGGACTACATTCGATGGTCTTGGATTCGACTATTCAGGACTTGGACTCGATCCGGAAGTTGAAGCCAGAGAGGCAGCCGAAAATGCAGAGATTATCCGCAATATGGTGCATAACGTTGAAGTCAGTCTAATCACAGATACCGATGCTCGGGCGACCAAACTTATTGACGCAGGACGAGCCCTTGCTGCCTACCTTGAAGCGCAGAAAGGCGGATCGCTGACCGCCGGAACGATTGTTGACTTGCTGCGTGGAGGGCATACAAAGCTGCTTCTGGGCCACAAAGAGAGCGCCTTCCTTGACGTCAAATCACAAAAATACAATGTGGGCGTGTCAGGCCAGCCCGGTGATCAGCAGAAGATCGAACTTGCTCAAGACGTGGCGCGGTTTGCTAATGGCAACCAGGATGCCGTTCTTGTGTTGGGCTATGAAGAAGGCAAGTCCGGACAAGACACAGTCATTAAGTGCATCAAAGAAATCAAGCTCGAAGGTTTCGATCCAGCGACGTACCTAAACATCCTTGACGCGAGGGTTGTACCAGCTGTCACGGGTCTCACAGTGGACAGTGTGGAGACAAGTCCCGGCAAGGGGATCATCTACATATTCGTTCCGGCTCAGCCTCCCGAGATGCAGCCGTACCTCGTGCACGGCGTCGTGGCCGAAGGGAAAGTTGAGGGTGCGTTCTTCAGCATTGTGCAAAGGAGAGGCGAGGGGTCAATCACAATTACAGCGAGTCAGATTCATGGCTATCTCGTGGCCGGAAAGGCGTTCCTCCAAGGTAAGTAGCCAGTTGCTAGCAGTTCTGATCAAGCCACGGATGGTCGCCCCCACGGAACTTGCGGCATTCCAACCAAACCAGTCTCAGCCAAAGCACACCATCTGCTCTCCTCAGGGTAAAGAGTTCGTGACCCGCTCAAAATCCACACCATAATGTCCCGGTGTAGCTCCGTCGAATGCTCTAGCGCTGTGCGTTCCAAGGGTGTCTCTTCCTGCCTGAACCCGGTCTTGTGCAAAAGAAGGGCAGCCTCCGCATTCCGGATCGTGCGGACCCGCCAGCCTCAACTTAGGGTAACTTCGGCGGCCCTGGACTCGTCTTTTCAGGTCCAGCCACCGGCCAGGGAGCGGGCAGAGACGGGGCTTTGTGGCAAAGTTCCACTAAGCCAGAGGAAACCGGCGGAAGTGAATCACCTTACACTCATGGATTGTGACGTAAATCTCATGTCTTTTAACGTAAATGCGGAGTTGTCGTCCGGCAAATTCATAAGGAAGCGGGGGAGCGCAAGCGGTGGTGTGGCGCACGTTCCAAGCGGAGGAGGCAGGCGTGTCACGGGAACTTCGTTACTGCTGCGTTACTGCGAGCCCAATTCAGGGCAAAGCAAAACCCCCACCTCCCTTATAAACAAAGGGAAGCAGGGGGCTTGCAACTTGGCGGTGACGGTGGGATTTGAACCCACGTCAGGCTCTCACCTGAACAACATTTCGAGTGTTGCACCTTCGGCCGCTCGGACACGTCACCAACGCGTCAACCTTACCGGGTCAAAGCCCAAGTGCAAAAATGGGCCTCTTCAGCCGATCATTAATAGGGCATGATGACCGTATGGACAGTGCAACGCAGCGTGCCTGGAACTGGCACAAACAAGGCCTGGACGGTTCCCTCACGGGCGCCACAGCCGCGGAAGTTCTCAGCACTGCCGGGTGGGCGCGCTCTATTGGCGGTGCTAATCCCTACCTGACGCTCTTCGCCCGCGCAGGCATCCGCCGCGAGCAGGCTGACGCGGACTTGGCTGCCTTGGCCATCTATGAACTTCCGACGGCGCGCGGCTGCACCTATGTCCTAGGGGAGAACGACTTCGCCTGGGCGCTGTCCCTTGGCCAGGGGGCAGCAGAGGCGACGGCGAAAGTCTTAGACAAGCTCGGCGTCGACCGTTCCGAGGTTCAGGCGCTCGCCGACAAGACCCTGCAGCTGCTCGAAAACGCCGATGTCCCGCTGGATCCGAAACAGCTCAAAGACCAGTTAGGCGATGCAGTGCGCAGCTTGGGGGAGGAAGGCAAGAAGAAGGGCGCCTCCACCACGCTGCCCACGGTCCTTGGGCTGCTGCAGGCTGACGGTCGCATCCGCCGCGTGCCCGTCAACGGCCGGCTCGATGTGCAGCGCTACGCCTACACGGCATGGGCCCTGCCAGCGCCGCGCGAATCGCCGGAACAGGCAAGAACCACGCTCATGGAAAACTACCTGCGCTGGACTGGTGGTGCCACGCTCAAGCAGACCCAGTGGTTTACGGCCTTCACCGTGGCTCAAAGCAAGGCTGCGCTCGCAGCCTTGGGTGCCGTGGAATCCACTGTGGTGGATCCGGACGGGCTGTGGATGCTTCCTGCGGATGCCGACGCTGCCGCGAATTTTGCACTACCCCAAGACGAACAAATTCAGCTGCTCGCCGGCTCCGATTCCTTGTTCCTGTTGCGCCGCAATTCAGCGGACCACGTCGCCGAAGAGGACAAGGGTCTGGGCATCGGCAAGGAAAAGCTGGCCCTGACCGCGGACCTGCCGGACCATCCCATCGTGGACCGCGGCCGGATCATTGGCCTGTGGCAGTACGATCCCGGCGCCGAACGCATCGCGTACTGGACCTTCCGGCCACCCACGGCGGCCGTGACGCAGCGCATTAAAGAGGTGGAGACCTTCATTCGCGAGGACCTTGGCGACTTCCGCTCCTTCAGCTTGGATTCGCCGTCGAGCAGGCAAAAGCGGATCGACGCCATCAACGCGGCGGCGGGCTACGAAAAGCAGGGATGACAGTGCGCACGGTGAGCATGATGTGGTCAGTGGCGGCGGCAACGGTGCTAGCCGGATCAAGTTTGGTCGCGTGCTCGCAGGTTGCGCAGATTGGCGGGTCACAGCCGTGCATGCCGCCGCCCTTTTCTCTGAGCGAAGAATCGACCAGCCCCGGTGGCAGCCTCACAGTTCAAGCCGAAGACGCTGACTGTGACCCGAGGTATGGCGAGAATGCCCAAATACACCTTGAGGTAGTGGACTCCTCCGGAGCGAAGATTGTGGAGCTCCAAGCCCCGATGAACGACGCCGGCGGGTTCAGTGCAAATCTGACGCTCCCCGAAACTGCCGCCCCCGGGCAGGCAACGGTCTCGGCTTATCCCTACAGTCTGGACTGGTGCGATGACACCGGGCGAAACAACCGGGTGGGTTCCCCGGAGCGTTTCGGCACACCCGAAATTCAGCGCGTCTCGTGTGTTATGCCTGCGGTGCCGCTGACAATCACGCCTTGACGTTGCGGCTTCGGCTGGCGGTTACAGACGGTGGCTGGCGAAGAAATCTTTCAGGAGCGCCGCGCATTCGTCCTCGCGCACACCCGGAAAAACTTCCACCCAATGGTTAAGGCGGCGTTCGCGCAGCACATCAAACACTGATCCGGCCGCGCCCGCCTTTTCATCCCAGGCCCCAAAGACCACCTTCGGAATTCGCGCCAGCACAATGGCTCCGGCGCACATGGCGCAGGGCTCCAGAGTCACCACGAGCGTGCAATCAGCCAGCCGCCATTCACCCAATTTCGCGGCAGCCTCACGGATTGCAACTACTTCGGCATGCGCCGTCGGATCTCCATGCGCTTCGCGTTCATTGCGCCCCAAACCTAGGATTTCCCCGTCGGGTCCAAGTACGACGGCGCCAATGGGCACATCCGCCGTGAGCAAGGCCCGCTGCGCTTCAGCAAGGGCAATACCCATCCATTGGGCGTGTATTGCCGTGGTAGTGGTCTCGATTCTTGGGATTTCTGGGGAATTGGACACGGCTCAATGGTAGCTTTTATTTATGCGCGTATTCGTTGCGGATCATCCGCTTATTGCCCACAAGTTGACTGTTCTTCGAGACAAGAACACACCGTCACCGATTTTTCGTCAGCTGACTGAAGAACTCGTGACGCTGCTGGCCTATGAGGCGACTCGTGAAGTGCGCGTGGAGCCAGTAAACATCGAGACTCCCGTGACCAAGGCCATTGGCACCGGCCTCGTCAAGCCGACTCCTCTGGTCGTACCGATTCTGCGCGCTGGCCTCGGCATGCTCGAAGGCATGACCCGCCTGCTGCCCACTGCCGAAGTTGGCTTCCTGGGCATGGCACGCAACGAGGAAACCCTCGAAGCCATCACCTACGCCGAGCGTCTTCCCGAAGACCTGACCGGCCGTCAGGTTTACGTGCTGGATCCCATGCTGGCTACTGGCGGTACCCTGATCGAGGCGTTCAAGTTCCTGTTTGACCGCGGCGCTGCTGACATCACCTGCATCTGCCTGCTCGCAGCACCGGAAGGCCTCGCCAAGCTCGAAGCCGCCCACGGCGACCGCGACAACGTTCACGTGGTTCTGGCCTCCATCGATGAGGGTCTGGACGAGAACTCCTACATTGTTCCGGGCCTCGGCGACGCTGGCGACCGCCTCTACGGCGTGGTGGACTAGTCTCCACTGGCCGGCTGCCCCCTCGTTTCAAGAAATGCCGCCGTTTCCGCTTTCTGCCAGGGTTTAAACCCTAGCGAAAAGCGGAAACGGCGGCATTTTTGTTCTCAGCGGCGCAGCGGGGTCCAGCCGATGGGCCGCGGGCCCGTGATGGCAGCCCTATTTCTGTCGGCGTCATCGGACCAGCCCTGAGCGGCCATTGCTCCTGGTGGGCCAACAGCGCCGCGGGCCACCCTGAATCCCACATCTTCCAGCACGGCATCCGGGGCGCTGCCTCGGCGGACCGACGCCCGGGCACTCCAAGGCCGATCATCCCAGCCTGCACCGCGCAAACTTCTGTAATCTCCGTAGCGGGCGGTGTCGGCATAATCCCAGCACCATTCCCAGACATTGCCAATCATGTCGAACAGCCCGAAGCTGTTGGGATCCTTGCCAGCTACAGCTTGTGGTCCCTGCACACCATCCAAAAACGTCCAGGCAATATCCGGCAATTCTCCGTACAAAGGTCCCGTTGTACCGGCCCGCGCGGCCCACTCCCATTCCGCTTCCGTTGGCAGCCGAATGCCGTCAGAGCTGACGTCCCACGCCACCTCGCGGCCAGTGACGGAGTAGGCGGGCGTGAGCCCGGCCAGTTCCGAGGCGGCGTTGCACCAGCGGACGGCGTCAAACCAGGTGAGGGGATGCATGGGGTGCCGATCGAGCCCTGGTGAGGGTCCGTCGTCGTCCGTGACAGGCGCAAGAGCGGCGTCAGAGACGTTCGACGCCGGACCCCTCACCAGATCCCACGTGCCGCAGGTGAGCTGGGTCGCAGCGAGGGTGAAGGGGCGCAACTCCACGTCACGCGTGACACCTGAGCGGGCGTCGCGCAACTGGACGGTGCCGCCGGGAATTGGCAGTAGCCCCAGTGCGGCCTGCAGCTCGTGCCGGGCAATAATGTCATCAGCCATGAGTCCGCCTTCCTTCAGCCGTGAGTTCCGGGTGCGGTTAGTTCATGCTCCGCAAGGGTCCTGCTGTGCCGAGCTCAATCGGTGCCGAGTTCAAGCCTTGGCTTAGTACCAGCCCACGGATTCGGAGTGACCCCAGGCGCCACAGGGGGATCCATAACGCTCATTGATGTAGCCCATGCCCCAGCGGATCTGGGTTTGGTAGTTGGTGGCCCAGTCGCTGCCGGTGCTCTCCATCTTGTTGGCCGGCAACGACTGTGCAATGCCATAGGCGCCGCTGGAGACGTTCTCAGCCGACGTGAGCCACTCGGATTCGCGCTGCCACAAGGACGTCAGGCAGCTCATCTGGTCTGCTCCCCAGCCGAAGGATGCCAGTTGGCTGGATGCGAAGGCCTTGGCTGCTTCGGGATCATCAACAGGGGCGGCCGGGGCTGCCTTCGTCGCGGGGGTTGCCGTTACGGGCTTGACGGCGTTGGCTTCAACCTTGACCTGTGCCGGTGTTGCTGCCGCTTTCGCGACGGCCGTGGGGGACGTCTTGGACGTGACGGTGACACCGGGGAAACTGATGGCTGCGTCTGTGGGTGCGGAAATGGCAGAGGGCACTGCATGGTCGACGGCGGCTACCAGACTGGTGCTGTTCTGTCCGTCGGCCACGGGGTTCATGGTTTGCGAGGCTACTGAACCGGCAGCCATGAGGGCGCCCACAACGGCCACGGCGGCCATGCATTTTGCGGTAGTTCCGACGGCGGAAAAGGCGCGCGGTGTGGTGGCGGCGCGGGTTCCCGTGCGTGATGTGCCGTTGCGCGACGTGCCGTTACGTGACGTGGTCAGGCTGCGAAGGGATGGCCGGCTTGCTGATTCTGCGCGGCGACGGCCGCGCTGGGGTGCTTCAGACATGGTGGTGCCTCTCTACGCCTGCGAGGTGAGCTGTCGGGAACGGACTAGAGAATCCGGCCGTGCAGCAGTCAGCGGCAGTTTTCACTGCCTGCTGTCATTGCACTGGCTTAACCCCAAGGGCTTCCATAGTGGGAAGGCCCGTAAATCTTGGGTCCCCCGTCTCTGCCATGAAGGAGTAGGAAATGGGCGGGGGCAGAGCTCGGCGAACCGTCCATTGGTGCCAAAAACCGTAAATGGTTCAGCGGGCACTTATCCCAGCGTAACCGAACCGAAACCTGATGTCACATTATGGTAACGGCCATTGTATTAGGCGGCTGGGGATTGAGCTGCCGGCCACATGGGGCGGTGAGCAAGTCAACATTTACTTAGCAATGCTAACGATCTACACTGGAAAGCTGAAGATACGAAACTTTTTGCACTGAGGTAGATGAGCATCCATGACTGAACTTTCCCCAAATCCCAGCACCTCGGACCCCGGTCTGCTCGCCGCGGAATTGCGGGTGGCCGTCATGCGCACCTCAAGACGACTCCGGGCCGAAGCGGCGACGGGGGAGCTCAGCCCAGGGAGATATTCAGTCCTGGCGGGTCTCCTTGCGAGCCCTCAGACCGTGGGGCAATTGGCTGCCAGAGAACAAATCCAGGCACCGTCCATGACGAGGATCGTCAATGATCTGGCTGCTGTGGGCTTCATAAGCCGCGGCGAAAACCCGCAAGACAAACGCCAGGTCCTTGTCAGCATTACCGATCAGGGAAGTGCCGCGCTGATGCGGGCACGGTCCATGCGGACGGCATGGCTGGCGCAACGCGTTGCGGCGCTCACGCCGCAAGACCGCGCCACGCTCCATCAAGCGGCCTTGATCTTGCAGGAGCTGAGTGCCTAGATGAGTTCAATGTTCCGCGCACTGAAAGTGCGCAACTACAGACTCTGGGTGACCGGCGCGCTGGTATCCAATATTGGCACCTGGATGCAGAGAGTAGCTCAGGACTGGTTGGTCCTTACGGTCCTGACGCATAATTCCGGAACGGCCGCAGGTATCACTACGGGGCTGCAGTTCCTACCCATTATTTTCTTAGGTCCCTATGCTGGGTTGCTGGGGGATCGGGTCAATAAGCGCAAGTTGCTGCTGATTACTCAGTCCGCCATGGGATTCTGTGCGCTTTTGTTGGGTATTTTGGTCATCACAGGGTCTGTACAACTGTGGCATGTCTATGCATTGGCACTCATGTTGGGGGTGGCAAGCGCCTTCGATGCACCGTCGCGGCAGGCGTTTGTCTCAGAAGTCGTCGCTAAAGATGACGTGCCCAACGCCGTCGCACTTAATAGCGCTTCCTTTAACCTGGCGCGACTAGCCGGCCCTGGCGTTGCTGGTCTGGTCATTGCCCTAGTCGGTACGGGGCCAGCCTTCCTCATCAATGCCGCCAGCTTCGCCGCCGTCATCTTCTCGCTGTGGCGAATGCGTGCAAGCGAGCTTGTCCCTGCGGTGCGTGTGCCGCGCGCCAAGGGGCAAATCCGCGAGGGGCTCATGTACATCAGGCGACGGCCGGATCTGCTCATGATCATGGTCCTGGTATTTTTGGTGGGCACTTTTGGCATGAATTTCCAGATCACCAATGCGCTCATGGCCACCACTGTCTTCAATGTGGGGCCGGGAGAGTACGGGCTCCTGGGATCCATCATGGCCATTGGCACGTTGGGAGCGGCACTGTTGGCCGCCCGGCGTAAAAAGATGCGGATGCTGTACATCGTGGGCGGCGCGCTGGCGTTCGGCGTCACGGTAGCCGTGGCCGCGCTCATGCCCAGCTATGCGCTGTATGCGGTGGCTCTGATTCCCGTGGGGTTGGCGTCGCTGACGTTCATGAATGCGTGCAACACCACTGTTCAGCTGACCACTGATGCCGCCATGCGGGGCCGGGTGCTCGCCGTATATATGGTGGTGCTGCAGGGCGGGACGCCCATCGGAGCGCCACTTGTTGGCTGGATCGCCACTGAATTCGGTGCCCGCTGGTCGTTGGGCTTGGGTGCAGTGGTTGCTTTTGCCGCAGGCTCGGCAGCACTGTTCATGATGAACCGGCGCAACCATGTGAAAATCCGGGACCAGATCAAGGGCCTGCGTCCGCATTGGATGGTCCTCGGCTTGCGCAACACCGCAAGCTAACAAGCTGGCCGGATTCCACCCACAAACCGCTTGTCCGTAAACTTCTGTTTACCTAGCGTCAAACTCTGTGAAGCAACTGTGTGCAGTGAGCAACTTGCCGAGGCCATCATAGGCGTGCGTTGGGAGCAGATGAACTAATTTCCCTATAATCAGCACGTCATAGAATTTAGTACCGATTAAATGAAAATTTGTTTGATTTAATTTGCCGCGAGTGCTCTTTTTGCCTTAAAATGAGAGCAAAGCAACATTATTAGCTTGATCACAAATTAGAGCAAAATCTCATATTGTGGACACTTTGGGCCTATGTTACTTGCAAGTTCGCTTTGTTACGTAGGACACTGAAAAGCGTGAACACCCACTCAGTAACTTCTGCAGCCGCAGCAACGTTCCGTCTTGGTCTTGGATTGACCGGACGGTTCCTGTCTGGTTGTCGAATGCAGGCCTAGCTCGCAACCCTGATCGTCGCGCATTGCACTGAGCACATTGTACGGAAGCATCAAACGCAAAGGCGCGGCATTTATCAGTCTTGGCCCTAGGGCCGGCCCTGGAATACGGGGCAGCAAGGTTCTGGGGGGACAGAACCACACGAAGCATTCGCGCCGTAGTCACACGGCTAAACACCGAGGTAGTTCAATGTCAGTAGCATCCGGTTACGTCCACATCTCTGTTCGCAACGCCGCCAAGGCCGTTGCCCGCAACTCCACTCAAGGCGCAGCTGCCCGTAATACGCACTTGGAGCAGCCCGGCTACCGTGTCGAGGCTGGAAGTGCGGCAGCCCGTCTCCGTGCCGTCCCCTCCGGGGATCTCAACCCCATGACGGCGCCCACGCCCGTCATTGCAGGGGCTGGAGCGGATAGCCTTCGCGGGGTCAGCCCCGATAACGTGGCCCGCGGCTTCGTCCTGTACGTGGGCGTTGACGAAGATACTGCAGCTGCAGCCGGAACGTCGCTGGCCAAGCTGGCCCAAGACATCCGGGCCTTCGCCCAGACACTGGTGCCGCAGGCCCAGAGCTATGCCGCCGTGGCGATTGCGCCGTCGGACGCTGTAGGGAGTCCTCTGGACGTGGTTCGCTCCACCTTTGGCGACCCCACCGTTGCCAGCCGCCAGCGCGCCGAAGCCGTCCGCATTCCCGCCGCCGAACAGCGCCCCACCGGCGTGCTGATCGATCTTGCCCGCCGCGAAGTTCACCTTGATGGTGACACCCTGAACCTCACATTCAAGGAATTCGAACTTCTCAATTACCTGGTCGAGAACGGCACCCGCACCGTTGGACGCGACGAACTCCTCGAAGGCCTCTGGTCCAACGCCGACGAGATCCCCAACGAGCGCACCATCGACGTTCACATCCGCCGGCTCCGCTCCAAGCTGGGCCGCCTCGCCAACACCGTGCGCACCGTTCGCGGCGAAGGCTACCGCTTCTATGAGCACCCCGAAGTGGTTGTCTGGGCCGCCCCGGAATACTCCATCTAGCACTCCTTCTCAGACGCTCCCTCGCTTTTAGTGAGGGAGCGTCTGGCCGTTAAGCCCATTTGCTGAGGGAGCGTTGCCCAAAACACCCCATTTGCTGAGGGAGGGTCTGTAGGGCCGGGAGGAATGGGTTTTGCCGCACCTCAAGTACGACGGCGTTCGACTCACCTTGGTGGTCCCCAACTGCTCCCGCTACTCGCAGGCTCGCAGCGGGTCCCTCGCGTCGTGGGCCCAGGCGCCGTCGTACTGCCTTAACTGTCACTAAACTGAGGGAATGAGCGAATACCATATTAAACGGTTGATCCTAATGCGCCATTCCAAGGCAGCATTCCCCCTGGGCGTGGAGGATCACGATCGGCCGCTGGCGCAGCGTGGCCACACCGAGGCGCCGCTGGCCGGCAAATGGATGATGGAGAACGGTGTGGTGCCCGATTTCATCCTGTGCTCATCGGCGGTGCGGACTCGACAGACCTGCACGTGGGTGTGTCAGCAGTTGGGGGAGAAGGCGCCCACTCCGAAGTTGGAATCCGGGTTGTACGCGGCGGGGGCCACATCCATGCTCTCGGTCATCAACCATGTGCCGGAAACTGTGGGGACGCTGCTGGTCATCACCCACATGCCTGGCGTGCAGGCGCTGGCGCTGCGGCTGGCTTCGCGGGATTCGGATCAGGATGCGTATATGGATCTGGCGTCAGGGTTCCCCACGAGTTCCTTTGCCGTCTTGGAGCACAGCAGCCACTGGGCCACGCTGGACGGGCAGGACGCCGAGTTGAAGAACATCGTGGTGCCCCGCCCGTAAGGCGATTCTAGGCTTCGATCTCCGGCATCAGCGTCTTGAGTGTCCAGGTCTTCTTCTTCGACACAGCAGCCCAGGCCAACAGCAAGCCCAACAGCATGTAGCCCAGCAACCCCAGCACAATGGGCAGCAGCGGAGCGAGATCGGCGCCGTAGATTAGGTGCCGCATCCCCTCAACAACATGTCCCATGGGCAGGATCTGGTGCATGATGTGCAGCGGTGCAGGAGTGGTTTGCCACGGGAATGTGCCGCCAGAGGACACCAGCTGGAGCACCAGCAGGATCAGGACCACAAACTTACCTGGTGTTCCCAGCAACGCCACAATGCCCTGAATCAACGCCGTGAACGCCATTGACGCCAGCAGGAGCAATCCGAGCGTGAGCCATGGGTGACTCGGCTCGAGGCCGAGGCCAAATTTCACGACGGCGTATAGCAATAGCGCCTGGCCGCAGGAAACGGTGGCGAACGGCAACCAGCCGCCCAGCGCAATCTTCCACGAAGGTGCATTGGAGGCAAGGGCCCGAACCGTTAGCGGCCGCATGGCCTGAACCAGCATGAACGCACCGATCCACAGGGCCAGCACGAGGAAGAACGGCGCCAGACCCGAACCATAGTTGGCGGCCTGAGCTTGGGAGACAGAATCCACTCGAATGGGATCGGCGATGACGCCGGCTGCGTTTTGCTTCTCCTTGTCATTGGGATCTGGCACGGACCCCGCGCCGCTGCGCAGCTGGGTGGCGAGATCGCTGGGCCCGGTTGCGAGTTTGCCGGAGCCGACCTTCAAATCAGCAACCCCGGAATCGAGCTTCTTGGCGCCAGCAGCCAGTTGCGTGGCTCCGTCCAAAGCCGTGGTCTGGCCATCGGCAAGTGTTCCGGCGCCCGTGGTCAGATCGCTGGCGCCGGTCTTTGCTTGCGAAATGGCCCCGGAGAGTTTGGGTGTTGCAGCAGCAAGCTTCGATGCTCCGGCGGCCACATCGGCAGACCCATCAGCCAACTTTTGAATATCTTTGGTGTCGGTTGCCAGCTGACCCTTGAGTTCTGTGATTGACGGGCTCGCGGCATCCTTCTTCAATGAGTCGCCGATCTTGGTGGCTTGCTCGGGGGTGATGACTCCATCTGTGACGAGTTGCACGAGCTTGTCATTGATAGCTCCGGTGACGGCGCCATCGAGCTTCTCGGCAGTACCTGCGGCACTTTGGACCTTGGTATTCAAGGCAGCGTTGCCTGCGGCAACGGCGGCAGCACCATCGGAGAGCGTCTTGGTATCGCCCGGCAGCGTGGACGTTTGGGAATCCAGCAGGCCAAGCCCCGTGTCCAGCTTCGATGCGCCGGCCTGCAGCTGTTTCGCTCCGGTGACCAGCTGGGTCTGCCCGGCCACCAGTGAATCCGCGCCCGTCAACAGATCGGAACTACCAGTTTTGAGCGTCCCTACGCCGGTATCCAGGGTCGTGGCGCCTTCTGCCAACTGTTTCGCGCCGTCGGCCGCCTTAATCAGTTGGGCGTGGATGGTGCCGTATCCGGTCAGCAGCGAGTTGGCGGTCTGCTCACCCACTTGCTGTGCCACGGAGTCATGGACCTGGGTGGCCACCTTGTCCACGATCGAGGTCAATAAATAGTTGTTGGCGTCATTGGTGGTCACGCTCATCATGGCCTGCGTGGCCGAATCAAAATTCTCCGGCGAGGCCAGATTTGCTGAGAAGTCCTTGGGGATTGTCAGTGCGAACGCGAATTCGCCACTGCGCACCCCATCCTCGGCTTCTTGGGGCGTCTCCACCAGATGCCAATCGAACTTATGCCCCTCCACCAGAGTGTCAGCGACGTCCTGACCAACCGTCAGTTTCTCGCCATCCTTGGTCGTGGCGCCCTGGTCCTGAACCACCACGGCTGCCTGGAGCTGATCGAGGTTGCCGTACGGATCCCAGTTCGCATACAAATACACCGCCCCATAGAGCAGCGGCACCATGACCAGGGCAACAATGGTCAGCTTCGGCAGGATCCCGCCGGTCATGCGCTTGAGTTCGGATAGGGCCAAGCGGAACACTGTCATGGCTTTTCCTCCGGGGTGGGCTCGACTGGAGCTGATGTGATGGGGTGATCTGCGGTGCTCGTGAGGGGCGGCGGGGCCGGTTCCGCCTCCTGCCCAGCGACGTCCCCTGAAGGTTCCTCCGCGGGCGCAGAGTCTGGCTCTTCTACGGGTACGTCATCGTCCGGCAGCTCGTCTGAGCTCAGTTCCTCTACTCCCACTTCGTCTGCCCCCATCTCGTCTGCGCCGGGAGTAGCGGCGGGAGGTTCTTCGCCGTCGTGCTCCAAAGTCTCGAGCGTAACGGCATTGCCAGCGATGACGGCCGGTCCATCCCACTCATCGGGTAGCCGCCCACAACGCCAATCACCATGATTGGGCGGGGCGTGAGCGTGCTTGCGGGGTCGTCGCCATGGCCAAGCTCGCCCGCCGCAGCTGCCTCCATCAGGGGCAACCATGCGGAGATATCGGCGGTGTGGCGGTCCGGGGAATCCAGAACAAGTAACTCAACATTTCGGTTCGCCAAGGCCAATTCCAGCTGGAGGTGCAGGAGCCGTTCAGGTGCCAACTCCTCGATCCACTGGTCCAGAACATCGCGGAAGCCATGCTTGACCAGCCACGCCGTGGGGCGGGTGCGGTCGCGGAACTTCAGTGGCACCAAGGCCAGATCCTCGGCCGTCATGGACCGGGCGGTGAGGTGGTGTTCGGGAGCATTCACGTTCGGTGAATCAACCAGAGCGCTGCGCCGCCGAAGGGAAGACATGGAGGCGTCGTGGCCCAGCGTCACGGACCCCGTTGATGGCTTCATGCGGCCGGTCAAGGACAAGGCGAGAGCGGTGCGGCGTTCCTGTCCGTCGGCCTGGATGAGCAGCACTTCACCCCGGTGTGCTTCGGCAGTGGTGGCGGGCAACAGGGTGTGGCGCCTCCCTGCGACGTGCAACTGTTGGGCAGTGAGCATAGGGCGCTCCTTCGAGGCGGGGGTGACTGGAACAAATTATCAGAACTGACTGGTCAGTGCAAGGAAGTGTGGTGAGACTCATCCACACTTCTGCGTACTCTGCCGTGTGAACGAGCTTAAAACAATCGAGTGGGCAGTAGATGTCAATGTTGCTCAGAAACATTGGTATCTACTGCCCACTCGAGGTGAGGTGCGGCAAGGAGTGCTGGCGGAACGCTCGCTTTAGGCGTCCAGAGCAGCCTTGAACCAGCTGGTGATGGTGGAAGGGTGTGTGATCGCGGTACCCACCACCACGGCAAAGGCTCCGGCGTCCATTGCTGCCCGAGCCTGGGCGGGGGAGTGGATGCGGCCTTCGGCGATGAGCGGCTTGCCCAAGTTGGCGGCGGCGATCGCGGCGATGAGTTCCAGATCCGGGCCGGCGGTCTTGGGGCGTTCGCCCGAGTAGCCAGCCAAGGTGGTCCCGATCAGGTCGGCGCCCGCTTCGGCAGCTGCAACGGCGTCCTCGAAGGAGCCACAGTCGGCCATGACCAGCGAATTGGAATTGGCATGCACGCCGGCAATGGTCTCGGCCAGGGTCAGCCCGTCCGGGCGGGGGCGGCGCGTGCCGTCAATGGCCACGATGTGGGCACCGGCGCTGGCACAGGCGAGGGCGTGGCGCAGCGTGGGGGTGATGAAGACGCCGTCGTGCCCGTCTTTCCAGAGCCCGATCACGGGAACTTCCACAGCAGCGCGAGCGAACTGGATATCAGCAATGCCTTGGACCCGGATGGCCGCAGCCCCGCCCACTACGGCTGAGGCGGCAATCTGGGCCATGGTGCGGGGATCGCGCATGGCCTCTCCCGGGTAGGCCTGGGCGGATACAACAAGCTGCCCGGCAAGCGCATCAAAGTTGGTCATTTTCAGTGTCATGGTGACTCCTAGGAAAGATGAATCGAAATTATGAGGCAAGGACCAAGGATGCTGCGCCCACTATGGCGGCAGTGTTGCCCAAGCTGGCTCGCACCACTGCCACAGAGGCCAGGGGAGCCAGAAGTTCTGTGCGGAGGGCCTTCTCCATGGCATCCCACCACAGTTCTCCGGCGTCGGCCAACCCTCCGGAGACTACCACCACGGCGGGATCCAGAATGTTGATGAGTCCGCCCACTGCCTGTCCGGCGGCCGTTGCTGCGGTGGCGATCACGGCCAAGGCTAGATCATCTCCGGCCCGGGCAGCATCAAACACCTCGCGCGTATCGCTCAGGGCGGCGCTGCCACCGTGACGGAGGTAGGCGGCGTGGATCGCGGGACCTGAGGCGATGGCCTCCACATGACCCTCATGTCCGCAGGAACAAGGCAACGGAGCTCCGCGGTACACAGCCAGCGGCGAGGCAAAGTGCCCCACATGCCCGCCCACAAAGTGCGCACCGAGCACCGGCTGGCCCTGGATGACAAAGCTGCCGCCCACTCCTGTGCCAAAGGCAACCATGAGAGCGGTAGCGGCACCCTCCCCGGCACCGTGCCACGCCTCGCCCAGCGCATGGGCATGAACGTCATTGACCACGGCACAGCGCAGTCCCAGCCGGGCGGTCAGTCCCGCGGTGATGGCTGTTCCGCTCCAACCGAGGATGGCGTCGGTGGCGGAAATGACTGTGCCTTCGGCGGCATTGATGACGCCAGCGGAGCCAATGCCTACGGCTTCCACGGCGGCACCCATGGCTGCGGCACGTTCAATGAGGGAGGCGATCAGGGCCGTCGTGGCATCAAGAATGGCCTCGCCGCCGTCGCGGTTCAGGGTGGGAATTTGATCGGTAAGCAATACCGAGCCGTCCTCGCCCACCACTCCGGCAGCTGTTTTGGTTCCGCCAAGGTCAACGCCAACTACGTACCGCATGAAAGATCCTTCAAAGACTGTGGTTCACGTACAACGGGGGTTGATGCACATTCAAAAGCTAAGCTTCCATTCTGCTGCCCGGGCGTATCCGTCCGGGCAGCAGCAAAGCGGCTTAGATCAACTGCAGCTTAGATCACCTGAGACCAGAATGGCTCAGTGATTTCAGAAGTCAGTTCAGAACAGAAGTTCTAGATCAGGCCCGTGCGCTCAAGGATAACCTTGATGGCTGCCGTCTCATCTTCGTCCAACGCGAGCATCGGAGCGCTCATGACGTTGGTCTTGATGATGCCCATGAGGACCAGGGCGGTCTTGAACGCGCCCAGACCTGCTGCGTTGCCGGAGAGACGGCCAGCCTTCGGGGTGTAAACAATGTTGAAGACATCGGCGATGCGGTCCTGCTCAGCAGCGGCACCGGCCCAGTCGCCAGCAACGGAGAGATCGTACAGGCGGCGGTAAGCCTTGGGGTCAACGTTACCCAGGCCCGGCACAACACCCTGTGCGCCGCCGAGCAGTGCACCGTCAACAACCACTTCGTGGCCGGTGAAGATGTCGAAGTTCGGGATGTCCTTGGCACCAATGAGCAGCTGGCGGAAGGAAACATCGTCACCGGAGGAGTCCTTGACACCGGCGATGACGCCTTCGCGGCCCAGCTCCAGGAGCAGGTCGGTGGGCATCTTGAAGTGGGTGCGAACCGGAACGTCGTAAACGAACAACGGTACGTCCACCGAGGCTGCCACGGTGCGGATGTGGCGGCCGGTCTCTTCAGCGTTGCTGATGGCGTAGTACTGGCTGGTCGCGACGATGGCGTCGGCACCCAGGGAGACCATGCGGCGGGCTTCTTCAACCACGCGGTTGGTGGTCTGCTCAACAGCGCCTACCAGCAACGGGACCTGTCCGGCATTGACGCCGGCAATGGTGCGCAGTACGGTGTCGCGCTCGTCGTTGGTCTGGTGGGTCACTTCGCCGGAGGAGCCGTTGACGAACAGGCCGCTCACGCCGCCTTCGATCAGGTGGCGGGTGAGGTTCTCCAGCGAGGGGACGTCAATGGCGCCTTCAGCTGTGCGGGGGGTGCAGACGGGAGGGATAACGCCCTGGAAACGGGTAGCGACGGTAGTCACGTGAATTGCTCCAAATTTGTATTGATGGGTGGAAAACTATGGGGAAAATCAGATGTGAAGAAGGGACGGCGCGGCGCCGAGGAGCTTCTTCGTGTAGTCGTTGGTGGGGTTGTCAAAGATCTGCTCCGCGGAGCCCTGCTCCACAATCTGCCCGTAGTACATGACACAGATGCGGTCAGAAACGTAGCGAACTGTCTGGATGTCATGGCTAATGAAAACCATGCCCAGGTTCAGTTCCTTCTTCAGATCCGAGAGCAAGTTCAGTACCTGAGCGCGGACAGAAACATCCAGTGCCGAGGTGGGTTCATCGGCCACCATGATGTCCGGGCCCAAGGCCAGGGCGCGGGCAATAGCCACACGCTGGCGCTGTCCACCGGAAACTTGCGACGGCGTGACCTCGGCTGCCGACTGCGGCAAGCCAACCAGCGCCAAGAGTTCGGCAACCTTGGCCAGGCGCGATGCGCCGTTGCCAATCCCGTGAATAATCAGCGGGTCAAGCAGGATGTCCTGGATGGTCATGCGCGGGTTCAGTGCCGTCGACGGGTCTTGGAAGACTACGGAGACGGAGCGGCCGAATTCCTTGCGCATGGCGGCGTTGCGCTTGATGGCGGGCTTGCCATGGAACAACACTTCACCTGAAGTGGGTTCTTGCAGTCCTACCAGAACCGAAGCCAGTGTTGACTTGCCACAACCGGACTCGCCCACAATGCCAACGGTCTCGCCGCGGCTGATGGAGAAGTCCACGCCATTGACGGCCTTGACGTAGCTGGGCTTGAACAGTCCTCCGGAGCGGGTCCGGTGGTGAACGTGCAGGTCCTTCAGTTCAATGACCGGGGTAGCTCCGTTTTTGGCGGCAGCTGCTGTGTGCTTGCTCATGAGGCACCTTCCGTATCTGCCCCGGCGGAAACCGTCTGGGCATCTTCGCGCTTGTGACTGGCCCAGAAATGATCGCTTGTAACGCCATCACGGGTGATGGGAACAAAGCTCAACTTCTGGTTCGGATCAGCGTCTAGACGCTGTGAACGGCCGGCGAACCTGTCACCGAAGGCAAATTCACGCGGCGAGGGAACGGTGCCGGGAATCTGGTGGAGGCGGACGGCGTCGGACTCGATGGAGAGCACGGCGCCCAGCAGGCCACGGGTGTATTCGTGGGTGGGGTGCGTCAGCAGTTCTGCAGCCTGAGCAGATTCAACAACCTGCCCGGCGTACATGACGGTGATCTTGTGCGCCAATGAAGCGACCAAGGCAAGGTCGTGGCTGACGAACACCATGGCGAAGCCCAGCTGCTCACGCAGTTCGTTCAGGAGGTCAACAACCTGCTTCTGAACCGTTACGTCCAAGGCGGTGGTGGGCTCATCGGCGACCACAATCTTGGGCGAGCGGGACAGGGCCATAGCGATCAATACGCGCTGGCGCTGGCCGCCGGAGAGCTCGTGCGGGTAGCTCTTGAGCGTACGTTCCGGGTCAAGCTTGACCAGTTCCAGCAACTCGGCGGGGGTCTTGCGGCCGTTGCGGCGGGTGAGCTGCAACATCTGGTCCTTGATCAACATGGACGGGTTCAGGGAGCTCAAAGCATCCTGATAGACCATGGCGATCTGCTCGCCGCGCAGACCTTCGTAGGCCTTCACAGAGCTGTGCTTGGTCACAGGATCAAGAAGTTCTTTGCCATCAAATTTGATGGAACCGGTGACAACAGCAGTCTTGGGCAACAAGCCCATGATGGCCAGTGAGGTGATGGACTTGCCGCAACCGGATTCGCCCACCAGGCCCATGGTTTCGCCTTCACGAACCGTGAAGGAGACGTTTTCCACAATCGGTGTCTCATCGAAACGGGCCGGGAAGCGGATGGACAGGTTCGTCACTTCCAGGATCACACGAGCGTCGGGTCCAACCTGTGCGAGGCGGTCGCTGCGAGACTTTTCAACGGACTGGAGCAGGAGCAGTTCCTTATCCAGTGCAGCGAAGGGGTCTTCAATCGCGGCCCGTGCTGCAGCATCAGCCTTGGCGAGCTCCAGAGCGGCAGCTGCCGAACCGTCGTCGTCCTTCACCGGAGCGGCACGCTTGAGCTTCGGGTTGACCATGGCATCGGTGAGGCCCTCGGCCAGAATATTCAGTGCCAGAACCGTCAGCAAGATGACCAGACCAGCGAACGTGGTTGCCCACCAGCCGCCGGAGAGCACCAGGTTACGTCCGTAGGAGATGACGTTGCCCCAGCTGGGAGCGGGGTCTTGAATACCGGCGCCCAAGAAGGAAAGGGAGGCTTCCAAGATGATGGCGTCGGCGACCATGACTGTTGCGAACACCAGCACGGGGGCGGCGGTGTTGCGCACAATGTGCTTGAGCATGATGTAGGTACGGCCGGCACCGATAACACGCTCGGCGCGAACATAATCCTCACCGTACTGTGAGAGCACGTTAGCGCGGACCACGCGGGCAAGCTGCGGGGTGTAAATGATGCCGATGGCCAAGATGATGGTGGGGACCGAGTTGCCAAAAGCCGTCAACAGAACCGCGGCCAGGGCGATACCGGGGAATGCCATCAAGATGTCCATGATGCGCATGATGATCTCGTTGGTGGTCTTCGAAGACGTTGCAGCGATGGCACCAAGGGTTGCGCCAACAATGATGGCCAGTGCCACGGCACCGAGGCCAATCATCAGCGAGGCCTGAGCTCCGTACATCAGACGGGACAGGATGTCACGGCCAATGCGGTCGGTACCAAACCAGTGGGCGCCGCTTGGTGCCGTCGCAGGATCGCCG
This sequence comes from Arthrobacter alpinus, assembly GCF_001445575.1. Taxonomy (NCBI): domain Bacteria; kingdom Bacillati; phylum Actinomycetota; class Actinomycetes; order Micrococcales; family Micrococcaceae; genus Arthrobacter; species Arthrobacter alpinus. The sequence continues at coordinate 114,763 of NZ_CP013200.1, read as the reverse complement.
GTCTCCAGAGGATCATGCGGTGCAATCCACGGAGCCAGAATGGCCACAATAACAATGAAGACCAGGAAAATCAGGGCCAGTTTGGACCCCAGAGTAAGAGCCTTGAAGCGCAGGCCAGGCGCGCTTAGCCGTTCGGCAAGTTTGCTTCGCATGACTTAGACCGTCCTGATTCGGGGGTTGATGAGCAGGTAGATAAGGTCCACCAGGATGTTCACAATCACGAACGTCACGGCGATGACCAGGACAACGCCCTGAACAAGGTTGGTGTCCGAGTTGGTGATGCCATTGAGAATCTGCTGTCCCATGCCGGGCAGGGAGAAGATCATTTCAATAACGACGGCGCCGCCGAGCAGGTAGCCAATGCGCAGACCCAGCACGGTTACGGGGGTGACAAGGGCGTTGCGCAACACGTTGCGGGAAACAACAGTGGTGTAGGGGACGCCGTTGCCGATGGCTGTACGGACGTAATCGCGGTCCAGTTCCTCAACCATGGAGGTGCGAACCACTCGGATCAGGGACGCTGACACGGGAATGGCCAGGGCCAACGCCGGTAGGGCCATGGAGCTAAGCCAGCCACCAAAGCCTTCATCAGGATCGGCCAAGCCGCCTGAGGGGAACCAAGAGTTGTCGCCGAGAGCGAACCACTGGATCAGCAAGATGCCCAACCAGAAGGACGGAGTTGCAATAGCGGCTACCGAGAACACGCGGATGACCTGGTCAACCCACTTGTCACGGTAAAGGGCCGCAAGGACACCGAAAACAAGCGAAATGATAACCGCGATGATCACGCCAACAAGGGTCAACTGCAAGGTCACGGGGAAAGCGGCGGAAATAACCTCAGTAATGGGCTTTTCCGGCGGAAGGGTCTTGCCGAAGTCGCCCGTGATGAGTCGACCTAGGTATTGAAAATACTGAATGAAGAGGGGATCGTTGAGGCCGTTGACTTGGCGGTACTGTTCCAAAGCCTCCGGAGAGGCTCCTTCACCAAGTGCGGCAACGGCACGGTCACCGGGCGCGAACTGCAACACGACGAAGACGAGCAGGGTTACACCCAAGATCATCAACGGCAGCGCTGCGAGCCTGCGTCCGAGCAGTCGCAAAAAGTTTGCCAATGTACTTTACTCCGGTTCTAATTGCAGCTTCGATTCAAGAAAACTGTGGGCTGCGTCATAGGAAATATGGTGTGAGACCTAGGGGGCCGTGGCCTAGTGGCCACAGCCCCCCGGGTGTGTCATGCAAGGTAAAACGTCAGGTGATAAAAGGTACTGAATTTACTCGGAGCGTCCAACACCAATGAAGGAAACGCCGGTGGTCGGCAGGGGCTGGAAGCCGGTCAGCTTCTTGGAGTCCCATGCGGTGGGCAGCTTACGGTGGAAGATCGGGTACAACGGCGCCTGCTCGGCGATGATGTCCACGATTTCCTTGTAGAGGCCCTTGGCGTCAGCCTCGGAAGCGGCAAGAGCTGCCGTCAGCTTGGTCTGGACTTCCTTGTACTCTGCCGAGCCGCTCCATGCGAAGCGGTTCTTGGCCCAGGTGTCACCACGGAAGAACCAGCTGAGCAAAATGTCAGCGTCGTTGCCGAAGACGGAGGGATCGCCTGGAGCTGCGACGACGTCGTAGTTCAGGCCGCCTACCTTCTCCGGTGCGTAGACAGCTGCCGAAGCCAACGGCTCCAGCGTGGTTGTTACGCCAATGGCATCCCAGTTCTTCTTGATCAGCGGGATAACATCCTTGACCCAAGCGGTGTCGGTGCTGGTCAGCGTCAGCTTCAAGCCCGAAACGCCTGCTGCGGAGAGCAGCGACTTAGCCTTCTCGGCGTCGTAGGCGTAAACCGTGGAAGCCTTGGAGTACGACGGGTGGGTGGTCTGGAAGTAGGAGGTAGCCGCTTCGCCATTACCCAACAGGGCAGTCTTGATGATGGCGTCCTTGTCCAGGGCGTAATGCAGAGCCTGGCGAACTTCCTTCTTGTCGAAGGGAGCCTTGGTCAGGTTGAACATGAGGAACATCAGACCGAAGGACTGAACGGACTCGACGTCGACCTTCGCCTTGAGCGCATCAACGTCCAAGTAGGGAACATCTTCGATGGCCTGAACGCGGCCGGACTGCATGGCCGTAACGCGGGCAGATGCATCTGAGAGCAGCAGCCAGGTCATGTCCTTGGCCAGGGCAGGCTTGGGGCCGTTGTAGTCGTCGTTGCGTGCGAAGACGATCTTGTCGTCCTTGGCTGCGGAGACGAACTTGTACGGGCCTGTGCCGATCGGCTTGGCGTCGAAGGCCTTCTGGTCTGCCGAAGCAAGAGCCTTGGGGACAATCTTGACCACGGAGATGCGGGGGCCGAAGCCGGCGAAAGCGGTGTTGAGCTTGAACTCGACAGTCTTCTCGTCAACCTTCTTGACGGAGTCGATGAAGAAGATGAACTGAGCGAACAGGGCCTTGTTGGCCGGGTCCAGAACGCGCTCGAAGGAGTAGGCAACATCGTCGGTGGTGACCGGGGTGCCGTCGTGGAACTTTGCACCGTCGCGAATGGTCACACGGTAAGTCTTGTCGTCCACCATCTTCGGGTCTTCTTTGGCGAGAGCGTTGTAGGGCTCACGCGTTGCCGGGTGAAGTTCTACAAGGCCTTCGAAGATGTGCAGGTTGGCGGCCAACGGGGTAGCGCCGGAGGAGCTCATGGGATCGAAGCCGGTGGAGAGCGAGTAAGAGATGCCAGCTTCAATGCTGAGATCCTTGTTGACCGCTCCGGTGGCCTTTTTGCTGGTATCGCTGGAGGAGCCACAAGCGGCAAGTGTGGCCGTGAACGCGGTCGCTGCACCAAGGACGCCAGCGGCCTTGAGGAATGTGCGGCGCGAAGCCGGGGTCGCAGGCAGGTTCTGAAGAGTATTGCTCATTCTGTTGACTCACCATTTCGTCTATTAGTTATCGGATGTAGGACGTCCGATGCTTATAATGAAACTGTAATAGCCATCACACGCTTTGGTCAAATGTTTTGTGATCTCATTTTGGTCTCGATGCGCCAGTAGCGGGATCTGCGCTTTTGTGGCAAGTCTTCCAGTGTGCGGCCGCGGAGTGCCGGTTTAATGGCAACATGGTCGGACATCCGATATTCTATGAGCTGTATCACGCGGTTGTGCCAATACTAAAGCGGTCTCAAATGGCAGCGTTGCCATGCATCAAGCCCGACGGCGGCAGGGGAAGCTCTCCCGAGTTTTCGCCAGCGAAGTGATAAAAGTAAGTCCCTGCAGTGTTAGTTTCTGAGGAGTTCTGTTGCCCATCTCAACTATTGTGCCAAAAGCCCGGTTCAGTGCACAGGCGCGTCTGCGCGCCCTGCAAGCGGACATCATGGAGCTCATCCTTGAGCGAGACCTGGATGCCGGCGACCCCATGCCCACAGAGAGTGAACTGTGTGAGGTGCTTGGTGTTGGCCGAAACACGCTGCGGGAATCCCTGAAGGTCCTGCAAGCCCTGGGTGTCATTGAGATCCGGCATGGATTTGGCATGTTCGTGGCTCCCAGTAATTTCGACGCCCTCGCCGATGGCCTGACCTTCCGCGGCCGGTTGTCCTTGCGCCATGAAGGGTTGGAAGCCCTGCAACTGGTTGACATTCGTCAGGCGCTGGAATCGGGTCTGATTAGTTCCGCCATCTCCCTGACTGACGCCGAGCACTTGCTGAAGATAGAAACCACCGTTGTAAAGATGGAAGGGCTGGCTGCCCGTGCCGAGCCCTTCCCGGAAGTCGATGCGGAATTCCACCGCCTACTGTTCGAACCCCTGGCCAATGACCTGCTGATGAACCTTATGGGTGTCTTTTGGAAGGTCTACCGCAAGATCCACATGGAAATTGGCACCGGCGGCTTGGACCTGGTCCATACAGCGGGCGAACACCGTGCCATTTACGATGCCGTGGTAGCTCAGGACGGACCGCGCGCCGCAGAGCTGCTCAGCCTCCATTTCGACGGTATCCGCAAGAAGATCCGGAAGTTCGTGGATCCCGAATAGTCCCCAACTGCTCCCAACTAACAGCCGCTGGCGCGTCTGTTAGTTGGGTCCCTCGCAGTTGTGGGCCCAGCCGGCTCCGCAAAAACAATCGCTGACGCGATTTGCCGGGAACTTGGCGAGCGTGGGCCCAAATTCAGATGCTCCCAACTAACAGCCGCTGGCGCGTCTGTTAGTTGGGTCCCTCGCAGTTGTGGGCCCAGCCGGCTCCGCAAAAACAATCGCTGACGCGATTTGCCGGGAACTTGGCGAGCGTGGGCCCAAATCCAGCTGCGCCGCGAAAAAACAGTGGCGGGTACATCTAGGCCATACTGTGATGCATGACTGTGCGAAAAGTTGTCCTGGGTGAGCATGAAATCATCACCACTGACACCGACAAAGGGGCCGCCCGTACTTTTCTGCTGGTCCACGGCATTGGCATGGGCATCTCCTACTTCGCCCAGCTCAGCTCCGAACTGGAATCCTACGGCCGGGTGGTTGCCATTGACCTGCCAGGCTTTGGTGACGCAGCCGAACCGGTTGAAGCGATGACCATGGCCCAGATGGGTGCCCTGCTCATCGAGTTCGTTGAGGCAGAAAATCTCGGTAGACCGGTATTGGTGGGCCATTCCATGGGTACTCAGGTAGCTGCCGAGGCGGCGGCCCAGCGCCCGGATCTGTTCCCGGAGTTGATCCTGGTAGCTCCCACGGTCAACCGCTCCGAGCGCACTATTAGGCGGCAGTCGTGGCGGATGATGCAGGATCTCTTTGGCGAGAGCCCCAGCGTCATTTCCCTTGGAGTGAAGAATTACACCAAGACCGGTCCTCGCTGGTTCGTCAAAAAGCTCCGGAACATGATGGTCCACACCATCGAGGACACCCTCCCGCAGATTCAGGCGCACACGCTGGTGATTCGGGGCAGCCGCGACCGCATCTGTCCGCGAAGCTGGGTAGAAGAAGTCACGGCACTGATCCCGGACGCCACCATGGAGGAAGTCCCCGGGCGCGGCCACGAAACAATGGTCAAGGACGGTGCCTGCGTGGCCGAATATATTGTGGCTCATGTAGGCGCTGCATGACATCCCTGAAGCGGCTGGGTTGGTGGGCGCTGGACTACATCTATGCCGGCTGGCAGCAGCTCGCATCGCTCTTCCGGTCCGCAGTCCCTGACCGCTACAGCGAGGGGAATTTGGTGCTGCCGGCGATAGTGCTCCTGCCGGGCGTGTACGAGGGCTGGCTGTTCTTGGAACCTGCTGCCTCCAGGCTGAATGCACTGGGCTTCCGCGTCTTTTCCGTCCCTGAGCTGGGATTGAACCGCCGGCCTGTGCCAGAAGCCGCAGCCTCGGTAGCCAAGTTTCTCGCCAAGCTGGGGGAGTCGCACGGTATTACCGAGTGCATTCTCTTGGCGCACAGCAAGGGTGGTCTGATTGGCAAGCGTGCCATGCTTGATGCCGTACTTTGCCCTGATATCTCGCTGAAGTACGACGCCGGAACACCAGTCCCAGCCCCACCCGCCCCAGTAGAGGTACTTGGGCTCGTGGCGGTGGCAACCCCATTTTCCGGTTCGCCCTATGCCAAGTACTTGCTGTCACGGACCTTGCGCGATTTCTCGCCCGTCGATGCCGTACTGCTGGCGTTGCAGGCGGACACCGCGCTCAACCACAAGATTGTCTCAATTTATCCGGAGTTTGACCCACACATCCCCGGTGGGAGTGCGCTGGCCGGAGCGGTCAACATTGAGCTGCCCATCGCAGGTCATTTCCGCACGCTCCACGATGAAACCCTCCTGGACGCCGTGACGCATGCGGTGCAGGGGCTCGCTGCGGAGGCCTAAATGCTTCGCCAGCGTGGTGAAACATCAGCGACCGCTGCAGGGACGGTTAAACGAGAAGAGTCCCAAGCCGAAGCTTGGGACTCTTTCATCAAGTGCGCGCGAAGGGACTCGAACCCCCAACCTCCTGATCCGTAGTCAGGTGCTCTATCCATTGAGCTACGCACGCATATTCAATTACTTTGTTGACCTTCCAGTCAACGGTAGCTCCAACCCTACTGGGTCAAGCCGGTGTTAAACGAAAGATTCCCATGCCGAAGCTTGGGAGCCTGCCGTATAAGTGCGCGCGAAGGGACTCGAACCCCCAACCTCCTGATCCGTAGTCAGGTGCTCTATCCATTGAGCTACGCACGCATATTTAGTTTCTTTGTTGGCCTTGCGACCGTGAATAACTATAACCCGACTTTGTTCCACGGCACAAATTGAGGGCGATCCAAACCTCCGTGTTCCCAGACACTGGACCGGTCTAGGTGATCTGGATCACAAATGGGTTCGATAACAAACCTGAAAAACCCCGGAAAGTCGGGAAACTTACGTGCGTCCGAAGCAATACATCCCATGTCCAATGCTCAAGACTGCCGAAAAACGAGCCATAGCATTTAGACATCACCTACCCACCCAATGAAGGGCAACACAATGGGCAACGCGCCAGTGCAGGAATCCGTTGAGCAGGCAATGACTACCCACGAGGGCCTCGCCGCCTGGGTAGCTGAGGTTGCAGCTTTGACCTTGCCGGAGAGCATCCGCTGGGTAGACGGGTCTGCGCAGGAATATGCCCTGTTGACGGACGACCTGGTGAATGAAGGTACCTTCACTCGCCTGAACCCGGAACTTTTCCCCAATTCCTTCGCAGCATTCTCGGACCCCAAAGATGTGGCCCGAGTAGAGGACCGCACCTTCATCTGCTCCGAAAAGGAGCGCGACGCCGGCTTCACCAACAACTGGATGGATCCAGCCGCCATGAAGGAGATCCTCAACGAGCGCTTCGCCGGCAGCATGCGCGGACGCACCATGTACGTCATCCCCTTCGTCATGGGACCGCTCGACGCGCAGGACCCCAAGTTCGGCGTGGAGATCACTGACTCCGCCTACGTTGTTGCCTCCATGCGCATCATGGCCACCATCGGCACCGACGTTCTCCGCAAGATCGAGGACACCAACGCCTTCTTCGTCCCGGCACTGCACTCCGTAGGAGCCCCGCTGGCTGACGGCGAAAAGGACGTTGCCTGGCCCTGCAACGATGAGAAGTGGATTGTCCACTTCCCTGAAGAGCGCTCCATCTTCTCCTTCGGCTCCGGCTACGGCGGAAACGCCTTGCTGGGCAAGAAGTGCTTTGCCCTGCGCATTGCCTCCGTCATGGCCCGGGATGAGGGATGGCTTGCAGAGCACATGCTGATCCTCAAGCTCACCAGCCCCGAGCAGAAGACCTACCATGTGGCTGCGGCGTTCCCCTCGGCCTGCGGCAAGACCAACCTGGCGCTGCTGGAACCGACCATCCCCGGATGGAAGGCCGAAACTCTGGGCGATGACATCAACTGGATGCGCTTCGGTAAGGAGGGTGAGCTGCGTGCAGTGAACCCCGAAGCTGGCTTGTTCGGCGTGGCTCCCGGTACCGGCTGGGCCACCAACCCCAACGCCATGGCCGCGATTGTCAAGGGCAACTCCATCTTCACCAATGTGGCCCTGACTGACGACGGCGGCGTGTGGTGGGAGGGCATGACCACCGAAGTGCCCGCTCACCTGACTGATTGGGAGGGTCATGACTGGACGCCGGCTGCCGGCCGCACGGCTGCGCACCCCAACTCCCGTTTCGCCACCCCGATCGACCAGGTGGACATGTTGTCCAAGGACTACTTCAACACCGAGGGTGTTGAAATCAACGCCATCCTCTTCGGTGGTCGCCGCAAGACCACCATCCCTCTCATTACCGAGGCTCGCAGCTGGACCAACGGGATCTTCATGGGCTCAACGCTTTCTTCTGAAACCACTGCTGCCGCCACGGGTGCCGTGGGCGTTGTTCGCCGCGACCCCATGGCCATGCTGCCGTTCATCGGCTACGACGCAGGAGACTACCTCAAGCACTGGATCAGCCTCTCGGCCAAGGCCAACCAGGCCCGGCTGCCCAAGATCTTCTTGGTCAACTGGTTCCGCCGCACTGAATCTGGCGGATTCGCGTGGCCCGGATTCGGCGAGAATAGCCGCGTGCTCAAGTGGGCCATCGAGCGCATCGAAGGAAAAGCCGACGCCGTAGAGACACCCATCGGATTCATTCCTACCCCGGTGCCATCGACGTCGCCGGTCTGGACGTCACAGCAGCGGACCTGGAAGACGCGCTGAAGGTGGTTCCGGCTGAATGGGATGCCGAGCTCAAGGGTATCGATGAGTGGTACGCCCGCTTCGGTGATTCCCTCCCGGCCGAGCTGTCCGAGGAGTTGCGCACCCTCAAGGAGCGCTTCGCAGCCTAGCTTTAAAGGCAACGACACCTAAGCGCTGGGGCGGCGTCACCTAACTACAGCGATGGCGCCACGGTTCCCGGAGCGGGGATGGATTTTCAAGGTCGCTCAGCGACCGAGGAAATCTTACTGCCCGCGAGGGAACTGTGGCGCCATCAGCAGTTGCGGTAAGTTAGGAGGCGGCGCCTGCGAGCCACAGGTCCGGGCCGAAGACCTCATAGTGGATTTTGGTGGACGGGATGCCCGCCTCGATGGCCTGGTTCCGAATGGCCTTCATGAACGGCAGCGGGCCGCAGACGTACATGGATGCGTTGGCTGGCAAATCCAGGCCCTCCAAGGTCATGAATCCCTTGTGGTGACCGGCGGTGGGTTCCTCCAACCAAAGCTGCAACTGTGCCCCGTCAATGGCCGCAACATCGGCCGTCATCTGGTCCCGCAGCGCCCATGCCTGAAGATTCTTCTCCGCATGCAGTACCAAAACCTCGCGGTCCAAGCCAGCCGTGGCCAGCGCACGCAGCGCCGATGCGGAGGGGGTGCAGCCGATCCCTGCCGTAGCAAAGACAACCGGGCCCTCGCCGTCGAGCGTCACATCGCCGTAAGGATTGGAAAGCTCCACCACGTCCCCTATCTGTACATCTCGGTGCAGCACGGGCGAAACCTCGCCGCCGTCGTCGCGCTTGGTGGTGAACACGCGCCGAGTGGTGGACTCCACGTCGGCGGACAGTGAGTACTGGCGGCACTGGAGAAGACCGTCAGGCAAGGCCACCTTGACGCTGACAAACTGGCCGGGGCGGGCAACGGTGACGGCGGTGTCATCGGCAGGCTCCAGCACAAAGGTCATGGAATCGGTGCCGGCCGGATTCTTCTCAACCACTGTCCATGGCATCCACATCTTGTCATTGGCCTGCAGGGCGTAAAGGCCCTTCTCAATCTTGATCAAGGCGTTGGCCATGAGCCAGTAGACCTCAGTCCAGGCCTCGGCGATTTCGGCAGTAATGACGTCTGCGAGTTCTTCGGCGATGGCCTCGAACAGGTACTTGTACACGATTTGGTACTGGTCTTCGGTGATGCCCAATGACGTGTGCTTGTGGGCGATGCGGCTGAGCAGCTGCTCGGGGATGATGTTCGGGTTGGCCACCAGAGCTGAGGCGAAGCCGGCAATGGAACCGGCCAGAGCCTTCTGCTGCTCACCGTTGTTTTGGTTTGCCCGGCTGAACAATCCGTCCAGAAGTTCCGGGTGCGCGGTGAGCATGCGGCTGTAGAAGTTCGGGGTGATGGCGCCTAAGCGTGAGCCCACCAAGGGGAGTGTGGCAACAATCAGCGGTCGCGATTTTTCCGAAAGCATCTTTACTCCTTGGGTAAAAGTCATGGTGACAATTCCAAAGTAGCATTTCAAATGCGAGTTTAAATCTACAATTTCTACCGATCGTAGAAATATGCTGATTTGGCGCGGATCACCCGGGGCGTGATGTGGTTAACATCACAGGCACGGGGCCGTCTGGTGTCTTCCGGGCGAGGCTGTAAATGCTGACATTGTCCAGGGAGGAGTAGAAGGACTCGCGGGCGTGATTCAGGGCGCCGCGCAGACCGCACTCATGAACCAAAGGGCATTCGCCCGTGTCGGTTTGGCATGCGGCAACATCGTTGTGATCATCGAGCACGCGCAGCACACGACCAACGGTGGCGTCCTTGCCGGCAGCGGAGATTCGTACGCCGCCGCTGCGGCCGCGGATGGCCTCGACTAGCCCCATTTGGCGCAATTTGAGCACGGCTTTGCTGACGTGGTTGTAGGGCGTCCCCACCATCTCAGCGAGCTCGCGGGTGGTGGGGAGCTCGGTCTCAGGGGTGGAACTTAACACCATCAAGAGCCTCAGACTGACGTCTGCGAAGGAGTTAATCCGCATGGATCATGCCCAGATCGTGGTCTCGCCAGGCTCCAGGAACGGGTTGCCGAATTCCCATCCGGTAGGTGCCTGACGGTAGGGGCGGACTGCGGAAACACTCACGCCGGTGCTGTGCTCGGCCATCACGTGGATGGCATCGGTGGCGTCGTCTGGCAAATGAATGTCACATACGACGGCGGCAGCACGGTTTTGCTCGCGCTGCTGGCTCAGTGCCTCGAACAGGTCCGCCACCATCTGGTCGGCGTCCAGCTCTTCCTCACCGGCGCCTTCTGCAGCGTTGGAGGAGACGGCCACCAAACTCAGGTCCCCGTCGTTACTCATGACCAAACCCACCGGGAGGAAGGCGCCGTGGGTTTCCAGCTGTTCACCGGCAACTCCTAGGGCGGTGCCCAGGAGCTTGTTCAGGTCATCCTGCACCAGTTGGTCGGCTTCGGACTGTTCGGGGGTGTTCGGCTCCATAGGTACTCCTGTAAAAAGTGGTGCTGGTGTTGGTGTGAAGCGGTGTTGCCGGTCCTGTGGAAGCTACTGGCGCACGAGGTCTAGGACGGCGTCGCGGATGTCCGCCATGGTCACGGCATCCACGGCTTCGGCGTTCAGACGCAGGAAAGGCTCCGTGTTGGAGGCCCGCAGGTTGAACCACCACGTGCCGTCCTTGGCCGTGAAGGTAATGCCATCGAGTTCGTCAACCGCTACATCATCACGTGTGTAGGCTGCGCGGACGCGCGCCACGGCGGCTGGGACATCGGCCAGCTGGGAGTTGATCTCGCCACTGGACACGTAGGGCTCGTATTCGCGGCCCAGATCTGACAACGGGCCATCCTGCTCGCCGAGGGCGGCCAGCACATGCATGGCGGCCAGCATCCCGGTATCGGCATTGAAGAAGTCGCGGAAGTAGTAGTGAGCGGAATGCTCGCCACCGAAAACTGCGCCTTCGGCGGCCATGGTGGCCTTGATGAAGGAGTGGCCCACGCGCGTACGGACGGGGCGGCCGCCGTCGTGCGTGATCAGTTCAGGCACCGCACGGGAGGTGATCAGGTTGTGGATCACAGTGGGATGTTCCTCGCCCAAGGCCTTCGCGCGGGCAATTTCGCGCCGAGCCACCAAGGCGGTGACGGCCGACGGCGAAAGCGGAGCCCCCAGCTCATCGATGACGAAGCAGCGGTCAGCGTCGCCGTCGAACGCCAGGCCAATGTCCGCACCATGCTTGACCACGGCTGCCTGCAGGTCCACGAGGTTGGCCGGTTCCAGCGGGTTGGCCGGGTGGTTCGGGAAGGTGCCGTCGAGCTCAAAGTAGAGCGGGATAATCTCGAAAGGCAGGCCCGGGAGCAGGGTGTCGCCCAGAACGGCGGGGGTGGTCATGCCAGCCATCCCGTTGCCGGCGTCAACCACAATTTTCAGAGGGCGCGAGTCGCTCAGGTTTACCAGCTTGCGCAGGTATTCGGAGTAGTCCTTGAGGACATCCGCTGTGCCAATGGTGCCCACAGTGCCGGGGGTGTTCGGGATGCAGTCGCTGAGGTACTGCTGGGCGAGGTCACGGATTTCCGTCAGCCCGGATTCCGAGGAAACGGGGACGGCGCCGGGCTTGGTCATCTTCATGCCGTTGTATTCGGCAGGGTTGTGGCTGGCGGTGAAAACCACGCCAGCGGCATTGAGCACCCCGGATGCGAAGTACAGCTCATCGGTGGAGATCAGGCCCAACAACTGCACATTGGCCCCGCGTCCTGCAGCACCCTCAGCAAAGGCTTGGGAGAACTCGGGGGAGGAGGGGCGCATATCGCCACCAACCAAAATATTTTGGCCTTCCAGGCCCAGCACATCGACGAAAGCAGCACCGACGGCTTTGACGGAGGCGGCGGTGATGGATTGACCCACGATCCCGCGGACGTCATACGCCTTGAAAGAGCTGGACAGGTCAACCGGCGAATTATCTTCAGTAGTCACCCGTCCATCCTACCGCTGGAGACCAAAACGGTGGAGTTATCCACAGCGTGGACTGGGGTGGGGCGTTGCGTGTTGGTGGCCGCTGGAATACTGAGGGTATGACAACACAGCCAGCCCCCGGAATGTCCGCGGCACCCGAGAGTGCCTTTTCAACCGAGAATCGGGACGCGGGCCAGACCGGGAGCCGGGGCGCGAGCCAGGCCCAGAGCCGGGACGAGAGCCAGGCCCAGAGCCGGGGCGAGACCCGGGAGCAAGCTCTGGAAGTGTTGCGCGCCCTGGTGGGCAGAGCGGACGCGGATTTTCATGACGGACAGTATGAAGCCATTGAGGCCCTGGTCGACGCCGGTCGCCGCGCCTTGGTGGTTCAGCGCACCGGCTGGGGAAAATCGGCCGTGTACTTTGTGGCGTCCCTTTTGTTGCGGGGCCGCGGGGCCGGCCCTACCCTGATCGTCTCCCCGCTCTTGGCCTTGATGCGTGATCAGGTTGCCGCTGCCGAGCGTGCCGGGGTGCGGGCCATGGCTATTAACTCCGCCAATGCCACCGAGTGGGGTGAGGTCTCTGCTGCCTTGGCGGCCGATGAGGTGGACGTGTTGCTGGTGTCCCCGGAGCGGTTGACCAACCCGTCGTTCAGGGAGAATCAGCTGCCAACGCTGATTCGCAGAACCGGGTTATTGGTAATTGACGAGGCCCACTGCATCTCTGACTGGGGCCATGACTTCCGTCCGGACTACCGCCGCATTGCGGACCTCATTGCGCAGCTGCCGGCGTCGGTGCCGGTATTGGCCACCACTGCCACGGCCAACTCCCGGGTGGTTGCCGATATTGAAGAGCAGCTGGGCAAGGGCGTGTTCACCATTCGTGGACCGCTGGCCAGGAAATCCCTGCGGTTGGGCGTGCTGCGGCTGGCTGATTCCCGTGACCGGCTCGGTTGGCTACTGACACATCTGGCCGAGCTGCCGGGCAGCGGCATCATTTACACCCTCACTGTTTCCGCCGCTGAGGACACCGCGCGGCTGTTGGCCGGGGCAGGCCACGCGGTGAAGGCTTATACGGGCCGCACCGACACCATGGAACGCGAAGCGTTGGAAGAGGCCCTGAAGAATAACCAGGTGAAGGCGCTGGTGGCCACGAGCGCTCTGGGCATGGGCTTCGACAAACCAGACTTGGGATTCGTTGTTCACTTGGGAGCGCCGTCGTCCCCGGTCGCCTACTACCAACAGGTGGGCCGTGCCGGCCGTGGGAGTGCGAACGCCGACGTGTTGCTCCTGCCCGGCAGCGAAGATGCTGACATTTGGCGCTACTTTGCCACGGCCTCCATGCCGGCCCAAGACAAGGCCATGGCGGTGCTGTCCACACTGGGCGAATCGCCCAAAGCCATGTCCACGCCCGCGCTGGAAGCCAGAGTTGATTTACGCCGGACCCCGCTGGAGCTGCTGTTGAAGGTCCTTGCCGTGGATGGCGCCGTCCGCAGGGTCTCCGGTGGCTGGGAATCCACGGGACAACCGTGGGTTTATGACGAGGAGCGGTACCGCCGCATAGCCCAGGCGCGGGTGGATGAGCAGCAGTCCATGGTGGAATACGAACGCATGTCCGGCTGCCGCATGGAGTATTTGGCAGCCGCACTCGATGACGAAACCGCAGCGCCATGCGGGCGGTGCGATAACTGTACTGGCCGTTGGTTCAGTGGCGAAGTGGTCTCCAGTGCTGCTGAGGCGGCTGGCGAGTCACTGCGTCATGCCGGGCTGCCCTTGGACCCGCGGGCCATGTGGCCCACCGGAATGGACAAGTTGGGTGTTCCCGTCAAGGGCAAACTCAAGGCCGGTGAATTGGTCTCCGGCGGACGGATACTGGCCCGGCTCAGCGATCTTGGATGGGGCAACTCCCTGCGGAGCATGTTCGCCGCCGAGGCGCCGGATGCCCCACTTGAAACGGGCATGGCCCAAGCCGTAGTGGCAGTGCTGCGCGAGTGGGGTCAGCACGGCTGGGAAGGATCGGGACGTCCGGTCGCCGTGGTTTCCATGCCCTCGCGTACCAAGCCGGTGCTGCTGCAATCATTTGCTCAGGCCATTTGTGAGATTGGCAGGCTGCCGTACCTCGGCGAGATGTCGCTGGAATTCGGTGGGCCCACTGGCCAGCGCGGCGGCAACAGTGCTTACCGTTTGGCCGGGGTGTGGGACCGTTTTGCCGTTGGTCCGGAGCTTGCTGCTGCGCTCGGCGCCCATCCGGGCCCGGTACTCCTGCTCGATGATTTGGTGGACAGCCGCTGGAGCCTCACCGTAGCCGGCCGAGCCCTGCGAAGTGCCGGAGCTGCGCAAGTTCTGCCGCTGGTCTTGGCCCAGGCCGGCTGACACCCCAACGCCGCATCACTTTCCGGCGTGTTTTCGGCAGCGCCGCATCATGTTCCGGCCAGTTTTGTGCAACGCCGCATCACTTCCTGCCCATTTTTGGCATCGCGTCTCCATCAGAGAGGGAGCGTAATGGGATTAACCCCGGAAGGTGATGCGGCGTTGGTTAAAAACGGCCGGAAGGTGATGCAGCGTTGGAGGTGTTATCCCACGGGACGTAGGCGCAGAGCCTGCATGCCGCCGTCTACAGCAATGGACGTTCCGGAAGTGGAGCCTGACAGCGGGCTGGCCAGGTAGGCCACGGCGCCGGCAACTTCATCGGCGGTGACCATGCGGCCATGCGGCTGCCGGGCGTTGAGCGCCGCGCGCTCGGCGGCGGGGTCATCGGCCTGAGAGAGCAGACGGCCAATCCAAGGGGTGTCTGCGGTGCCGGGGTTAACGGCGTTGACGCGGATGCCTTCACGGAGGTGGTCGGCGGCCATGGCCTGGGTCAGTGACAACACTGCGCCCTTGGTTGCCGAATAGAGGGCACGTGCGGGCAGGCCCGCCGTCGCCGCGATGGAGGAAATGTTCACAATGGCGGCGCTGGAGGACTGGCGCAGGTGCGGCAGTGCGGCGCGTGAAACGCGGACCATGCCCACTACGTTGATGTTCCACACGCGAGCCCATTCCTCGTCGTCGTTGTCTTCCACGGATCCGATGGCGCCGATGCCAGCGTTGTTCACAACAATGTCCACGCCGCCAAACGCCTCAACGGTGCCAGCGATGGCAGCCACCACCGAGGCGTCCTCGGAGACGTCGCAGGCAAATCCGAGCTGGCCCTCGGGGAGGTCATTCGGGTTCAGATCCAGGACGGCAATCTGTGCGCCCATGGACTGCAACTTGGCTGCAATGGCTGCGCCAATACCCGATGCGCCGCCGGTGACAACTGCTGTGAGAGTGGAAAGTTCCTGGCTCATTTATGCCTCCTGGCTGGTGGTGGCGCCGACGCGGAAGAATTCCTGACGCTGGCGACCCAGACCGTCAATTTCAACCTCGACGACGTCGCCGTCCTGGATGTAGGGGAAGCGACCCGAGAGGGCCACACCTTCGGGTGTCCCGGTCAAAATGACGTCGCCGGCCTCAAGCACCATGTACTGGCTCAGGTGGTGGATGGCAGTGGGCACATCGAAGATCAGATCTGCTGTGTTGGAATCCTGCCGGGGTTCACCATTAACCCAGCTGCGCAAACGCAGATTGTTGCCGTCAACCTCGTCGGCGGGCACAAACCACGGCCCCAGAGGGGTGGACTTGGGCAAGGACTTGCCCTTGGTCCACTGGCCAGCCGCGCCGGGAAGCTGGTATTCGCGTTCGGAAAGGTCGTTGGCAATCACGTAACCAGCCACGGCACCAGCGGCTTCTTCGAGCGATGAAAGGTAGCTGACCTCGCGGCCGATCACGACGCCCAGCTCAACTTCCCAATCGTATTTTTGGGCCAGTGGGGGAAGGGGAGCGGCGTCGTACGGGCCGGTCACGGTGTTGTTCGGTTTCAAGAAGACCACGGGAATGGTGGGCGGCTGGGCACCTGACTCGGCTGCGTGCGCGGCGTAGTTCATGCCGATGCAGATGACGTTATTGGGGCGGGCGACGGGGGAGCCGATGCGCAGTCCAGCAGCATTCGCAAGAATCGGCAGCGAGCCGTTATTCAGCGCTTTGCGCAGTGCACTCAGGCCATCGTTGGCCAGGAATGCTCCGTCGATCTCGGCTGTCAGGGAGCGTGCATCGTAGCTTTGCTCGGTTCCGTTGGAATCGGTGGCAATGACCACGGGAATTTCCTGGCCCGGATCGCCAAGGCGTGCAATCTTCATGAAATTCATATCCTCTACGTACCACCGCGATGAGTGCGGTGCCTGGTGTTGATGCGCATCCTAGGACGTTAACATCGGAACTTTGTTGCCACTTTACCCACATCTTGCCAGCATTTCAGCATTGAGTCCCATATTGACAGGCGAAACATCGGATGTTTAGCTAGAACTAACTTTTTCATCCTCTTCTAACCTCTTCTAACTTCTTTGACAGGGAGCAGCCCGTGAGCACCATCATCGCCGTGGAAACTAGTGACGTGCGTTTTCCAACCTCACGTGACTTGGATGGCTCCGACGCCATGAACCCGGATCCGGACTATTCAGCCGCCTATCTGCGAGTGGTTACTGACAGCGACGACGGCCACGAAGGCCACGGCTTTGTGTTCACCATTGGCCGCGGCAATGACGTGGAGACGGCAGCCATCAAGGCGCTGACCCCGTACTTGTTGGGTCGCAATGCCGAAGAGATCCTCGCCGACATGGGCCGGACGTGGAAGGAACTCACCCACGATTCGCAACTGCGCTGGCTGGGCCCGGAAAAGGGTGTCATGCACATGGCTATCGGTGCCGTTGTCAACGCCTTGTGGGACCTGAAGTCCAAGCGTGCCGGCCTGCCGTTATGGCAGCTGCTGGCCGCCATGAGCCCGGAAGAACTCGTTGACCTGGTTGACTTCCGCTATCTCACCGATGCCCTGACTCGGGATGAAGCGCTGGAGATCCTGAACGCAGCACTGCCCGGCCGCGCCGAGCGCACCGCGACGATGCTGGCCGAAGGCTACCCCGGCTACACCACCACCCCCGGATGGTTGGGCTACTCGGATGAGAAGCTCACTCGCCTGGCCAAGGAAGCTGTAGCCGACGGCTTCAAGCAGATCAAGCTCAAGGTGGGCGCCGATCTAGCCGATGACGTGCGCCGCCTTCGGACCGCACGCGCCGCCGTCGGGCCTGATATTAAGGTGGCTGTCGACGCCAATCAGCGCTGGGATGTCCAGGAGGCTATCGAGTGGATGAGCCATTTGGCGCCCTTCGATATTGCCTGGATTGAAGAGCCCACCAGCCCCGATGACATTTTGGGCCATGCAGCCATTGCCCGCGGCGTTGCCCCGATCCCGGTGGCCACCGGCGAGCACGTGCAGAACCGTGTGGTGTTCAAGCAGATGCTGCAGGCAGACTCCCTCCAGGTGCTGCAGATTGATGCCGCCCGCGTGGCCGGAGTCAACGAGAACGTGGCCATTTTGCTGCTGGCCGCCAAATTCGGCGTCCGCGTCTGCCCCCATGCCGGCGGCGTAGGCCTGTGCGAGGCTGTTCAGCACCTGTCCATGTTTGACTTTGTGGCCGTCTCGGGCAAAAAAGATGACCGCATGATTGAGTTCGTCGATCACCTCCACGAACACTTTGTCAACCCGATCGACGTCCACGACGGTTGCTACTGGCCGCCGCTGGCGCCCGGTGGCGGAAGCGAAATGCACGCCGCATCCGTTGCCGAATTCACGTTCCCGGACGGCGGATTCTGGGTTGCTGACGCCGCCAAGGTCGCTGCGGCCGACGCAGCCGCAGCCGCCGCGGCCGACGCAGCGAAAGCGGAATCAGCCAAGGAACTGGTCTAGACCCATGACGCCGTCGGCAGCCCCCGCCCAAGTTGTCATCGGGCATGCACCCTGGTTTACCGAGGAGCGATTCGGCATGTTTGTACACTGGGGGCTGTATTCCCTCGCGGCACGCCATGAGTGGGTCAGGTACCGGGAAAACATGAGTGCAGGGGAGTACAACAAGTACTTTGAGCACTTCGATCCGGACCTGTATGACCCTCGCGAGTGGGCTGCCGCGGCAAAGAATGCTGGCATGAAGTATGTGGTGCTGACCACCAAGCACCACGACGGTTTTGCCTTGTGGGATTCTGCTCTCACCGAGTACAAATCCACCAACACCCCGTGCGGGCAGGACCTGCTCACCCCGTACGTGGAAGCGCTGCGCGAGGCCGGGCTGAAGGTGGGTTTCTACCACTCGCTCATCGATTGGCACCACCCGGACTTCACCATTGACGGCAATCACGCTGACCGGCTCAACCCGGCGTGGCAGGAACTGAACAAGGGCCGCGACGGTGCCAGGTACCGCGCGTACCTGCACGGTCAGGTTCGCGAACTGCTCAGCAATTATGGGCAGATCGATTACTTGTTCTTTGACTTTTCCTATCCGGATCAGGCCACTGCCAACCCCGACGGCGGATCCACCTTCTGCGGTAAGGGAGCCTCTGATTGGGGCTCGGTCGAGCTGATGGAGATGATCCGCGAACTTCAGCCAGCCATCATTGTCAACGACAGGCTCGACGTGCCGGGAGACTTTGTTACACCGGAGCAGTACCAGCCGGCTGGTGTCATGGTCAGCGGTGATAAGGAAGTTCCGTGGGAGGCTTGCCAGACACTTAACGGCAGCTGGGGCTATGACCGGGACAATCTGGATTACAAGTCCGCCGATCTGCTCATCCGAATGCTCATTGACGGAGTGTCCAAGGGCGGAAATCTGCTGCTCAATGTTGGCCCCACGGCCCGCGGAGAGATTGATCCGCGGGCAGTGCAGTCGCTAGCTGGCATCGGCGAATGGATGCGCCTCCACAGCAAATCCATTTACGGGGCCGGCGCTGCAGGCCTCCCGGCTCCGCAAGACGGCCGCTTCACACGTCGCGGTAACAGACTGTACCTACATCTTTTTGCATGGCCGTTCCAGTATGTTCATCTGCCCGGATTGGCCGGAAAGGTCCGCTACGCTCAATTGCTCAACGACGCTTCAGAAATTGCCATGATGGTTCTGGACCCGGGTCAGGCCGCTGGCCATATGACCCCCGCAGGCCAAGCGCCCGGAACATTGACGTTGAAGCTGCCCGTTCAACGCCCCGGAGTCACCGTTCCCGTCATCGAACTTTTCCTCAACCCAGAACTAAACCCAGAACCCTGATCCACCCAGCCCGCAAGACCAGCGAAAGTGACTGTCGCATGAGCCAGAAAATCGCCCTCCATACCCGGTTGAAGCCCGGCAAAGAGGCTGAATATGACACCGTCCATGCCCGTATCAGCGATGATTTAGACGCCGCACTGCGCGCCGCCGGAGTCTCCAGCTGGAATATTTGGCGCAGTGGTCGGGATCTTTTCCATGTGGTGGAAGTTGCCGATTACCAGGCCATGCGCAAGGAATTAGCGCTGGACCCCGTGAACATCGCGTGGCAGGCCGTCATGGCCGAGCTGCTCGAGGTGGAAGATGACTATTCAGGCGATGACATGGGCCTGGCGAAAGTGTGGGAACTGCCGTGAATTCCAATATTCCGCCACTAGGCATGCTGGGGTTCGGTGCCGCCGGCATAGGTAACTTGTACCGAGCCATGGACGACGACGTTGCTGCCGCCGCTTTGGCGGCCGGCTGGGACGCGGGCATCCGCTACTTCGACACGGCACCGCACTACGGGTTGGGCCTGTCCGAACGCCGAGTGGGCGCTTTCCTGTCCACCAAACCGCGCGAAGATTTTGTCATTTCCACCAAGGTGGGCCGCATCCTGGAGCCCGTGGCTAACCCCACCGGAGCCAAGGACGCTGAAGGCTTCGATGTGCCTGCCGACGTAGTGCGCCGCTGGGATCCCTCGGAAGCCGGTATTCGCCGCAGCATTGAGGATTCTCTGGAACGCACCGGGCTGGCGAACATTGACATCGCCTACCTCCATGACCCCGACGTTTACGATCTTCAAGCCGGCATCAAGCAAGCACTGCCCGCTCTTGTAAGACTGCGCGAAGAAGGGCTCGTCAAGGCCATCGGCGTAGGCGCCAACTCTGCTGACGCGTTGCGCGAATGCGTACTCGGCTCGGATCTGGACATCATCATGCTGGCAGGGCGCTACTCATTGTTGGAGCAGCCGGCCGCCGCAGACCTCATGCCGCTGTGTCTGGAGCGCGGTGTCGGCGTAGCTAATGTGGGCGTCTACAACTCGGGTCTCCTGGCCCGCCCGGTGGTGCCGGACGACGCAAACTACAACTACGCCCCCGCCCCCGTCGAGATCTTGACGCGCGCAAAAGCCCTCGCTGCCTGCTGTGACGAGTTCGGCGTCGAACTTCCCGCGGCGGCACTGCAGTTCGCTGTGAGCCACCCGGCCGTCTGCACCGTGGTGGTGGGCGCCTCCAACGCCCGGCAGATCACCGAGACCGCGGCGCGCATGGCGGCGGCGATCCCTGCCGAGCTGTGGACCGCGCTGGTCTCGCGCGGGCTGTTGGACGCGGAGCTTGTCCATGCCTAGTTTGCCCACGTCCAGTATGGTTGCGCCCAACGCAACTGCGCCTCACCCGGCCGAGCCCACACTTCGGGTCGATTCCCACTTGCACCTCTGGGAACTGGCGCCGGGGCAATACTCCTGGCTCCAGCCTGAGCTTGGCGTTCTGTATGACACGTTCACGGCCGAACAAGCTCAGAGCGCACTCTTCGGCGCCGGTGTGAGTGCGGCAATCTTGGTCCAAGCCGACGACACAGCGAGCGAGAATGACGCCATGTTGGCAGCTGCGCAGGCTAACGATTGGATTATTGGTGTTGTCGGCTGGCTGCCGCTCGAGGAGCCGGCGAAGGCTGCGGCGATGTTGGAGAAGTTGCGCGAGAATCCCAAATTCTGTGGCGTCCGGACACTGCTCCATGACGATCCCAGAGCGGACGTTTTGGAGCTAGCCACCGTCCGCGAGACGGTGGCCCTCCTGTCCCGCGAAGGGATTCCCTTTGACGTGCCCAACGCCTTCCCCAGGCATCTGGGTCAGGTGTCGCAGCTGGCCAAGGACTTCCCCGAGTTAACAGTGGTTATTGACCATATGGGGAAGCCACCTCGCGCCGATGCGGCGGCCATGGCTGCTTGGGAGAAGCAGTTGCGCGCGGCGGCGGTCCTGCCCAACACGGTGGCGAAAATGTCAGGCCTGCACGCTAACGGCACTGTCTTCTGCGCCCCAGCGTTGCGCCGGGTCTGGGATGTTGCACTCGAGGCATTCGGGCCGCACCGGCTCATGTTTGGCGGGGATTGGCCTGTCAGTTTGCTCGGTGCCAGCTACGGGGAAACAGTGTCCGTGGCAGGGACCTTGATCGACTCATTGGGGCCGGCCGAGGCCCAAGCGATCTGGTCAGGAACGTGTTACCAAACGTATTATGGATAACATTTCCGTAAACATCGGATGTATTTTGAATATTGGTATCACTTTGTGTCGCAGGTAACATACCATGATGGAAGCGGATTCCCTGATGAGGCCTGTTGGCCCCAGTGAAAGGCTGAAATTACACCTTTTTGGCGATGACGCCTAGGTTCGCTCGTTGACAATAGGCTTCCCAAGAGGTTTGATGTCCGACTTATTGTTTTGAGGCTTGGAAGGGCAGCACATTGAGTAAAAAACTCCTTCGGATATCCGGAGTTAGCAAGAGCTTTCCGGGCGTCAAGGCCTTGTCGGACATGCAGCTGGACCTCGCTCACAATGAGGTCCTGGCGCTTGTGGGCGAAAACGGTGCCGGCAAGTCCACCCTCATGAAGTTGCTCTCCGGTATTTACGTCCCGGATTCCGGCGTCTTTGAAATTGATGGCGAAGAAGTCGCCATCACCGGCACCAAGCATGCTCAAGAGCTGGGTATCAGCATCATCCATCAGGAATTCAACCTGATGCAGGATCTTTCCGTAGCGCAGAATATCTACATTGGCCGCGAACCGCGGGTGGGTGGGTTGTTCCTGAGCGAACGTGCCTTGAACCGCAAGGCCCGCCTGCTCTTTGACCGAATCAACATTGATCTTGACCCTAAAGCACGCGTTGGCGACCTCACTGTAGCCAAGCAGCAGATGGTGGAAATTGCCAAGGCGCTTTCCTATAAATCACGTATCTTGATCATGGATGAGCCCACAGCAGCTCTCAATGATGCCGAAGTTGCTACTTTGCACGATCTCATCCGGACCTTCACCAACGAAGAAACGGGTGTCATCTACATTTCGCATCGCATGGATGAGCTCAAAGCCATCTCCAACCGCATCACCGTCATCCGCGACGGCGAATACATTGACACCGTAAACACAGCCGAAACCACCATGGGTGAGGTCATCAACCTCATGGTGGGCCGGGAAATCTCGGGGAACCAGCGGCCGGCGACCCATACGCCGTCGGACGAGGTGGTCCTGAAGGTCACCGGCTTGTCCACCAAGGATCTTTTGCAGGACATCAGCTTTGAACTGCATAAAGGCGAAATTCTTGGTTTTGCCGGACTCATGGGTGCCGGGCGTACCGAAGTTGCTCGTGCCATTGTTGGCGCTGACAAGATCTCCTCAGGAACCATTGAACTCAATGGCAGCCCGGTCAGCATCAGCAACCCCGCCGTTGCCGCAAGCATGGGCGTTGGTTACCTCTCCGAAGACCGCAAGCATCTGGGCTTGCTGCTGGAGCGAGACGTCAAAGACAACATTGCCCTGAGCTCCTTGAAAATGTTCAGCCGCATGGGCGTCCTCAATGACAAGGCTATGAAATCCACGGCGTCAACGTACATCGACAAACTGCGGATCAAAACTCCTTCCAGTGCGCAGGTGGCCAAGAACCTCTCCGGTGGAAACCAGCAGAAGATCGTTATTGCAAAATGGTTGGTCAAGGATTGCGACATTCTGATTTTTGACGAACCCACACGGGGGATTGACGTGGGGGCCAAGGAAGAGATCTACGCACTCTTGAACGAACTCTTGGTCCAGGGCAAGTCCATCATCATGATTTCCTCGGAACTGCCTGAAGTTCTGCGGCTCTCACACCGCATCGCGGTGATGAGCGAAGGCCGCCTGACTGGCTTCTTGAGCAATGCCGAGGCCAACCAGGAGAACATCATGGCATTGGCAACCTTGAACACTCACAGCGCCGTCCTGGCGCCCCTCCCGTCCTCCAGCGCGCAGCGCTCCACGAAGTAAGAAAGAAAAGGCACACAGATGACCTTGACAAAGGACACTGCGCAAACTGCCAAGATTGCCAGTCATAAACAATCAGAACTCAACACCCGGCTTCGGGCCAGCTTCCAGCAGTTGCTGGCTTTTGCCAGCCTCTTGGCTCTGGTGCTGTTCTTCTCGGTGGCCAGTTCCAACTTCTACCAGGCTGCCAACCTCTCCAACATTCTGCTCTCCACAGTGGTCACCGGGTTGTTGGCTTTGGGAACCACCTTCGTCATCATCACCGGTGGAATCGATCTGTCCATTGGCACGGGTATGACGCTGGCCTCCGTTATGACGGCCGTGTTCATGACACAAATGGGCATGCCCATGATTGTTGGCGTGGTTTGTGGCGTGCTGTTCGGCGCTTTGATGGGTGGCATTAACGGATTCCTGGTGGCGGTCATGAAGATCCCCTCCTTTATTGCCACGCTGGCGATGATGATGGTGGCCGCAGGCCTCGCCTTGGTCATCTCCGGCACCAAGCCGGTCTACACCAATGAGGTTGCGGGCTTCCAGAGCATCTTCGCCTTGGGTAAGTCCATCCCAGGCCTGGTCATTCCTAATGCTGTGTTTATCCTGTTTGCCGCAGCCATTGTGGCCGGACTCCTGCTCTCCAAGACCGTTTTGGGCCGCTACACCTACTCCATCGGCAGCAACGTCCAGGCCACCGCTTTGTCCGGTGTCAATGTGACCAAGTGGACCGTATTGATCTACACGGTTGCGGGGTCCTTCACCGGTCTTGCCGGTGTCATCGCTACGGCCCGCCTGAACTCGGCTCAGCCCGCAGGTGGTGCCGGGTTGGAGCTTCAGGCGATTGCCGCCGTCGTTATTGGCGGAACGTCCCTAGCCGGCGGCAAGGGCTCCATTATCGGCACGGTGATTGGTGCGCTGATCATGTCGGTGCTGACCAACGGCCTGTCCATCATGTCCATCCCGCAGGAATGGCAGCAGGTGGCTGTGGGCGTGGTGATCCTCCTCGCCGTGTACCTGGACATGATGCGCCGCAAGAAGGCCAGTAACTAAGTTTTTACCAGCAATTCCTAGCAGTTTTTCCCCTTGTCAAACGTGTTTCTTACAAAGGAGTTAGACCCCTCATGCAAAGAAGAAAATTTCTCTCCCTGGCCGCCGTCGCCGCACTGTCACTGAGCGTTGCGGCCTGTGACACGGCAGCGCAAGCTCCTGCCGGAGGGGGTGGCGGCAAGCCGTACATCGCAATTGTGTCCAAGGGATTCCAGCACCAGTTCTGGCAGTCAGTGAAGCAAGGTGCCGAGAAGGCCGCTGCGGAATTCGATGTCGAGATCTCCTTCGAGGGCCCTGACAAGGAAACCAACGTTCAGCAGCAGATGGATCAGCTGAACAACGCCATGGCGAAGAACCCGCAGGCGCTGGCTCTGGCGGCTTTGGACTCCAAGGCTGCCGAGGGTGTTCTGCAGGATGCGAAGAGCAAGAACATCCCGGTGATTGCCTTTGACTCCGGCGTCGATTCCGACATCCCCGTGGCAACTGCCTCAACCGATAACAAGGCGGCCGCGGCGGAGGCCGCAAAGCACATGGCGGAGCTGCTGGGCAAGAAGGGTGAGATTGCCATTGTGGGTCACTCCCAGACAGCCACCTCTGGCACCGATCGCCGCGACGGCTTCGTGGACTACCTGAAGGCCAACGCTCCGGACATCAAGATCGTTGACATTCAGTACGCGGATGGCGACCAGGCCAAGTCCACCGACGCAGCCAAATCCATCATGACCGCCTACCCAAATCTGGCCGGCATGTACGGCACCAACGAAGGCGCCGCAATCGGCGTCGTCAATGCAGTGAAGGAAGCAGGCAAGACCGGCAAGCTGACCATTGTTGGTTTCGACTCCGGCAAGGCTCAGATGGAGGCCATCAAGGATGGCCTCATGGCTGGTGCTGTCACGCAGAACCCCGTGGGTATTGGCTACGAGACGGTCAAGGCCGCCGTCGCCGCCATAAAGGGCGAAAAAGTCGAGAAGGTTATCGACACCGGCTTCTACTGGTATGACAAGAACAACATTGCCGACGCCGATATCGCAGCGAACCTCTACGAGTAAGAATCGCTAGAACTACCAAAGGCCCCGGCGGGCGTGGCTGCTGAATTACTTCGGCAGCCACGCCCGCCGGGGCCTTTTGCGGTTCAGAAGTTACGCCGCTGCGCTGAAAAGGGTGGTGAGGCCCAGCAGGAAGACGGCGAGGATCGGGAACAGCCACTGGGTGAGGATCTCGAACCAGCGGGCCTTCACCGTCATGGCCGGGGCGGGCTCCAGCGGGCTGACTATTAGATCTGGCTGCCCGCGCACAACATTAATGGTGCCGACCAGTGCCAGGGCCAGCATGAGGGCGGCGCTGATGAATAGAACCGGCACCGGTGAGAGCGTCAGGTAAGCGTCTGCGGCCGTCTTCGGTGTGAGTGATGCCGAGAGTATCCCGGCCGCGGCGCCAACAACAGGTACGGCTATCAATGCCCACGTGTGTCGTAAAAGATGCGTCAGATAGAGCGGCAGTGAAATGACCAGGGCGGCCAAAATGAGCATGCACACGAGCTGCCATGCGCTAATAAGCATCAGCCCTCCGTTGGGCGATGGGGTCAGGGCCGCGTTGAACGTAAGGAATGCGAGGAGACTGGTGGCGCTGAAGGCGATGGTCCCGCGCATGCCCTTGATGGCGGACCGCTGCGTTCCGCCCGCCAATTGCCCAGCGTAGTCGCGGGGTGTGCCAAAGGCCTCCACAGGGGATTGGCCGGAATCGGCAAGAAACTCCTCAACGCTTGCCAGCGCATCGCCAATAGCTGCGCCGGAGAAATCCTTCAGGCGTAGTTCCATGGCCAGCGCGTCCAGCCACTTTTTGCGGGTCCCTTTCGTCATTTCTTCCTGGCTCATTGCAAAACTCCTCGATCGGGTGCGGTGGCGAGAAATGCCGTCGTACGGGTAGTGAAGGTGTGCCATTGTTTGCGCTGGCGATCCAGCTCTGTGCGGCCTGCGGCGGTGAGCGAGAAGTATTTTCTGCCGGGACCGCTTTCGCCGGCGCGCCATTCAACCTCGACCCAGCCGGCCGTCTCGAAACGGGTCAACAGCGGGTAGAGCGTGCCGCCCTTGATGGTGCCCAGTCCTGCGTCCTCAAGAGCGGTGATGATGGCGTATCCGTAGCTGGGGCCGCCCGTCAAAGCCTCCAGTGCGCAGAGGCCCAGTGAGGCGCGGTTCCAGTCGCCCGGCCACGGTTCTTCGATTGATGAACTCATAGCTAGATAGTATGTCTAACTAGTTAGTGTGGCAAGCTTGTTAAAGAGAAATCCCGCCGGCCATGTCATCATGGCGGGCGGGCGGGCGGTTACTGCTGGGCAGGGTGGTGCAGCGCTGGATCGGGTGGTTACAGCGCCTGTCGGAGCCAGTGCTCAACACCGCTGATGTGTACTGTCAGCAGTGACTTGGCCAGATCGGCGTCGCCGCGTTCCAAGGCTTCAATGATGGCTGTGTGCTCGGCGAGCGTGCGGTCCACGGCCTTTTCCTGTGTCAGGCCGCGCCAAATGCGGGCGCGCACGGTGCTGCTGGAGAGGGCATTCAGGACGCTGGCCAGGTAGGAGTTATCGGCGGCGGCAGTGATGAGCTCATGGAACACCAGATCGTGATCAACCAGTGACTCGACGCTCGTTTCCTCGTTGATGTTCTCCATCGTGGCCCGCAAGGCTGAAATTTGCTCCGGGGTGATGCGGGTGGCAGCCATCGCGGCAGCCGCAGGTTCCAGGATGCGCCGGACGGCAAAGATGTCCAGGATTGATTTGTCCTGATGCAGGTCCACAATGAACGTCATGGCCTCGCTGAGGAGTTCGGGTTCCAAGCTGGTCACGTACGTGCCGTCACCTCGGCGTACGTCCAGGACGCGAATGATCTCTAAGGCCTTGACGGCTTCGCGGAGCGAGCTGCGGGAAAGGCCCAGTTTCTCGCTGAGTTCCTTCTCCGGGGGCAGACGATCTCCGGCCGACAGCTTCCCGGAGATGATCATGTCCTTGATCTTGGTGATTGCTTCATCAGTTACGGCCATGGTGCAAGTGTAATGGTCGGATGTTTATGATGCGGGATGCGGGATGCGAGCAGGCCTAGCAGGTGCGCCAGAACGCAAAAATGCACCCCTCGATAAATCGAGGGGTGCATTTTATGCTGCGGAGACGGGGAGATTTGAACTCCCGGTGGAGTTGTGCCCCACACTTCATTAGCAGTGAAGCCCATTCGGCCGCTCTGGCACGTCTCCAGCACTGGCTAAGGTAGAAGCCCCTAACCAGCATCCCAAACTTTACCCAGTAGAGGGCCCACAATGCAAAACGAGAGCCGGGGTAGGGGCAAAATCACTGCGCGCCGAGACGTTTTCGCATAAATTACAGCTGACCATTAAGAGCCCGCCAGAGGAATTCATGCGAGGCCGTATGCAGTCTGGCCGCCTGTTCGTTGTTTCCGGCACCGGCATGACCGCCTTCCAACGCCTCGTGGAACCAGACGGGAATTTCCATCGATTCCATCCGTGCCGCCATCTTGCGCGCCTGCACGGGCCCCACCCGGTCATCCGAAGTTGCCGTCCAAATGAACGTGGCAGGATACTTCACCCCGGCACGGAGCAGGTGGTACGGCGAAAATGTCTTGATGAATTCCCACTGCTCCGGAACATCCGGGTCGCCATACTCGGCAATCCAGGATGCACCTGCGGATAGCTTCGTGTACCGGCGCATGTCCAGCAGCGGCACCCCACAGGAAATCGCCCCGAACAATTCCGGATACTGCGTGAGCATATTGCCCACCAACAGCCCACCGTTGCTACCGCCTGCGCACCCCAGATGCGCCGGGGAGGCCACACCTCGCGCCGACAGATCGCGGGCCACGGCAGCGAAGTCCTCATAGGCGCGGTGCCGGTTTTCCTGGAGCGCGGCCGTGTGCCAGTTGGGCCCGTATTCGCCGCCGCCGCGGATGTTCGCCACCACGTAGACGCCTCCGCGCTCGAGCCAGGTGCGCCCCACCGCGCCGCTGTAAGCCGGCGTCCGCGACACCTCAAACCCGCCGTAACCACTGAGGAAGGTGGGATTGCCGCCGTCGAGCTTCAGATCTTTGGGCCCCACCTGGAAGTAGGGCACGCGGGTGCCGTCGGCGGAGGTGGCAAAGTGCTGCTCCACGCAGTAGTTCTCCGCCGTGAAGAACGACGGCGCCTCCCGGACCAGCGCCGCGGCCGCACCCGGGGTGCCGCGCGGGGTCAGGGTGCCGCGCAGCACGGTGGTGGGGGTCAGGAATCCGGACGCCACAAGCCAGTAGTCGTTGCCGGCGTCCGGATCCTCGTCGTCCACGGCAAAGGCGTCCACCGAGTGCAGTGGCGGGCAGGCGTCCAGTTCCGAGGCGGCCCAGTCCGCAGCCGGGTCCAGCACCAGGATCTTGGACGAGACATCGGAGAGCAGGTTCAGCAGCAGGAAATCGCGGGTCCGGCTCCACGACTGCAGCGACTGCGCCGCCGAGGGGGCGAATATGGTGGTCAGCGAACGGCTGCCGGCCATGAATGCGTCAAGCTCAATGGCCAGCAGGGTGCCGGCGCCGTACACACTGCCGGAAACACTCCAATCGGTGCGCGGGCGCAGGAGCAACCACTCGTGGTGGAGGGAAACGGACATGTCATCCGGGACGTCGATGTGCACCCAGTCATCGCCCACGCGCAGGTAGCTGCGGCTGTTGTAGAAATCCAAACATCGTAGGCGAGGTCCCGCTCGAATCCCGGAGTGCTGCTGTGGGAGACGCCGCCGCTGAGGTGGTCCAGCGGGACGGCGAACAACGGTTCCTTCGCGGCCAGCTGGGCCAGGGATTCGCCGCGACGAAGCACCCGTGCAGCGGCCGGATAGGAAGAAGCTGTCATGGAGCCCTCACCGGTATCGGTGCCCACATAGAGCGTGTCCGCATCCACCCAGCTCAGCCGGGTCTTGGCGGCCGGAAGCTCGAATCCGCCAGCCACAAACGTGCGCGTGGCAAGGTCGAATTCCCGGTATGCCACCGCGTCTCCGCCATCGGGCGAGAGCGCCACCATGGCATGGCGGTATTCCTTCCCGGGAGCTGGCCGTAGGAATGAGGCTCCTGCCCACAACCACTGGGCATCCTCGGTGGTGCTCAATGCATCAACATCGAGCAGCACGTCCCACTCGGGTGCATCACTGAGGTAGCTTTCCCAGCTGGTCCGTCGCCACAGCCCACGCGGGTTGGCCTCGTCGCGCCAGAAGTTGTAGTACCAATCGCCGCGCTTGGACACCATCGGGATCCTGTCCGCCGAGTCCAGTACCTGCAGCACTCGCGCCTCCAACGCCGAATATGCGGGGTTCACCAAGGCGGCGTCGGTGCTGGCATTGTGCTCACGGACCCAGGTCATGGCGTCGTCGCCGTGGATATCTTCCAACCACAGGAATTCGTCGGCGGGTTCGTGGGCAAGTGTGGGGCTCGGGGCAAGGTCAGTCATGGATCCATCCTCGTTGAAGCTGCGCGTGGTTGCGAGTTAACCATGCGCCACTCTTGGAGCTGCGCACGGTTAGCTCGCAACCATGTGCCCGTTCAGGGTTCTCCGGCTCGTCCCGGCTCGTCCCGCGGCCGCCTCTGCAGGCTCCATCAGTTAAGCTCAAGGAGTGGAATCCTTGGGCGTACAGACGGTGGCAATTGTGGGGCGGGGCCCCGCGGGACTTCCGTGGTGGAACGGCTGTTGGCGCGCCGGGCTCAAAGCGAGGGCGGAGAGCTGCACATACACCTCATTGACCCCTTCGCCCCGGGGGCTGGCCACGTCTGGCGCACGGAGCAATCGCGCCTGTACCTGATGAACACCCAGAGCTTTTTTCCAACACTGATTCCTGACCAGGGCGTGGATGCTCCGCCCGTAGCCGGTTGCACGTTCAACCAGTGGCGCGCGGCCCAGCTGGACACCCCCTGGCCCGGACTCAGCGAAGGCGATCAGCAGGAGTTGGCGGCCCTGGCTGCGAATAATTTCCCCAGCCGTGCCATCTACGGCCGGTATCTGAGCTGGTGCTTTGAGCAGCTGCGCGAAAACCTGCCAGCCGGAGTCACCCTGGTCAATCACGCCACTGAGGCGAAGCGAGTGGTGCGGGATCGCACCCAAGGCGGGTTCGACGTCGTACTCCTTGACGGTGGCACGCTGCGCGCGGATCAGGTGGTGCTGGCGCTGGGGCACGTGGAGTCGAAACTGAGTCCGGCCCAGCGCGGACTGCGCGATGACGCCCGCCAGCATGGGCTGACGTACCTGCCCCCGGCCGTGCCCAACGATGTGGATTGGGATCAGCTGCCCGCTGGCGAAACCGTCTTGGTGCGTGGCATGGGATTGAACTTTTTTGATGTGCTGGGCCAGCTGACCGAGGGCCGCGGCGGGCGTTTTGAGGACACCGGGCGTCCGGCGGGCGAGGCGCTGCGGTATGTGGCGTCAGGGCGTGAGCCGGTGATCGTTGGCGCTTCGCGGCGAGGGACGCCATACCGGGCCAAGGCCGAACTGGCCGCGTACTACCCGCAATCGATCACGCTGCGATTCCTGGGCGAGGATGCCGTGGCCGCCATTCGCGCCATGGGTGCCACAGCCGGTTTTGACCACGATATTTGGCCGCTGCTGCACCGCGATACCATCTGGGCGTACTACACCACGCTGGCCCGGACCCGCCCCGAGCTGGTCACCCCCGAGCTGTTGCCTGAGCTTGATGCCATGCTGCATACCGGGCTCGACGGCGGATCCCCGGCCTGGGAGCAGGAGCTCGCGGAGTTGCTGGGGCGGCACGTGCAGCACGGGCATGTGTTGGACTTGCCCGGGCTGGCCCGCCCTCTCGCTGGGCAAAAAGCCAGTGATGCCGGGCTCGCCGACCGTGGGGGACTCCCTAGTGCGGGCAGGCACTTTGCCACCCACGAACAGCTGGACGCCGCCGTGCTGGAGTACCTGGTGGCGGACGCTGCCGGGTCCGCGCTCGGCGAAGACGATCCGGTCAAGATGGCTATTGGTGCGCTGAATGCCGGGCGTGCCATTGTGAAATCTCTTGTGGCTGACCGCGGCATCACTCAGGCATCGTGGCTGGGGGAGTTGCGCGGCTGGTTTGAAGGCTTCGTGGAGGGGTTGGCCAGCGGTCCGCCAGCTATCCGCGTGGAACAGTTGGCCGCGCTGGTGCGGGCCGGGGTGGTTCATTTCACTGGGCCGGATCCGGTGTTCCGCGTCCAGCACGGGGTGTTCACCGCCAGCTCTCCATGGGTGGCCGATATCCCGTGGGAAGCGCGCCACCTGATCGAGGCATTGGCCCCGTCTAACAACGCGCAAAATAGTGCGTCCCCCTTGTTGCAAAACCTGTTGGCCGACGGCATTGTCCGGCCCCGCATGATGATGGCTTCCGACGGCGGACCCGTGGTCACTAGCGGTTTGGACGTCACTGCGCCGCCGTACCGTCCCGTGGATGGGATCGGTGTGCCGGTTGAGGGGCTGTATGTTTTGGGATTGCAGCTGTCCTCA
The DNA here is from genome assembly GCF_001445575.1 of Arthrobacter alpinus. Taxonomy (NCBI): domain Bacteria; kingdom Bacillati; phylum Actinomycetota; class Actinomycetes; order Micrococcales; family Micrococcaceae; genus Arthrobacter; species Arthrobacter alpinus. Next base: position 83,004 of record NZ_CP013200.1, on the reverse strand, counting down.
ACTCAATGGGGTACCGCTATCGCGGCGGAGGCCTCCGCCAAGTACCGCAGCGGTTACCGCACCGTCTTGGACGCCGACGCGATCGCCGCAGCCATCCTCGACTAAGGATTCCGGCTGGGGTTGCCTCGTTCTGTGCGCCGGGGGGTAGTTATTACCATTCGCGCGCGGTGGGCCGGCCTCCTCGGCACTCCGGGGGTAGTTACTACCATTCGCGCGCGGTAAGCCGGTGGCGAATGGTAATAACTACCCCCGTATGTCTTCTCGGCACCGCATAACGCAGCTGACCCGCAGCAAACGGCGAGAACCACAGAGAATCCTGTGAGTCTCGCCGTCCACTGCGGGTCAGTTCCTAGCGGTCGGCGCCTAGTTGCTAGTGCTTAGCTGCCTTGCGGCGGTTAGCCATGGCGACTGCAGCACCTGCTCCAAGCAGAACCAAGGCGCCCAAACCGAGCGGAAGCACGGTGGCTCCCGTGTTGGGGAGGTCACCCGAGCCGTTACCGGGGCCGTTTCCGGCACCCGCTGTTGACGGCGAGGACGGTGAGGCCCCCGGCGTCGTGCTGGTTCCAGTGGGACTCGGCGTACTTGTATCCGTCGGTGTCGGTGTGCCGGCGTCGGCCGTCACCGGGATGGTGATCGGCAGGCGGGCGTATGTTCCACCGTCGGTGGTGATGGTGAAGCGTCCGGCGTTGAGCTGTTCCGGCACCGTGAAGCTCAGCGTCGCAGCTCCGTCGGTGACGGGGAAAGTACCCAGTTCGGACGGCAGAACCGCTGCGCCGAGCACGGCGAATCCGATGCCGCCGCCGCTGCCCGAAGGTTCGTAACGGACGGCAACCTTGGTGGAGTCGGGGCTGCCCAGTGAAGTCAGATCCAGCTTGTTGAGCTTCATCGTGACCTTCTGGCCCTCCGTTACAGCAGCTGGTGCATCGACTACGTCCACGCCGCGGCGGGAGAAATCGGGTGCGATCGGGGCAGCCTTGGACTTCTCTCCGAGGTAGGTAATCCAAGCATCGCGGTCAATGAGACCGGAATCCTTGGTGTTGGTACCCTCGGTGAAGACGCGGAAGTTGTCGCCACCCGTTGCAAGGAAACTGAACGTACCTACGCGGTAGGAGCGCGCCAGATCCAAGGGTGCGCCGTTGATGACCACGGAGGTGATGTGATCGCCGAGTGCGCGGCTGGAATCGTAGGTGTAGTCCACGTTGTTGGACAGGCCCAGATTCAGGAACGGCCGGCTGGGGATAGTGCCGTCCGCGTTAGTCTGCCACTGCTGCTCCAGCAGGGTCTTGAGCTGCGCACCGGTGAGGGAGGTGGTCCATAGGTTGTTCACGAACGGCAGGACCGCATTGGCGGCGGCGTAGCTAACCACGCCATCCTCGAATCCGGTGTTCTTGTAGAGCAGGTCAGCGCGGAGGCCGCCGGGATTGACGACGCCGATCTCGGCTCCACCTGTCCGATCCGACTTGAGCGCATCCAAGAGGGCGTTGCCCACCAGGTTGCCTAGAGTGGATTCGCTGGCGCGGTCGTCACGAATGAACTTGTTCGTTGCGGCGTCGAAGGTCTGCGCCGTGGTGATGTCAGCTGCGATCTTGCCAACGGGGACGCTACCGGCAACCTTGGCATCGGCCAGAGCCTTGTCGGTGATCGTCTTGACCTCCGCCACGCGGGGGAACTTGGCCACGAGCGCGGCGTCGTCAGCGGTGGTTCGGGGCACATTGCGCTGCGTGTAGGAGACAACCTTGTTGTCGGCGTCGACCGTGAGCTTGATCTGGCCGATAAACTCGCCATAGCTTCCGGTCTGGAGCACGGGGCGGGTCTTCAAGGCCGCATCAGCGGAAATGCCAGGGATGGGTGCATCCCAGGCGTACTGCTTGTGAGTGTGCCCGGTGAAGATGGCGTTGACCGAGGCACTGGTCTTTGTCACGAGCTCCTTGAAGGCGCCGCCTGCGGCAATTTCCTGCTCGAGGGTTGCCTTTTCCGGTGTTCCGGCTCCGGCTCCCTCATGGTATTCGGCCACGATGACATCGGCCAGATTGCCGTCGGTGATCTTCTTCGCCACGCGGTTGACTGCTTCAACGGGATCACCGAAGTCCAGCATGGAGATGCCGGACGGAGTGACGAGGGTTGGGGTCTCCTGAGTGATGGCGCCGATGATGGCCACCTTCACGCCATTGACCGTGACGATCTTGTACTCATCGAGCGCCGGGGTGGTGGTGCCCTTCTTGTACACGTTGGCACCGAGGTAGTCCCAGTTGGCTGCGTCAACCACACGGCCTTCCAGATCAGCGAAGCCCTTGTCGAACTCATGATTTCCGACGGCGGACGCCTGCAGATCCAGCGCGTTCAGCACATTAATGGTGGGCAAGTCGTCTTGCGATGACGAGGCAAACACACTTGCACCGATGTTATCGCCAGCGGACAGGAACGCCGTATTGGCATCGCCTGAGGCTGCACGCAGCTGCTCCACCGTGCCGGCAAACTTCACCGTGTTGGCGTCAATGCGGCCGTGGAAATCATTGATGTTTAGAAGGTTGATTTCCTTAGTCGTTACCGGAGCAGTAGCGAGGTTCAAGCCCACCACCACGGGATCATGGTCTGAAGCAGAGAACATGGACGGGGTGTAGAAGTCCGTTGCGTTGTACTTGTAACGGCTGTAGCCCATGGCAATGGACTCAGCGGAGTTGATGTTCCAAATGTCGGCGCCTGTGATGATGTTTTCGGCAGCCGGGGAAGCAAGAACATGGTCCAGTGAGCCAACCATCCCGCCAAAGCTGTACGAGTGCTTACCCGTCTTGGGATCCTGGTCAACGTAACCGGCGGCAGTCATGACGGTGATGGGATCCTCAAAGCCATAGGCGTTGAAGTCACCCATCAGGAGGACCTTATTGGTACCTTGCGCGGTCTGCTGCTCAGTGGAGAACTTCACCAGAGCCTTAGCTTGCGCTACGCGGGCCAGGTTGGAGTTGCCCTGCCCCTGATCGGTGTCGTTTCCGATCGCTGAACCCTTGGACTTGAAGTGGTTGACTATCAGCAGCACCTTGGAAGAATCGGCGGCACCAACCAACTTGAAGGACTGGGCCAGCGGCTGCCGGGCAATGCCGGTGAAAGCGGCATCATCAAGGATGACCGATTCGCCAACGGGCACGGCGACGGCCTTCTTGTAAATGTAGGCCGTACGGATCACGTCCTCTACAGAAACGGCGGGACGCTTATCTGCAGCAGGTGAGCGGACATAGTCCCAGACTCCCGGGGCCGCTACGTTGAGGGCATCAACGAGCGTGGACAGAGCCGCGTCGCGGTCCTTGCCAAACTTTGCAGAGTTCTCAATCTCTTCCAACGAAAGCACATCTGCCGTGGAGGCGTTGATGCCAGAGACGATCTTGTCCTGTTGACGCAAGAGATTCGCGGCATCGGCGGCTCCGCGCTGGTCGCAGCCACCCTTAACGCTGATCTTGTTGCCGCTGTAGTCGGTGTAGAACTGGCAGCTGGGGTTCTTATCACCGGTCTCGGTGAAGTAGTTCTGGACGTTAAAGGACGCAACCTTGAGGTTGCCCTTGACGTCATTGGGTGCATCTGCCCGGGTGTTTCCGAAAGCGATGGGCTGCACATTTCCCGCGTTGTCTGGGGTCAGTGCTTCTAGAGGCTGGAACTTGTAGGCGCTGTTACGGTCATCGAAAATCACCGGAGCAATGAACTCGGAGACGGATCCAACGCGCATCGGCGTACCCTGGCTCAGCCAAGGCAAGGGAACAACAGAGCCGGCGGCGCTGAGGAAGTTGGTGCTGGCGCCGTCGTCGAGCTTGATGGCACGGGCAGCATTCTGCTCAACCTGTGCCTTGTATGCATCGGATCCATACGGAGCCACGGCGGTGGGCTGGACCAACGGGGCGGTCCCGGTCGCCAGGCCGACTTCGCCATAGTTGCTCAGTGAGTAGTTGTCCGTGATGGTGAATTTACCTTGGGGCGCAACGAGCATGCCCTCGAGCGTTTCGCGTGCGTCCGTGCTTGCCGGAACGCTGACGACGGCGGCCTTGACCTCTACCGCTGCGTCGTCCAGTTTGGTCATTCCACCTGCGGCGACGTCGATCTCGGTAGTGGTACTGCCGGTGGCGCCGCCAAATTCCTTGACGAGTCCCTTGACCTGGACGTAATCGCCAATGTTGACGCTACCCACGGTCGCGGGTGAATAGACGAAGATGCCATCGGAGGCCTTGTGGGTTGCCATGTCCAGATCGCCACCGGTCCCGGGGGTCTGGATAAAGTAGCCGTTGAATCCGCCGGTGGGGTAGGCGGCGGTGACCTTGCCCTTGGTGGTGGCGGTGGATCCTTCGAGGGGGCTCTTGGCGCCCTCGCCCTGGATCTCGGCGATGGTTTTGATACCGGCATCTTCGGGGGAGCGGGCGGCTCGCCTGCGCCCTGGGTGCCGGTGGGGTGGGGGTTGCACGGGTGAAGTCCAACGAGTTGTTGTCTGTGTCCGCGAAGTTGCTGCGGTTCAGGGAGTTGGTGACTGAAGCGGCCGAGGACGCGGCTGTCTCAAAAGTGTTGGAGGTGCCGAAGCCCAGAAGATCAACGACACCGGCCGTGCCAGTGAGGGAGCCCGTGGCCAAGTTTGCCGGCAGCTTGGTGGCTTGGTTAGAGAGGATGAGCGTGCCGCCACCACCAGCAAAAGCAAATCCGCTGGAATCCGCGTCGGTGGCAGGTAGTTCAAGGCCCGCGTCACCGTTGGAGTTGCCCTTGATCAGGAAGTAATCGTTGGCCTTGATGGTGCCGGACAGGGGAGTCAGTCCGGTGGGTGCCGCTAATCCTGTCCCGGAGCGGTACTGCAGTGACCAGCCGCTTAGGTTGATGTCCGCAGCGGTGGGGTTGTACAACTCCACAAACTTATTCTTGTAGGTGGCGTTAGCGCTGCCACCGTTGACATAGGCCTCGTTGATGATGACGTTCGCCGGTGCCGGGGCGGCTGCCAGAGGAGCCGCCGGTGCCGCTGCGAGAGTCGGTGAGGGATCCGCCGTCGGACTTTGCTTTGCGGCTGCTTCAGTGCTCGCAGCTGCTGTGGTTTCTGTTGGTGTGGGTCCGTCGTTGGCCAGCGCGGGCGAAATCGCCAGCGGTGCAACGGCGAGCCCTAGGGCCAAGGCGGCCCCGAGTCCTGCCTTGTAGAAGTTGTTGCTCGTCATGTCTCCAACTCTCGAATGGGTGGCACGCCGTTGTGCCTTGAGTGATGATCGCCCGTAAGCTGCTCCGAGAACGGCACAAGGCACTCCGCGGACAGAAATAAGGGAACGCTATTGAGCCAAGTGCATTGACGTGAATCATTCATGAACGGGTTGAGTCGGTCAGGTAAACTCACAGGCTCTGTTCGGTGACTTTGGAAAATGTTCCATTACGTTCGCAAGAGCCTAGTGTGACTTGCTTCACTGTTTGAATGAGTGCTTTTGGCTGGCGAGAGGGCATTCGGCGGTCGGGGGAGTGGAAGCCCACAGTGAAATTCAGGCGGCGGCCCGGTTTCGCCACGCCAGGCAGCCTCGCGGCCGGAAAGGCCAGGGGAACGCAAAAGGGAAGCAATCTCGTGATGAGATTACTTCCCTCTTTTAGCGCGGAAGGTGCGAGATTCGAACTCGCGGTACGGGGTTACCGCACACTGGTTTTCAAGACCAGCTCCATCGGCCGCTCGGACAACCTTCCTTACACTAGTAGTGTTTCATAGGCAGGGCCATGCCACCAAAATGAGTGGCGGCCCTCTTGAGGATTCGCAGGGTGAAAACGGCAATGGAGAAGGTTATGAAGGCGATTGTTACAACGGGCAACGGCGGGCCGGAGGTTCTGGCCATATCCGAGGTCCCTGCGCCGCAGCCGGGCCCGGGTGAGGTGCTTATTGACGTGATTGCCGCGGGAATCAACCGTGCTGACGTGCAGCAGCGCCGTGGTTTCTACCCGCCGCCACCCGGAGCCTCCCCCATTTTGGGCTTGGAAGTGTCGGGTCGGATCGCCGCTTTTGGGACGAACGTGACTAAGCCGTTCAGCGTTGGCCAGAAGGTTGTGGCCTTGCTCACAGGGGGCGGTTATGCGGCTCAGGTCTGTGTTCCGGCAGGTCAAGTGCTGCCGTTGCCAGAAGGAATTGATGTGATTTCCGCCGCAGGGCTACCTGAGGTTGCTGCCACGGTTCACTCGAATCTGTTCATGACGGCTCAGCTGCAGCCCGGCGAGACGGTGCTCATTCACGGCGGCGCCGGCGGCATTGGGGCTATGGCCATCCAGCTCGCCAAGGCGGCCGGTGCGCGAGTTATTGCCACGGCCGGCAGCGACGAGAAGGTCGCCATGCTCACCAGCTACCTCGGAGCCGATGCGGCCGTCAACTACCGCACCGAAGACTTCGGGGACCGAGTCAACGAATTTACCGAGGGTCAAGGCGCAAACGTGATTCTCGACGTCGTCGGCGCTAAATACCTGGCCCGCAATGTGGCCGCCTTGGCCACCTATGGCCGTTTGGTGGTTATTGGCTTGCAGGGAGGTGCGACGGCGGAACTGGACCTGGGTGCGCTGCTCACCAAACGCGCGGCCATTATTGGCACCACGCTGCGTGCCCGGCCGGTTGAGGAAAAGACAGCCATCATGGAAGGCGTGCGCGAGCACGTCTGGCCCCTGATTGCCAGCGGCGCTATCAAGCCCATGGTGGACAAGACGTTCCCGTTGGAGCAAGTCGCCGCCGCGCATGAATACTTTGATTCGGGCGCGCATGTCGGCAAGGTGCTACTGACGCTCTAGATGCCGGCCCATCCACCACCCACCGACGCTTCCTCACGTTTCGGGGTTTTTGACCCGACGCTCGAAAATTGTCAAGCTGTGTGGAGTCACTAGGCTATTTTTTGGTGTTCTTCGGGTTTGGGGAGGTTGATCCCTACGTGTTGGGCTGGGGCTGGTGTGGTGGGTCGTTGGCGGAACCTTCCTGGGTTTTGTTCGTAGTATTCCTGGTGGGTTTTTTCGCGTTTATCCCAGAGCTCTTTCCAGGACCCGTCGTGGACTTGTGCTGGTGAGAACAAGGCGATGCCGGAGTGTTTGTGATCGTTGCTGTACCAGCGCACGTAGTCGGTGAGGTAGTCCCTGGCGGCCTCGAGGCTTTCGAAGATTCGAGGGTAACCGGGCCGATATTTCATCGTGCGAAAACCTGACTCACTGAAGGGATTGTCGTTGGAGACGTAGGGACGGTTAAAAGTGAGTTCCACGCCGTGGGAATTGAGAGAGTCACGGAGCAGGTGTGACCTCATGGATGGGCCCGAGTCCGCGTGAACCACGCGCGGGGCGCCGTAGCGGGCGATGGCGGCCTCGAACATCTCGACGGCGAGGTAGTCAGCCTCGCGTTCCTCGATCCGCCAGCCGACGATCTCCCGGGAGTAGATATCCATGATGGAATACACCTTGTAAACCCTTCCCTGCCACTTGGAATAGACGTCACTGATGTCCCAAGACCAGACCTGGCAGGGACCGGTGGCCTTGAGAACCGGCTTCTGCGCGGTGCCGCGTTTACCGCCGCGTTTGGTCGGGACTGTGGGGCGCGCATTCTGGTCCTCGTACTCTGCCGCGACCCGCCACCACGTGCGGCGGGAGGCGATCATCACGCCGTTGTCCCAGGCCGTGGCGAAAGAATGATCCACGGAGTTGTTCTTCTCCCAGCCGGCCAGAATGAACTCAAGAATCCACTCCTGATGGATGGTACTGATCCGGCTTTCATAGGCCCGGTCGGCTTGATGGGTGGGGTTCTCCACGCCTGGGCGGGGATTGAACCTGTAGTGCCAGGTCCCACGCGAAACCCCGGTCAGCTTCAGAGCCGTCCGCTGGGATCTGGTGAGCTCTTTCAGCTCCAGGACGAGGGTGGTCTCAGCTGCTATGAACGCTTCTGATCGCTCGTCGGGGTTGTATCGGACTCTGGCACGTTCAACTCGTGCAAGAGCCCTATAGCTTTTCCCAGAGCCGAATTTACTCCTTCAAGCTCAGCAATGCGCTTCTGGAATTTTTCGACTTCAACACGATGGGCGGCTATCTCTTTCGCGCGTGCTTTTTCAAACGCGGAGAGCTCACTATTTGTCGGGACCATACCTCCATGTTCTCGCGGAATCAGGCCCCGGTCGATATCGCCTTCGACCACCATCGTGCGCCACCTGCGGAAGATCCAATCGGAGATGGACTTCGAGGCAAGCCACTCCTTCCGCGACCCCCGCGGCTGCAAATAGTACTCATGCACGAACTCACGGATCTCTTCACGGGTAAATCCCTTGTTATCAACGGCCACGGCCGGCTCCTTCAATCAACGGTTAATGAGTGACTCACAACCAGCCTGACGCAGAGGGGCTTCCTCACCTTTCGGGGCTTTTTGGCCGACGCTCCCTCACCTTGTGCGGGAGCGTTTCGGGTTAAACCCCAATTGCTGCGGGAGCGTATCGGGTTTAACCCCATTCGCTGCGGGAGCGTTGATAGGAGGTGCCCGCACTACCAACGCTCCTGCAGATACGTCAGCACCTTGCGATGCGCCGCTCGCCTGCCACTCGCCGCGCATTCACTACCACTCGTCGCTTGGAGAGCATGATTGACGCCACATCGGGACTGTGACCCATATCCTGTGCCTACCCTCAAAAGGCCGTAATTGAAGTTTTAGCGTAGGGAATAATATGAGTGTGCCGTCGAGCAGGGCTGATGAACCAGCCGATGTTTTAGTCCAGGACCCGGATCTGCCACCCGTAGCCGTCAACCTCGAAGAAGAGGCAGAGGCTCATAAGTGGACTCCGATCAAGATCGCCATCTGGGCAGCCATTGCGCTGTTGGGTGGCGTTGCTTGGGTCATGTTGGCAGTGGTTCGCGGTGAATCAGTCAACGCCATTTGGTTCGTTTTCGCCGCAGTGTGCACCTACTTGATTGCCTACCGTTTCTACTCCAAGGTCATCGAGAAATTTCTCGTCAAGCCCAATGACAAGCGCGCCACCCCGGCCGAATACAAGGCCGACGGCAAGGACTTCGTCCCCACCGACCGCAACGTCCTCTTCGGACACCACTTCGCCGCCATTGCCGGCGCTGGCCCCCTCGTGGGCCCCATCCTTGCAGCCCAAATGGGTTACCTGCCCGGCACTATCTGGATCATCGTCGGCGTCGTTCTTGCCGGTGCGGTCCAGGATTACTTGGTCCTCCACTTCTCCATGCGCCGCGGCGGCCGTTCCTTGGGCCAGATGGCGCGCGAAGAACTCGGCGTCATCGGCGGCACCGCTGCCCTGATCGCCACCCTGCTGATCATGATCATCATTGTTGCCATCCTGGCCCTGGTGGTTGTCAACGCACTGGGCGAATCCCCGTGGGGCGTCTTCTCGGTCTCCATGACCATCCCGATCGCCCTGTTCATGGGCGTGTACCTGCGTTTCCTGCGCCCCGGCAAGGTCATGGAAGTCTCCTTGATCGGCGTCGTACTGCTGCTCGCGGCCATTATTGGCGGCGGCATGGTCGCAGCCACCGAATGGGGCGCTGCCGCATTCCATCTGGACCGCACCACGCTCGCCTGGTGCATCATCGTCTACGGTTTCATTGCCGCCATCTTGCCCGTCTGGCTCCTGCTGGCCCCGCGCGACTATCTCTCCACATTCATGAAGATCGGCACCATCGTGATGCTGGCCGGCTCCATTGTGCTGGTCCGGCCCACCATCAACGTCCCGGCATTCAGCGAATTTGCTGGCCGCAGCGACGGCCCGGTCTTCTCCGGCACACTGTTCCCGTTCCTGTTTGTCACCATTGCCTGTGGCGCGCTGTCCGGTTTCCACGCCTTGATCGCCTCCGGCACCACGCCCAAGCTGATCGAAAAGGAACGCCAGGCCCGTTACATTGGCTACGGCGGCATGCTCATGGAGTCCTTCGTGGCCATCATGGCGCTGGTCGCGGCGCTGTCCATTGACCGCGGCATTTACTTCGCCATGAACTCCTCGGGGGCGGCCACCGGCGGCACCATCGAAGGTGCGGCGGCGTTCGTGAACTCGCTGGGCCTGACCGGTGTGCACGTTGACCCCGCAACCCTGGCCCAAACCGCGTCCGACGTTGGCGAAGAGTCCATCGTTTCGCGCACCGGCGGCGCCCCCACCCTCGCCGTGGGTCTGGCGCACATCATGCAGCAGGTGGCCGGCGGCCAAGCGATGATGAGCTTCTGGTACCACTTCGCCATCATGTTTGAGGCGCTCTTCATCCTCACCGCTGTCGACGCCGGAACTCGCGTTGCGCGCTTCATGCTGCAGGATTCCATTGGTAACTTTGTGCCGAAGTTCAAGGACACCTCTTGGCGCGCGGGCTCGTGGATCACCACGGGCATCATGGTGGCCGGTTGGGGAGCGATCCTCATCATGGGAGTCACCGATCCGCTGGGTGGCATCAACACCTTGTTCCCGCTCTTCGGAATCGCCAACCAGCTGCTGGCCGCCATTGCGCTGTCCGTCTGCCTCGTGATCGTTTCCAAGACCACGCACGTGAAGTACCTGTGGATGGTGGCGCTGCCGCTCGCTTTTGTCACCGTTGTGACAGTGGTTGCTTCCTTCCAGAAGATCTTCTCCACCGTCCCGGCCGTGGGCTACTGGGCTCAGCACAACGCGTTCAAGACGGCGCTGGCTAACGGCGAAACCAGTCACGGTACGGCCAAGACTGTTGCAGCAATGGAGGCCGTTGTTCGCAATACCTTCGTGCAGGGAACACTGTCCATCATCTTTGTGGTGCTGTCCCTGATCGTCATTGCGACGGCCATTCTGGTCACCATCCGCGCCATCAAGGCCGGTGGCGGACCCAGCATGGAAGACCCTGCCGTGGCATCGCGTATTTTCGCCCCGGCTTCGGTACTTCCCAACGCGGCCGAGAAGGTGCTTGTCAAGGAATGGGCTGAATCCGGCAAGCAAACAGCACGGTCCGGTCACTAGTCATGGACGTGTTGCGCAGCGCCGGCCGCGGCCTGATGGCGGTGAACAAGTACCTCAAGGGGGTCCTCGGCGAGGATTCTTACGACAAGTATCTTGAGCATCACCAGGCCACCGCCTGTGCCACCGCGCCCATGACGGTCAAGGAGTTCTGGCGCGATAAGACTGACCGCCAGGACGCCAATCCTGAAGGTCGCTGCTGCTAGTTTCTGCTGGCGGTGTTTCAAAGACAAGAACGACGGCGGGTGAGCTCACCCGCCGTCGTTCTTTTAGACGCGGGAAAAGCCCCCGCAGACCACGGCTGTTACAAATGTAAAGACATATCAGTGACACTGGCCGTAACAGTGATCGGGACGGAAGCTGCGGGCACATGAGAGACTGGCGTTATGAGTGAAAAGGCGCAGATCCCGGCCCCTGACAATGCGGCCGAGGACAAGGTTGTGGACGGTGTTCTGGACGGGCTGGTAGCTGCGGGGCAGGACAAGACTGCGCTGAACGAGTCGGACGAGCCTGCCGCCGTCAAGAAGCCGAGCAATGTGGCGGCGATGGTGGACCAGCCAGCGAAGGTCATGCGGATTGGCACCATGATCAAACAGCTTCTGGACGAGGTGAAGAGTGCCCCGCTCGATGACGCTGCACGTACTCGCCTCGCGGAAATTCACCAAGCGTCCATCGCCGAGCTCGAAGACGGCCTGGCTCCTGAGCTCGTGGCAGAACTGCACCGCCTGAGCCTGCCGTTTTCGGAGACAAAAGCGCCGTCGGACGCCGAGCTGCGCATTGCCCAAGCTCAGCTGGTGGGCTGGTTGGAGGGCCTGTTTCACGGCATTCAGACGGCGCTGGCGGCACAGGCCATGGCGAATCAGCAGACGGCATCCCGGATGGCGTTGCACCAACTGCCGCCCGGAACCGTCATTGCCCCGGGCGTGGTGGTGGGCCCTAACGGTGAGCCGCAGCGCGCGCCGGCGGGCTCAGATGGGCCGCGAGCAGTGTCCGGCGATGGCTCTGGCTCCATCACTGGCGGGGCCGAATCGGGCAGCCCGGGACAGTATCTATGAGCGGCATGTTCAAGGGGCTTTTTAGTGCCAGCCGGCAGGCCAAGCGCGACGATGCCGAACTCGGCAAGGGTGTGTGGCGTCGAGCCCATGACCGTTTCCGCCGTGGACTTGACCGTTTCCACCAAATGCTTGAAGGGCTAGCAGAAGCCGAAGCGCCGGAGGCGGCGATGGCTACCGAAAACTATGACGCCATGGTGCGGCTGGCAGACCGGCTAGCGGACCTGCTGCCTGTGGTGCGCGGCCTAGCCGTGGAGGCGCAGGCAGCCGGTCCCAGCGAGGGGATGGAAATCCCTACAGGAACGGGCGGATACCTCAATGACGTGCACCGGGAGCTATCCAGGGCTGGCAATGCTCTGGCGGCAACGGCAGAGTCACTGGCCTTACTGAGGCTGGGCGTGGGCACTACCCAGGCCGTGGAGCTCAAAGCGGAGCTGGTGCACCAGCGTGTAGCGCGGGCCGCAGAGTTGCTGCACAAAACGTCATCTACTGCGCAGTAGTCGGTATTGAGGCCACCGGAAATGTGAAAACACCACTGATGGCGCAGTGAGCTGCGTCACAATTAGGGGAAAAGTAAGGTTAGCGTTCCCTTTGATCGATTACGATCAACTTATCTTCGCTAATTGTTTCTACTGCCGAAAGGCTCTCATGTTGACCTGGTCCACCCTGAAGACGTTGCGAAAAAGCACTCTGACCGTCATTGCAGGCGCCTCCATTCTTGCCCTTGCGGCCTGCAGCGGCTCCACCACACCGTCGGAGAGCAATGGTGCATCCGGCGGCGCAAATGACGCCATCACCGTCTACAACGCCCAGCATGAATCACTCACACAGGCGTGGGTTGATGAGTTCACCAAGGAAACAGGCATCAAGGTCATTCTCCGCCAGGGCAGCGACCTTGAGCTGAGCAACCAGATCATCGCTGAAGGTGCCAAGTCGCCGGCCGATGTGTTCCTGACGGAAAACTCCCCAGCCATGACGCAGGTTGAAAATGCCGGCCTCTTCGCCGACACCAGCGCCAAGGTGCAGGAGCAGGTCCCGGCGGAATACCGCCCGTCCACCAACAAGTGGACCGGAATTGCCGCCCGCAGCACCGTCTTTGCCTACGACAAGACCAAGCTGACCGAGGCGCAACTGCCCAAATCCATCATGGACTTGGCCGATCCCGCCTGGAAGGGCCGCTGGGCCGCGTCACCGTCCGGCGCTGATTTCCAGGCCATTGTTTCGGCCATGCTGGAGCTCAAGGGCCAAGACGCCACGCTGTCCTGGCTGAAGTCCATGAAGGAAAACTACAAGTCCTACAAGGGCAACAGCACGGCCATGAAGGCTGTCAATGCTGGCGAGGTTGAAGGCGCCGTCATCTACCACTACTACTACTTTGGCGATCAGGCCAAGACCGGCGAGAACTCCAAGAACGTGGCCCTGCACTACTTCAAGAATGAAGATCCGGGCGCATTCGTTTCGATCTCCGGCGGTGGCGTTTTGGCCTCCAGTGCGCATCAGACCAGTGCTGCGAAGTTCCTCGAGTACGTCACTGGCAAGGCTGGTCAGACCATTCTCCAGACCGGCACCAGCTTCGAGTACCCGGTGGGCTCTGACGTTGCTGCCAACGAGAAGCTGACCCCGCTGGCCGATCTGCAAGCCCCCAAGATCGATCCTGCCAAGTTGAACTCTGCGCAGGTTACCGATCTCATGACGCAGGCAGGTCTGCTCTAACGTCAATGACTTCCAAGCAACGTACGACGTCGGCGCCTAGGTTGGGTGCCAATACTTTGGCCAAGCGCACCTTGGCTAAGAAGGCTGGGGGGCGGGGTCCACACCTCGGCCCCTGGCCCGTCGTTGTGCTGTGCCTGGTGATTGCCGCGTTCTCCGTGCTGCCGCTGGGATTCGTGGTGGTCGCTACCGCCAACACCGGGTGGGACACCGTGATTGCGATGGTGTTCCGACCCCGTGTTGGCGAACTGCTGTTCAATACGCTGTTGTTGGTGCTCATCACCGTGCCGCTGTGTGTGGTGATTGGCGTTGGCGGTGCTTGGTTGGTGGAGCGCACCAGCCTTGCTGGACATAAGGTCTGGGCCGTACTTCTGGCGGCACCTCTGGCTATCCCGGCCTTCGTCAACAGTTATGCCTGGGTCAGCGCCATTCCGTCTCTGGGTGGGATCTTTGGCGGTGTCCTCATTTCGGTGCTGTCCTATTTTCCGTTAGTGTACATTCCCGTTGCGGCCGTGCTGAGCCGCTTGGATCCGGCGTTGGAACAGTCGGCGGCATCTTTGGGTCTTGGACCTGTACGAGTATTTTTCCGTGTGGTGTTGCCGCAGCTTCGGCTCGCAACGGCCGGCGGGGCGCTGCTGGTGTCCTTGCACCTTTTGGCCGAATACGGCGCCTTCGCCATGATTGCGTTCGACACCTTCACCACCGCCATTTATGACCAGTTCCGGTCCACGTTCAACGGTGCTGCAGCGAATATGCTCGCAAGCGTCCTGGTGGTCTTTTGCCTGTTACTCTTGCTGGCCGAGTCCAGGGCCCGCGGCAGTGCCCGGTATGCGCGGGTTGGTGCTGGTGTGCAATCAAACCCCAGCCGCCTCAAACTTGGCGTCTTTCAGGGGCCCAGTCAGCTGTTCCTGATCGCGGTGTCGGCGCTGGCCCTGGGTGTTCCGCTGTGGCATGTGGGCCGCTGGCTGGTTGCCGGGGGAGCCGCCATCTGGCAGCGCTCCGATCTACTGCAAACGTTGCTGCAAACGTTGGGCTATGGCTTGGCCGGCGCCTTGCTGACAACGGTGTTGGCCTTCCCTCTGGCCTATTTGGTGGTCCGACATGCCGGGCCCGTCAGTAAGGTTCTGGAAGCCGTGAACTATATTTCCAGTTCCATGCCGGGCATTGTGGTGGCGTTGGCACTGGTGACAATCACTGTCCACAACGTGCCCGCGATTTACCAAAGTTCCTTGGTGCTGGTGGCCGCTTACGCGTTGTTGTTCATGCCGCGAGCACTCGTGAACCTGCGGGCAGGTCTGGCTCAGGTGCCGTATGAACTCGATGAGGCCGCCCAGGCGCTAGGCAAACCGCCCCTGCTGGCGTTCATGCGCGTGACATTGCGGCTCTCAGCTCCGGCGGCGGCAGGTGGTGCCGCTCTGGTGTTCCTTGGAATTGCCAATGAGCTGACAGCAACCTTGCTGCTTGCCCCCAATGGCACCCGGACCCTGGCCACGCAGTTCTGGTCGCTGAGCAGCGAAATCGACTACATGGGCGCTGCCCCCTATGCCTTGCTGATGATTCTGCTCTCGGCACCCATGACCTACCTCCTGTTCGTGCAATCCAAGAAAGCGGCCGGCCAATGACCTCTCACCCCAAACAGTCCGGCGCAGCTGCAGCCGGCGACCCCGCAGCCGACGGCGCCGCTGTAAGTACGCCTGTGCCGGTCACGGCAGGGAGCAGGACCTTTGTGCAGGCCACCAGCGATGCCCCGGCGCATTTGCAGGTCAGCGATGTGCACAAGAGTTTTGGTGGCACCGATGTGCTCAAGGGCGTGGACTTGGACGTCATGCAAGGGCGCACCACAGCCATCGTGGGGCCATCCGGCTCCGGAAAAACCACGCTACTGCGGCTCATTGCAGGTTTCTCGGCACCCGATTCTGGCCGGATCGCACTCGGTGGAAAAGAAGTGGCCGGACCGTCCCAGTGGAATCCTGCCCACAAGCGCAGCGTTGGTTACGTGGCGCAGGATGGTGCACTATTTCCGCATTTGAACGTGGGCGCCAACATCGCCTTCGGGTTGCCTTTGCGAGGTAAAGCTGCATCGCTGCGGGTGGGGGAGTTGCTGGAAATGGTCTCGATGGACCCCTCCTATGCCAAGCGCCGCCCGCACCAGCTATCCGGTGGACAGCAGCAACGTGTGGCCTTGGCGCGGGCGCTGGCCCGCCAGCCGGAACTGATGCTGTTGGATGAACCGTTCAGCGCGCTCGATGCTGGCCTGCGCGTTGCTACCCGGCGCGCGGTCTCCCAAACATTGGAACAGGCCGGGGTGACCACCATCCTCGTCACGCACGATCAAGCGGAGGCGCTCAGCTTCGCCGACCAAGTGGCCGTCATGCGCGACGGTAGGCTGGCCCAAATCGGCAGTCCCTTCGTTGTCTACACCCGCCCGGCTGACAGGGCCACGGCAGAATTTCTGGGAGACGCCGTCATTATCGAAGCATGGCTGGAAGGCTCCCTAGCGCTCTGCTCGCTCGGCGGAATCCCCGTACGCCGCCCACCCATTCAAGGCAAAGTGCATCTGATGCTCCGGCCCGAACAAATCCGTATTGCCGACGGCGGCCCCATCCGCGGGCGCGTGGTCGACACCGATTACTTTGGCCCCGAAACTACTGTCCGAATCCAATTGGACGCTATCAAGGTCGACGCCGATCACCCCCTCGATCCGCACCAGCCGGTCGGTGGCGAAATCATCACCATCAGGCATTGGAACGCGATGTTGGCCCGCCCCGGCACGGAACTGTCACTGAAGGTGGTCGGCGAAGGCGTCGTCTTCCCCTGGGACTGAGCCCCACGCCCGCCCCAAGTGCAGCCGCTGGCGCGTCTGTACTAGTGGCCCCTTGGGTGTGTGGGCCCCGCCACGCGCTCAACTATCCCGCGCCCGGCGTCGTGCCTTGAATTCAACGTAGGCCGTTACCAGCACCAACAGCGACACCAGCAAGGCAAGTGCGGCGGCGGCCGGCACCCGAGTACTGACCGGTATGAGAACCAGCGCAATTACCACTGTGGGGACGTTCCAGGCATTGGCCGCGCGGGGTGGCTGGCCATAGCGCAGGAGACCGAGACGTTCATGCCGTGGAGCAGAGCGATCCCGCCGCCAAGGGCAATGGACGCACCCAGAGGCAGCCGCTCAAACGGCTCAGGGATGGCTGTGGCGATGCTGGCGGCAATTGAGGTCACGCCAACCACCAGCACAAACGGCATGAACAGTGTGGTCTGCAAGATGCCGGCGAGGTCCCCGCGCTCATGGAGCCGCTCCAGTCCCGCGGATAGCGTGCCCACGCCGTATTGGAAGAACGCCCAGCCGAGCAGGGCCACAATCACGAACCCTAGTGACGCCGCGAGCCCGGCGCCCGGACTCCAGTCGGCCGAGGCATCCGTGACAATGCTGAACACCGATTCTCCCAGCACGATGATGACGAACAAGCCCAAGCGCTCGGCGGCGTGTTCAATGTTGATGGAGGCCATGCTGCGGTCGGCCCCGATCCGGTTGCTGTTGGCCACCATGCCCACCTCCACCGCAATGGAAACCGCCCAGAGCACCACGGCGGCCGGCAGCGGCAGGAGCGCTGCGGCGAGCCAGAGGGTGGCGGTGCCGCCGTTGTAGATCCAGATCCGCCAGGAGGGGTCGGCCGAATGTTCTCGGTGCTGGCGTAGCCACAACACAAGGAGCAGCACTCGCAGGGCGCCGTTGGCCAGCGAAAACGCCCATGCCCTGTCGCCGAAGGCTTCGGGCGCGGATGCAGCCATGAGTGCCGAGGCCGCCATGGCAGACAGCATCGCCAGGCCCAGCGCGCGGGCGGAGAGCCCGGGCAGAAGATTGATGACTGAGACAATATTGACCCATGCCCACCACGCTGGGAAGAAAAGCAACAGGTAGGTACCGAACTCTGGCCAGCCGGGATCGCCATGAATACCGTGGGCCAGCTGCCCCACGAATGCTACGAACACCAGATCGAAGAACAGCTCCATCCAGTGGACGCGACCGGGTTCACGCGCCGGAGGCCGGGGCGGGGCATTGCGTGACTGGGGAATTCCCTCCATGGGCTCATGGTAGACCCGAGATTCGGCGCTGATGGTGAAAAATGGGCGGGAGGCGAGCCCAAGCGGAGTGTATCCAGTATCGATCCGTGAGCTTTGGTCGTTTAGAGCTCCGTAAACGACCAAAGCTCACGGATCGATACATTCTGGCTTTGAATTTGCCCGTCCACGCCGCATCAACTGGGGGTTTGGAAGTCGGATTAACCAAAAAACCCCGCCGTGGCGGGGTTTTAGTGGAGCCTCCAAACAGAATCGAACTGTTGACCTTTTCATTACGAGTGAAACGCTCTACCAACTGAGCTATGGAGGCCTGTGCTGATCTGGCCCCTTGCGGGATCAAGTACCGAACACAAGAAACCAGTCTAATATGTTCGGGGCCGATGTACAAAATCGGCCCTTGCTGGCAGCTCCCTCAAACCACCCAAAATCCCCGCAAAAAGCGCAGCCATAGCCCGATTGCTAGCAGCTGGTACCCGCGACGGGCACCTTTCCGTCCACAAAGTAGTCATCCACCACAGATGTCAGGCACGCGTTGGAGCGGCCGTAGGCGGTGTGGCCTTCGCCCTTCCACGTGACCAAAACGCCGGAATCAAGCTGCTTAGCCAACGCTTCGGCCCAGGCGTACGGGGTTGCCGGATCGCCTGTGGTGCCAACCACCAAGATGGGGCCGGCGCCCTTAGCGGAAATGGTGGCCGGCTTGCCGGTTGCCTTGTAGGGCCAGAACTTGCAGCTCATGCCCGAGTAGGACAACAGGTCCGCAAAAGTGGGGGCGGCCTTGCGCAGGAGCTCAGCCTGCTGATCCATGTGTGCAAGGTCTGAGTTCATGGGGTAGTCCAGGCAATTGATCGCCGTGAACGCGGCAGAAGTGTTGGAGTTGTACTTGCCATCAGAGTCCCTGTCGGCGGAGAAGTCCGCCAACATCAGCATGCCTGAGGCGTCACCGGCAAACGCCTGCTTCAAGGCACCGGACAGGGGTGCCCATAGGTCAGTGGAATACATGCCAAATGCCAGTGCGCCGGTGAATTCCGTTCCATTCACTACGCGGCCCTCAGGGGTTTGCTGGGGGGTGTCCGTGTAGACGGCGTTCAGTTCACGGATTTGGGCCATCGCCTCATCCACTGTTCCCGACACGGGGCATTCGGAGCCCGCCAAGCAATTGGCGGCCCAGGCGCGCAACGCGTTTTCAAAGGCCACGGCTTGACCCATCGAGACTTGATCGATGTCCAGGGACGGATCCATGGCGCCGTCAAGTGAGAATTTTCCAACCCGGGCAGGGAACAGCCCGGCATAGGTGGCGCCCAGCTTGGTGCCGTAGGAGAAGCCCATGTAGTTCAGTTTCGAATCACCCACCACGGCCCGCAAAATATCCATGTCACGGGCGGAGCTGACGGTGTCCACAAAGGGCAATGACGGACCGGAGTTGGTTTTGCACAGATCCGCTTGACGTTTCGCCTCTGCCTCAATTGCCGCCAGGCCGGCGTCAGTGGTTTCGTCAAAGACCATCTGGCGAGCGGCATCCATTTGTGCGTCATCAAGGCACTTCACGGGCGCGGAACGCTGCACACCTCGTGGGTCAAAACCCACCACGTCGTAAGCTCCCCGCAACTTCTCTGAGAAATAGCTCTTGCCCCCGTCCTTGACCATATCGACGCCGGAACTGCCCGGGCCGCCGGGGTTGACCAGCATGGCACCCTGCCGTTTTCCGGTGGCTGGCAGGCGAATAACGGACAGCTTGATGGATGCCTTGTCAGGAGCAGAATAGTCGATCGGCACCTCGACATCAGAGCATTGGAAACCGCCATTACAAGACGTCCACGTCACCGCCTGAGTATAGAAATCCTTCAGGTTTTCGGGCACATCGCCCACCACCGTCGGGTCCGCGGAGCTTACGGTAGGCTGCTCGGGAGCCAGTACCGAGCACGATCCCAGCATCAGGCCCAGCGCAACCACGGCGGCGGTGAGGGGCAGACGGAGGCGGTTTCGCCGTCGTACATTCGGGGCAGTCATAAACAAATCCTTCATGGCTTAGAGCAGGCTGACTGCCATGGCTTCAAGAGCCAGCAGCGGGGCAACATTGGTGGTGGTGAGGCGGTGGCGCACGGCGTTGATCGCATCAAGGCGGACCAGGGTGGCTTCGGCGCGCGAGCCGCGGGCAAATTCGCTCAGCTCCCCGCGCAGGGTCTCGTTGACCAGATCTACCCCGGCGGGTTCGACGCCGTTGCCTCCTCTTGCGTCGAGCTGAAGTACCAGCACATCGCGGTAGAAGGAGAGCAGATCCGTCAGGGCCCGGTCAAGATGGTCCGTCACCGAGCGCTTGGCGCGCCGTTTCTGATCCTCTTCCAAGGCGCGAACTTGAGCGCGCATGGGCGGCGGAAGCGTCCCGGTCTCGGGTGCGCCCAGGTTCCGCAGCAGCGAGGCCTTCTCGACGGCGTCGCGCTCTTCATTGGAGGAGGCGGCCTCCTCCTGGGCGAGGGCCAGCAGAGATGCGGCGGCCATGACGGCCGTGGTGACATCGCGCAGATTCAGGGGCAGTCGGACAGTGGTGTTGCGGCGTTCGCGCGCACCGGGATCCTTGGCGAGACGTCGCGCAATACCAATGTGGCTTTGCGCTGCGCGGGCGGCGAGAAGCGCCAGCCCAGGCTCGATCCCGTCGCGGCGCACCAGCAGCGCGGCCACGTCCTCAACAGGTGGCAGGCGCAGAGTGAGCGTGCGGCAGCGGGATCGGATGGTGACCAGGACATCGGCAGGGCTCGGGGCGCACAAGATCCAGATAGTGCGTGGCGGCGGCTCTTCGATGGCCTTGAGGAGGACATTGGTGGTGCGCTCAGCCATGCGGTCAGCGTCGCCCACAATCATGACGCGCCAGCGGGCGGATGAGGGGCTGTCGTGCGCCTTACGGACCAGCGACCGGGCCTCATCGATGGAGATGGTGGTTTTTTCGGTGGCAATGAAGGTGACATCGGCGTTGGTTCCGCCCAGGGTGGTGTGGCAGGCCTTGCACACGCCGCATCCTCGGGCGTTGAGTTCACTTTGTTCACACACCAGCGCAGCCGCAAATGCCAGTGCCGCGTTGGAGCGGCCGGAGCCGGGTGGGCCCGTCAGGAGCCATGCGTGCGTGGGACTGCCGGACTGGGCTGCGCGCCGCAGCTGCGCCACCACAGATTCCTGACCTTGGAGGTCAACCCAGACGCTCATGCACGGTCCTGACCGGAAAGCCCAGATGATGCAGTGTGATCGGCGTGGCCGGCGTGACCAGTGTGACCGGAAAGTCCAGCCACCAGGGCAGTGACTCGAGCGGCAATGGAGCTGGCCAAGGTGCCAATGTCTCCGTCGGCAGGCAGTACTAGGTAGCGATCCGGTGTGGCCGCGGCCCGTTCTAGGAAGGCGGCGCGGATGGCAGTGTGGAAGCCATCGGGTTCGGATTCCATCCTGTCTTCTGCGGCATCTCCTGCCGTGCGGCGTTCCCGGCCGGCAGCGGGGGAGACGTCCAGCAAAACCGTTAGGTCCGGCCACAAGCTGCCGGTGGCCCAGTCGTTGAGTGTCTCGATGGCGGAGGTGCCCAAGCCCCGGCCGACACCTTGATAGGCGATGGACGAATCCGCGTACCTGTCGCTGATGACAATGTCACCGCGGGCCACTGCCGGGGCGATGACCTGGGCGGCGTGGGCTGCCCGGGCGGCGGCAAAAATGAGCGCCTCGGTTCTGGCGTCAATCTCACCCTGACCATGGTCCAAGACCAAGGAGCGTAGCTTTTCGCCTACGGGAGTTCCGCCTGGCTCACGGGTCCGCAAAACTGTGCGGCCGGCGTCGGACAGGGCCTGAGCCAACAACGCGGCCTGAGTGGATTTTCCGGCGCCGTCGCCGCCCTCAAACGCAATGAAAAGGCCGGGTGTGGGGGCAGAAAGAGCGGGGGAATCAGTCACCCCACTAGCCTACCGGCCCAAGCTGAATGATTCCTTGGGCGCGCTGGGGACTGTCCACAGGTACAGGGCCCAGATACGGGCCCTGTGCGAGCCCAAGACGGGCTCCAGTCGCGTCCCCGGCACCGCCACGAGGTGCCCGGAATTATCGCGCCAACGCGGTGGTCATACGCGTGGTGTTGGTTCGCATCATTTCGACATAGCTCTCGGCGCCCTCTCCCGGGGCACTGAGGGATTCGGAGAACAGCGGAACGATCTCCACCTTTACTTTTGCCTCCTGGGCCAAGACCTCCGCGAGCTTTTCAGGCTGGGACGTGTCAGCAAAAATGGCGGGGACGCCGGCCTCGCGAATGGTGGTGGACAGGGCGCTGAGATCGGCGGCGCTGGGTGCGGCCAACGTGGTGCCACTGGGCATGACAGCACCCATCACCGTTAGATCGAAACGGTCCGCCAAGTAGCCAAACACGTGGTGGTTAGTGAGGATTTTGCGCCGATCAGTTGGCACAGCGGCAAATTCTGCAGCCATCCAGGCATCCAGCTCGCCCACCTCGGCGCGATAGTTTGCGGCATTGCTGTGCAGCGCCTCGGGGTTAGCTATGCTCACGTGTTGGGCCACGGCCTCCTCAATCACCGTAATGGCTGTGAGGATGCGCTGCGGATCGGTCCAAAAATGCGGATCGATCGTGCCATTCGCGACTGCACTTTGATGCGACAGCGGCTCGATCGCAGCGCCCACTTCCAGGACCGGAACTCCCTGTTTTTCGGCTGAGGAGACGTGATTGAGGACCGCTTCCTCCAACCCCAGACCATTGAAAACAATCAGCTCAGCCTGCTCCATTTGGCCCGCCTGATACGCGGAAACCCCAAAAGAATGCGGGTCGGCGTTCGCCTCCATGAGAACCACGACGTCGGCCGTGTCGCCGACAATGTTGCGCGTGATATCGCCCAGAATATTCGTTGTCACCATGATGGTTGCCTTGCCGCTACCTGTGGTGTCGCTACCGGGATGGGCGGCTGAGCAGGCGGGGAGCGCACCCGCGGCGGCAATCAGGAGCGCCGCCACAGCAATCTTGGCTTTTCCGCTCATTGTCTTGCCTTCCCTGCACAGGCCCCTCACAGCCCTGTCTCCACAAGTTGCGCCGGCGTTCCAGCGGTGGTGAAGGTGCGGGCCACGCGGAGTTGGTCGCGGTAATCGAGTTCGAGGATTTCTGTTGTCCTGGGATGGCTCAGGTATGCGCGGTTGTTGTCCACCACGAGCGACGGCGTCTGGCCCGTTTTCGCGGCCGGTAGGAGCTGCTCTTGTGCTTCTACAGCGAGGGTCTCGGTATTGAAGGCGTACACCGTGCCGCTGGTGCCAACGGCCAGAGCGGGGGTGCCGTTGCCGGCTGTGGTCGAGGCAACCAGTGGCTCGGGGCTCTTGATGAACTGGATTTTCTGGGCAGCCGCGTCAAGATGCCACAACCCAGCCGTTCCCGCCAAGGACGTCAGTTCACTGGATCCAGGCCTGTGCTCAAAAGATTCGATGCGCTGGCCGGGGTTCGCGCTGGGGAAGGGAATCTTGGTGGCGGTGAGAGTACCTGCGTCGTCACTGATCATCAGTACACCGTCGCTGCAGCCGAAGAGTACGCCGTAACTGGTGATTGCATGGCCGCGCAATGACGGGCACGCAGCATTCGGGAGGGACTCCAGAGCGCCAGCGCCGTCAGAAGTATCAGCGGCTCCAACGGCGGAAACCGTGGTGGGGAGTTTATCGTTGCCCGGGGCGCCTGTCACCAGCACATGTCCCTTGTACGGGACCGCCAGTCCGGTATGCGGGGTGCCCGGAATGCTCAGCGCTACGTGGACCTCCCCTTTGTCGAGGGCTTCCCGCAGAAGGATCGAGGTGGTTCCTGTGGTGTCGTCGAAGATGGCCACCTTGTTGCCGTCCCCTATTGCGGTGCCCGCTGGCAGGGCGAATCGGTCTCTACGGTGTGCGCAGCGGAGGAGTAGAAGTGGCTGTGATCGCCATGGGCGCGGGTCCAGACCCCAGTGTCAATCAGCTTCAGGGGTGCGGTGGGTGTGGTGCGGACAAAGATGTACCTGCCGTCGTGGCTTAAGGAGGTGGCTCCCGGGACAGTGGTGCTAAATCCTTCCTCGCCGGTGAGTGGATCGATCATGGTGATGGTCCCCGAATCGGCCGACAGGTAGCTCAAACGGATTTGCGCTTCGTCTGCCTCGGTGGCGCCGGCAACGAAGCCGTGTGGAACGGCGCTGCTATCCGGTTCTGGGCAGCGTTGGGGTGTTGGCGCAGGCGGCCAACGTCACCAATGAGGTCAGGGTCAAGGCGGTGATGAGGGTTCGTCTGGTGGTGTGGAAGGTCATGCGGAGAGTGCCTTTCGGTGGAGGAGTGGCCGCGCCGCCTTGGCAGTAGCAAAGGCCCGGACGCTGGAGGCAAGAATGCTGGATGCAAAGAAGAGTGCGACGGCGGTCGCTGCGATAGTGGCGCCGGCGGCGGTCCGCGCGTGCCAAGAGATGAGGAGCCCGGCGGCGACCGCAACGCAGCCCAAAACGGCGGCGATAGCCATGATGGTTGGAATGGATTTGGCCCACGGCAGCGCGGCGGCCGGTGGGGCAATAAGCAAGCCAAAGACCAACAGTGTGCCCACCACTTGAAAAGAACTGGCCATGGCTGCGGTGACCAGGAGTAAGAGGACAGTGGTAGCCAGCCCGGGATGCATGCCCAAGGTGACAGCTTTCCGCGCGTCGAAAGTGAGAGCAGAGAAGGGGCGGTGAAAAACCGTGGCGATCACGGCCGTGCCAACCAATACGCCGCACAAGAGCCAGATATCGGACCACGTGACTGCCAGGACGTCGCCAAAAAGGATGCCTGTCAGGTCTACGGCGAAGGACCGTGAGCGCGAAATGATGATGACACCGGCCGCCAGCATGCCCACGAAGAGCAAGCCGATGGAGGTGTCGTGAGAGAGACGCCGCTGACGGGACATAGTCGAGATTCCAAACGCCATGGCTGACGCGCTGACCGCTGCCCCGATGACGGGATTGATGCCCAGCAACACAGCGATGGCGATGCCTGGGAGCATGCCGTGGGACATGGCGTCGCCGATGAAGGCCATGCCTCGCAGCACCACCCAGGTTCCGACGATGGCGCACAGCAGGGCCACCGCGAATCCACCCAGGGCGGCACGTTGGACAAAGGTAACGGTGAAGGGGTCAAGGAGCCAGTGCATTCGATCAGCCTACTATAATGAGAATCATTATCAATTAGAGGGGATGTGTCATGAGTGTTGCTAGTCTGCGGGATGTTGCTTTCGCCTATGGGAATCGCGGCGTTATTGACGGGATGAATTTGCGTCTTGAGGCCGGTACGTTGACGGCTATTCAAGGCGCTAATGGCTCAGGGAAGTCGACCTTACTGGGGTTGATCGCAGGAATTATCCGCCCGGTGAGGGGTGAAATTCTCCTCATGCCTGGGGTGCGTCCGGCGTTGGTGTTGCAGCGTAGCTCGGCACCGGAAACGCTCCCGCTCACTGTCCGGCAGGCTGTGGCGATGGGTTGTTGGGGTAACCGCGGATGGCTGAGCCGGTTAGGCGGACGGGAGCGAGCTGCGGTGGATCGCGCGCTGGCGGCCTTGGGGTTGACCGGCATTGCACGCCGCCAGCTGGGTGAACTTTCCGGAGGTCAGCGCCAACGGGTGCTGGTGGCTCAGGGGCTGGTTCAGGGTTCGGCGCTGCTAGTGCTGGATGAACCCACCGCTGGTGTGGATGCGCAGACTCAGGCGCATATCCGGGACCTGATCGCTCATGAGGTTGCTCGCGGTGTCACCGTTATTGAGGCCACGCACAGCACTGCTGATGCTGCTCAGGCTGGACGCATCCTGACGCTCGCCCAGGGATGCGTTGTGGCGGATACGGCAGCCGCAGCCACAACCAATAGCGCAGCCGCAGCGGTGGCGTAGCGGTGGTGGGGTGAGAGTGTCCTTGCAGCAGTTGATCCGGGCTTCACTAGCCGCTGGTGGATAGTGGAGCCCGGACCGAGGAGCAGGTGGTTGGGCGTGCTGGGCTAGTGGGCCGCGTGAGCAGAGTCCGCCTGGCCGGAGACTCCCGTGATTTCGTTGGGGACATGGTCCAGTGGGTGGCTTGCCGTCACCTTGGCCGAGGCTAGATCCACGGTGTGGACCAGCTTTTTCGCCGGATCACTCACGTAGGCCACCGTTCCGTCCGCGAAGATCGATGGGCGGGGTTGCTGCCAATCTAGGGGCTCTTCCCAGGGGGCGACAATGTCCACGGCTGCGCTCTCCTTGCCGGTGTCAGGGTTGTAGATGTGCAGTTTCCCGTCGGTGCCGAGCATTAACGCGGCTCCGTCACCGCCGCGGGCCAGTGAGCGGAACGAATAGGAGTAGTCGATCGGCACCAGTGTGAGCTTTCCGGTAGCGGTATCTGTCAGTGAGAACGTCTTCGGGCGCTCCAGCTCAGCGTTCTTGTCCTTCTTGTAGTCACCCAGAACAACTGTGGAGGCGCGGCTGCCTGCTTGATTGCCAATACGTCCGTAGGTGTCAGGGGAGGCAATCTTGGTGAACTTGGCATCCTTGATCAGCAGTAGTCCGTCTTCGCAGCCAAGGACCAGGGTCTCGCCTTTGGCGGTTGCTTCACCGTGGACGCCGGGGCAGTCTGAGCTTTCCGCCAGGACGGCTCGGGCACCCTTCGCATCTGGTGCGTCCAGAAGTTTTGCACCGTTGCGGCTCTCGCTAGTTCCTTCGGTGACCAGCATCTGACCGTTGGTCAATTGCACGGCCACGCCATGATGGGCGGCGCTGGTCTTGTACTCCTGGGTGGGAGGGAGTGAATCGCCGCCCAGCTCAGAGGGGGTGAAGGTGTTGACAGCGCCGGTGCCGTCGTCAAACAAGGCAGTCACGCCGCCATGGTTGACGGCGTGACCGGGGGTGGTTGCGGGAAATTTCAGTTCTGCCAAGGACGGGTCTGCGGTGAAGTAGCGATGGTGTTCGCCATGGGGTTCAGACCAGCTGCCTGCGTCCAAGACCTGGAAGCCTCCTGTGGTGGACACCAGAACGTGCCTGCCGTCGCCAGCTGGATTTACGCGGTTGAACCCCTTCAAGGCCAGCTCAGCCACGGACTTACCGGTGCTGGTGTCCAAAACGGTCAGGCCGCCGTCGTGCGTGATCACCAGCCGGGACTGGGCAGACTCCACCTCGGTACCCACGCGGTTATCCGCAGATGCTGCGTGGCTGGCGGACGTGTTGGTGCCGGCGGTACCTGCGGACCTAGGGGTTCCGGAAGTACCGGGTGCGCCGCAGGAAACCAGCGCGAGAGTTGCCGCGAGCGCCAGGCCGGTCAGTGCGGTGGCTTGCGAGGCGGAGTCCCGTAGCGCGAAGGATCGCCGGGTTGAAGAGATAGGCGGATGGGTTTTTTCTGTGATCGTCATAGCCCGATGCTAACGTTAATGAGAATCATTATCAAAAAAGGTGGGTGAGGTGATCTGTCATAAATCCACCCCTGACCGCGTCATGAAATTCCTGTTGCCGGGAAAGGGCGGACTACTCTAAAAACATGACGTACCAGCCTGCAGATCACCCCGAAAACCTCAGCCCCGACACCGTCGTGGTGGCAGCCGGGCGCCCCGCCCGCGACCACGACGCCCCGGTCAACCCGCCCATCGTGCTCTCCTCCACGTATGTGGGCACCGGAACAGTGGTGGATGGCGACCGAGCCTATGGGCGTTACTCCAACCCCACCTGGGATCCGTTGGAAGACGCGCTGGCCCAGTTGGAGGGTGCAACGCTGCCAGCGCTCATCTTCAGCTCCGGGCTGGCAGCAGTTTCCGCAGCCCTGTCCCTGATCCCGAGCGGCGGCGTGCTGGTCATGCCGGTCCACTCCTACCAAGGCGCGCTGGTCATGGCGCAGGAAATGGCGGCCAAGGGTTCCTTCACGTTGCGGACGGTGGACATCGCCAACAACGACGACGTCATCGCAGCCCTCACTGGTTCAGGGGAGAAGGCGGCCAGCATGCTCTGGCTGGAAAGTCCCACCAACCCCATGCTGGAGGTGGCGGATATGCAGGTCCTCTGCCGATCCGCCGCGGCCGTGGGAGCGCTGGTGGTCACCGACAACACGTTTTCCACCCCGCTGGTGCAACAGCCGTTGGCGCTCGGTTCTGACATTGTGCTGCACTCCGTGACCAAATACCTGGCCGGCCACTCCGACGTCATCATGGGTGCCCTGGCCACCTCCAACGCCGAGGTCCGTGCCCAGCTGCTGCACCACCGATCCATCCATGGAGCCATCGCCGGACCGTTCGAGGCCTGGCTGGCCCTGCGTGGCTTGCGCACTCTGGCACTGCGTGTGGAGCGCTCGCAGGCCAGTGCCTTGGAGCTGGCCACCCGTCTGGAGATGCACGACGGCGTTGAGAAGGTTCTGTTCCCAGGGTTGCCTTCTGATCCGGGTCATCTCCGGGCCAAAGCACAAATGAACGGTTTTGGCTCCATTCTCTGCATTGAAGTTGCCGGTGGCGAAGAGGCGGCTCACTCCCTCGTCGAGGCGTTGCGGCTCTGGACACCTGCCACCTCACTCGGTGGCGTGGAATCACTCATCGAACGGCGCCGCCGTCATGCCAATGAACCCACGTCCGTCCCGGCGAACCTGCTGCGACTGAGCGTAGGTATTGAAAACGTCGAAGATCTCTGGGCAGATCTTGCGCAGGCCCTGGCCCACGTTTCCGTACCTCAGGATTCACAGACGGATTCCAGTTCAGGACTGTAAGCTAAGCCTGTGTCTAACCTTTTGAATCTTGTGGAGTTCTTCATCCTGGTGGCCTTGGGCCTACTGGCGTTCGGTATTCAGGTGTGGGCTTTTGCCGACTGCGTGCGCACCCCACCTGCAACTTTTGAACGCGTTTACAAGCGGAATAAGACGTTCTGGACTGCTATGACCGGCGGGGCCAGCTTCTTTGGCTTCCTCTACATTATTGGCCCCATCACGAATCTGACGGTGCCGCCCATGGGCATGATGATGCTGTTGACCCTAGGTGGGGTCACCGCAGCAGGGGTCTATCTGGCCGATGTCCGTCCGGCCTTGGTCCAGATTCGTGGCCGCGGCAAAGGCGGACAAAACCGCGGGTCTTCCTGGTAAACCAGCGCCCTAGCTAAACGTGTTTAGTGTGTCGTGCCTGGTTAACGCACGCGTGTGGCGGTTCCGCTGAAGCTAATGCCGCCTTGTGCAGGGACACTTGCCTGTTGAATGCCGGGCCGTTCCACATGCATGCCCCCCACTGCGCTATGGCTACCTGTCTAGGCTTCCCGCGGAGGGCGTTCTAGCCAGTGACGTTGATCGTTGCCGCCGGGTCAACCGCAGCCCACGCCACGGTCAACTCACCCAAACGCCATCGCGAGGGTGCGCGCACAACGGGCCAGCCGTCGTCGTACATGGCTTGGCACATGCGCAGCCAGCGCTGACGGTTGCCGAAGGAGGCTAGCTGCGCCCCGGAAAGCCAGTGTTTGTCCATCGCCTGTAAGAATCCGTGGATTTTTTCACCCGGCATATTGTGGTGAATGAGCGCCTTGGGCAGCCGTTCGGCCACGTCGCTGGGGAGCTCGAAGCCGCCAAAGCGCAGGGAAACTGTCAGGGATTGCGGCCCTTCTACACCGAGGGCAACCCAGGTGCTGCGGCGGCCAATCTCATCGCACGTGCCGTCCACAAAAATGCCCTGCGTTGTGAGGCGCGAACAGACGGTGGCCCAGATGAGGCGCACATCTGCCTCGTCGTACTGGCGCAGCACATTGAAGGCGCGCACCATGGTGGCCTTGCCGGGGACGGGAATTTCAAAGCCGCCCACCCGGAAGTCCAGACCATCGTGCTCCAGGGGCTTGGCGATGCGGACGCGCTCAGGTTCAATTTCGATGCCCGTGACATGGGCGCTGGGGCAGACGGCATGGATGCGTGAATATAGCTCAACGGCCGTTGCGGGGGAGCCGCCATAACCCAGGTCAACAACCAGCGGATTGTTCTCGGTGCGCAGGCGCCAGGCTTGGGGGCCGGCCAGCCAGCGGTCTACACGACGCAGCCGGTTCGGGTTGGTGGTGCCGCGGGTGACGTTCCCAAAGGGTTTGTTGCGCTGGCGTGCGGCCCGAACCGCGGGGTCGCTGGAAGCCGCCTTGACCCGCTGAGCACGTTGAACCACGGTATTAAGCGTAAACGCCACTGGGTGTGTGCCCTGACTTTCGTGGCAACTATCCCGCTATTACCGCGGCAGGCTGCGTGTTGTTTGCTTCTGCGCACCGTTACGTGGCAATGATGCGCAACTCTTGGAGTGGCGCATCATTGCCGGTTAACCGTGCGCAGCTCCAGTGCGGCGTAGTATTTCGGGCCGCGCAGCCGTGCCCGGTAGGATGAAAGCATGACTTATACGCTGATTTTGCTACGCCATGGCCACAGTGAGTGGAACGCCAAGAACCTGTTCACCGGATGGGTGGACGTAGACCTGAACGAGCAAGGTCTCGCCGAAGCCGCACGCGGCGGCGAGCTGCTGGTGGAGAACAACATCCTCCCCGACGTCCTCTACACCTCGCGCCTCAAGCGTGCCATCAACACCGCCAACATTGCGTTGGATAAGGCTGACCGCGGCTGGATCGACGTCAAGCGCGATTGGCGCCTGAACGAGCGTCACTACGGCGCATTGCAGGGCAAGGACAAGGCCCAGACGCTGGCCGAGTACGGAGAAGAGCAGTTCATGACCTGGCGCCGCAGCTACGACACCCCGCCGCCGCCCCTGTCCGACGACAGTGAGTTCTCCCAGGCCCACGATCCCCGCTACGCAGACCTGGGCGACGCCCTCCCGCGCACCGAATGCCTCAAGGACGTCCTGGTCCGCCTGCTCCCGTACTGGGAATCAGACATCAAGGTTGACCTCAAGGCCGGCAAGACGGTTCTGGTTACGGCCCACGGCAACTCGCTGCGCGCCCTCGTCAAGCACCTCGACGGCATCTCCGATGACGCCATCGCCTCCCTGAACATCCCTACGGGCATCCCGCTGGTCTACGAACTGGACGAGAACTTCGTCCCCATCACTCCCGGCGGCAAGTACCTGGACCCGGAAGCCGCAGCCGCCTCCATCCAGGCTGTAGCCAACCAGGGCAAGAAGTAACTAACGCCTAAGAGAGCCGCCGAGGGCCCCGCCGCGAGCTTGCGAGCGGTGGGAGGCGGTGAACGACGACGACGGGCCGTCACCTTTTACCTAAAAGGTGACGGCCCGCCGTCGTTCCCCACGCCCTCCCCAACCTCGTTCCTCGGGTGGGGCCCCTCGGGCGCGTGGCCCCACCCACGCCCTCCCGAACCTCCCCAGCATCGTTCCTCGGCCGGGCCCCTCGGGCGCATGGGCCCACAAAAATGCGCACGTCCCCGCCTTTCGCGCACTTGGGACATACGCGAAAAGCGGGGACGTGCGCGGCAGCGCGGGGAAAAGAAGAAAGTTAGCCAGCCAGGAAATCCTCGGGCTGCCATTCGCCGGTGACCAAGTAGGAGACCTTGCGGGCCACTGATACGCCATGGTCGCCGAAGCGCTCAAAGTAGCGGCTGGCCAAGGTGACATCCACTGTGGTTGCGGAGGATTCGTTCCACTCCGGGGCGCCCATGACGGCGAACACGGACTTGTGAAGCTTGTTGATGGCAATCTTGGCGGCGGAAATATCGCCCACCAGTTCCAAATCCCGGGAGTCCAACAGCTCGGTCACCTTCTCGGCAATCACGATGTCCAGGCGCGCCAGCTCGGCAAACGTCTCCGTCAGCGGCGCTGGGATCACCGGGTTGGGGTAGCGCAAGCGGGTCAACTGGGCAATGTGGCGGGCCAGATCACCCATACGTTCCAGCGAAGCACTCATGCGCAGGGAGCCAACAATCATGCGCAAGTCACTGGCAACAGGTCCCTGCAGCGCTAGAACGTCGATGGCACGTTCGTCGAGGTCATTTTGCAAGAAATCGATCCGGGCATCGGCGGCGATGACTTCCTGGGCGCTCTGAAGATCGGCTGCGGCGAACGCTGCTGATGCCTTCTTTGCGGCTTCGCCGACCAACTCGGAGATCTCAATAAGCCCCTCACCAATTTGGTGAAGCTCGGCCTGGAATACTTTACGCACGCGTAGTTCCTTTCAAGGGCAGCCCAAAGAGGGCCTCTAGTGAGCTCCAGCATGCCACGCGTATGTGAACTGTGTGGCACGTCCAGGTGAACGTTAGTTGAACGCGGCCTTCATTGAGTCGTATTTGCCTAAAATGCCACGTCCAGCGCTTAGGGTTGTGGTGTGGATCCCTTGTTGGTTGGAGTTGTGGCCGGGCTTATTGGCCTGACCCTTGGTGTATTTGGCATGCTCGCATTTGGTATCAGCGAGCGCTCGCGCAAACTCACTGTGGACATTGGCGAGCCCACTTTGCCGGAAGGTGCCGCCGAGGTGCTCTCCGTGGTGGGCAAGGCCTACATTGTTATTGACACGGTCGACGGCGTGGTGCGGGCCAGTCCCGGAGCTTACGCCTTTGGATTGGTGCGAGGGCACACAGTGGTCCACCAAGAACTTATTGAACTGGCCCACCGAGTCCGTCACGACGGCGTCATTGAAGAGCGCGATCTCATCTTGCCGCGCGTCATCCTGCCCAGTGCAGCCCCTTTGCACTCCCAGTACGGTGCCGCACTCACGGCCCCAAACGGAACCGCCACGGCAGTGGAAACGGCACCGGCTGCGCACCACTCAGCCATGGCGGCACCTGGCCAAGGAACGCTGGTTATTCAGGTACGCGTGGCCCCGCTGGGGGAGGAGTACATCCTGCTCCTGGCTGATGACCGCACCGAAATTGCCCGCACTGAGGCGGTCCGCAATGACTTCGTGGCCAACGTCTCGCACGAGCTAAAAACGCCTGTCGGGGCCATCTCGCTCCTGGCTGAGGCGCTGGAGTCCGCTCCGGAAGATCAGGCCACGGTCCGCCGTTTTGCCTCACGCATGATGACCGAATCGGCCCGGCTCGCAGCCCTGGTCCAAGACATCATCGAGCTCTCACGTGTGCAGGGCAAGGACGTGGCGTTGGTCGGTACCGATGTGGACATCAACGACGTCATTGCCGAAGCCGTGGACCGCACCCGGTTGCCGGCCCAGAGCCGGAATATCACCATCGCGCTAGGCCCCCGCCAGTCCGCACTGGTCTATGGAGACCGCTCCCAGCTGGTGACAGCCCTTCGCAACTTGATCGACAATGCCGTGCGGTACTCCCCGGAAAATACCCAAGTGGGAATCGGTGTCTTAGTGGACGCGGACGTGGTCTCCGTCAGTATCTCCGATCAAGGTGACGGACTGAGCCCCTCCGATCAGGACCGCATCTTCGAGCGCTTCTACCGGGTGGACGCGGCCCGCTCGCGCCACACCGGCGGCACGGGCCTGGGCTTGAGCATTGTCAAGCACATCATCAGCAACCATGGCGGTGAGGTGACACTGTGGTCGGCCCCCAAATTGGGCTCCACCTTCACCGTGCGGCTGCCCCAACTTTCCAACCAATCGTCCGACGGCGGTAAGCACCCCCACGCCGACCGGCACCCAGGCTTGATCTAAAGGAGCGCAACGAGCGTGAGCAGAGTTTTGATTGTTGAAGACGAGGATTCCATTAGCGATCCATTGTCATTCCTGCTGTCCAAGGAAGGCTATGAGGTCTCAGTTGTAGACAACGGCCTGGATGCACTAGTCGAATTTGAGCGCTCCGGCGCCGATTTGATTCTGTTGGATCTGCAGTTGCCGGGCATGAGCGGAACCGAGGTGTGTAAGCATTTGCGTCAGCGCTCCAGCGTTCCCATCATCATGCTCACGGCTAAGGACTCGGAGATTGACAAGGTTGTGGGGCTGGAACTGGGCGCCGATGACTACGTCACCAAGCCCTATTCTTCCCGTGAACTCATAGCCCGGATCCGGGCCGTGCTGCGCCGTCAGGGCGAGCCGGAAGAGCTCATGGATTCCACCGTGAATGCCGGGCCGGTGCGCATGGATGTGGAGCGCCACGTTGTCAGCGTGCGGGGAGAAAACGTCTCCTTCCCGTTGAAGGAATTCGAGCTCTTGGAAATGTTGCTGCGCAATGCCGGCAAGGTCCTGACCCGCGGGCAGCTGATCGACAGGGTGTGGGGATCGGACTACGTGGGGGACACCAAAACCCTGGATGTGCACGTAAAGCGACTGCGCAGCAAGATTGAACTAGACCCGGCCACCCCCCGGCATTTGGTCACGGTTCGAGGCTTGGGCTACAAGCTCGAACCCTAGCGCCGGACATTTTTGTCAATGCTCTGATCAAAATGTGCGTCTTTTGAGCTAAAAAGTTGAATATTCGTTGCCCGGATGTGTCCTGCGTCATATGCTGTGATGGATAACATACGGGCGGCCCGGGAGGCCGCATCTAGATTCAAGGGACTTAAATCTATGACTGCGCATTCCTCCAGGGCGCCAGGTCGATCCCGGGGACTCAAGGCGGCGGCCATCATGGCCACAGCCGCCATGGGTCTGATGGCCATTTCCAGCC
Organism: Arthrobacter alpinus; assembly: GCF_001445575.1. Classification (NCBI taxonomy): domain Bacteria; kingdom Bacillati; phylum Actinomycetota; class Actinomycetes; order Micrococcales; family Micrococcaceae; genus Arthrobacter; species Arthrobacter alpinus. Next base: position 48,775 of record NZ_CP013200.1, on the reverse strand, counting down.
CGGCCTTAGCCGAGAATCCTCCAGTCACAGTTGATTCCGTGGCAAGCTCCGCCATGTCCGGTAACAAGGTGCTCTTCCCCGGCAATGACGGCCAGGAACACACTGTCACCTTCGACTCCAAGTCGTACATGGTGGACGGGGAGCGCCTCAACGTCTGGTCCGGGGAATTCCACTACTGGCGCCTGCCCGGCACTGACGACTGGCGTGACATGTTCCAGAAGATGCGAGCTAGCGGCTTCAATGCTGTTTCCCTCTACTTCTTCTGGGGCTTGCACTCCACCGAGTCTGGGAAGTTCGATTTCACGGGCATCAAGGATCTTGAATTACTCCTGACCATGGCGGAGGAAGAAGGCCTGTATGTCATCGCCCGTCCCGGCCCTTACGTCAACGCCGAAATCTCCATGGGCGGACTCCCGGCGTACCTGACCAAGAACGGCGCGAATTCCCTGCGCAGTATGAATCCCGAGGCGCTGAGTGAGTCACTGAAGTGGATCGAGGCGTTTAACAAGATCGCCGTCAAGCATCAGGTGACCGATGGTGGTGGCTCCATTGTGAGCTACCAGGCGGAGAATGAGCTGTTGAACGAAGGCGGGGACCGCCCGGCGTTCATGAAGGAACTGGTGACGAAGATTAAGGGTGACGGCATCACCGTCCCGGTCTTCCACAACGATTACGGGTTTAACGGCGCCTATGTCCCGGGCAGCTCATCGGCCGGTGGCAACGTGGGTCTGGACTACTATGCCTTTGACCAATACCCATTGGGCTTCAACTGCGCCAATCCCAACCGCGGACAAATTCAGGACATGGAAGCCCGCTTCCGGGCACGCACCACAACGAGCCCCATGTTCATCGCCGAAGGTCAAGGTGGTGCCTTCACTCCGTGGGGTGCAAACTTCAACCCCGACAAGTGCGCCGAATTCGTTGACCCTGCCTTTACCCGCCAGTATGGGGTCAATAACCTCAACAACGGCATAAACATGTTCAACTACTACATGCAGTATGGCGGCACCAACTGGGGCTGGACCGGATCGCCGTCGTCCGGCTTCACCTCCTATGACTATGGCGCACCCATCAACGAAGACCGCCAGCTCACGCTCAAGGCGGTTGTGCAGAAGGAACTGGGCTACTTCCAAAAGGACTTTGACCCCATTTCCAACATGGTGCCGCAAGACGGCGCCGCTGTCACAGTAGAGGGCGGCGCGGGCTCCATCAAGTCCTACCAACGCATCGCCACCGAGGGCCAGGCCACGGACTCCGTCACAGGAAACGGCTCCCGCTTCCTGGGCTTCCGTCAGACCGACAGCAACAGCACAGCCGAGTTGAAATACTCCTTCCCGTTGACGCTGGCCCCGAAGACGGAAGTCATCGAGGCCAGTTACACCAACGACGACCGCGACACCGCGGCCATCAAGTACACGGGTACGTGGGGCAAGTCCAACGGGGAAGCCTGGGCCGCCGGCAACTACAAAGGCACCGAAACGTTCAGCTCAACCACCGGAGACTCCGTAGAGTACACGTTCACAGGTGCCGGCGTCCGGGTCATTGCTGCCCAGTCCATCAACCATGGCTACGGTGATGTTTACATTGACGGCGTGAAGGTCGGCCAAACCAACACCTACCGTGGCCAGAATGCCAGCTTCCAGTATGTTGCTTTCCAGAAGGAAGGCCTGGACCCCACCGTTGAGCACACCATCAAGATTGTGGTGACAGGCCAAAAGGACGCCGCCAGCTCCGGCACCAACGTCACCATCGACGCCTTTGATGTTATCGCCGCCCCGGCTGCGGCCACCGTGGTCAAGCTCGACGACGTCGACCCCGCCATCACGTACTCCAAGGTCAACGGTGTGTCCCAGTGGAACCATGAGACGGGCAAGAACTGGACCATCAACGACTACTTGGGCACCGAAACCTCCAGCGCCACCGCCGGGGCTTTCTACGAGTACACCTTTAAGGCTGCCGAAATCCGCTTGATTTCACCGCGTTCAACTAACCACGGGAAAGCCGATGTTTACATCGACGGGGTCAAAGCGGGTGAGACCAACACGTACATCCCCACTCTGCCCAGCCAGGCCCAATTCAAGGCCTTTGAAAAGACCGGGCTGGACCCGACCATCAACCACACCATCAAGGTTGTTAACACCGGTGTCAAGGGCGCCCCTGCGTCGCTGGGCACGTTCGTGGCTATTGACGCCATTGAGACCTCCACGCCGGGCAGCACCACGCCCCCGGCGCCGTCGGGCTCCATCACCTTCAACAGGGTTCCGCAGAAGCCCGGCACATTCCTGAGCATGCACGGCCGCGACGCCGCCATGGTCATTGCCGACTACGCGTTCGACGGACAAAAGCTCATGTACTCCACCTCGGAGCTGTTCACCAAGATGCCCGTCGCCACCGGCACGCTGCTGGTGCTTAACGGCGCCAAGAACGACGCCGGCGAGTCCGTTCTGCAGTATGCCTCCGAACCCGTTGTCACCACCTTGGGTGGCACCCCGGTGGAGTCCGTATGGGACGCCGCCACCAAGACCATGCGCCTGAACTACGTTCACGGCAACGGCACCTCGGTGAAGATCACCGGCGGTGGGGCACCGGAACTGCGCATTGTCACCACCGACCGCACTGCCACGGGCCAGCAGTGGACCCTTGACGGCATCGTCAAGGGCGGCACCACCAACAAGACCGTCATGGTTGCAGGAGTTGACCTGCTCCGCTCCGCCGAGTTCGACGGCGACACCGTCAAGTTGGTGGGTGATACCAAAGCCGTGCGAACCATGAGCATTTACGTTCCGGCAGGCATCACCAAGGCCACCTGGAATGGTCAAGCGTTGACCACCACCGCTGGTGCCAATGGCCAGCTTGTCGCCAACCTTGCCGGACCGGCCCCGGCTGTCCTGCCAGCACTGACCAACTGGAAGGTGTCGGGTGAGAACCCCGAGTCGGCCGTGGCGTTTGATGATGCGGCATGGCTGGAGGCAACCGCCACCACAGCGGCTAACACCCGCCAGGGTCCCGGCCCCAACCAGGGGAAGGTCCTGGACACCGCCTTCTATGGCTTCTACGAGGGCGATACCTGGTACCGCGCACACTTCACGGCTTCCTCCAATGCCACCAGCATCCAGTTGCGCGGCCAGGGTGGCTCCGCCGCAAATATGCTGGTCTGGGTCAACGGCACCTTTGTCGGCGCAGCGGCAGCAAACGGCAACATGGCCACAGTGCAGGTTCCTGCCGGTGTCATCAAGAACGGCGAAGCCACCCTGGTTTCGGCAGTGGTCCGCAACAACGGCCAGAACCTTGACTGGTCTGACGACGGCCTGTCCCGCCAGAACCGCGGACTCTTCGACGCGGTGCTGCCCAGCAGCGGTGCCGTGACCTGGAAACTGCAGGGCGCCAAGGACAAGGCGGCACCGGTTGATATTGACCGGACCATGTACAACACCGGTGGGCTCTACGGTGAACGAGCCGGCTGGTACCTTCCGGAATATCCTGACGCCGAGTGGGCCGACACCACCACGTTCAAGCCTGCCAAGGCTGGCGTCACCTGGTATCGGTCAACCTTCGATCTGAGCGTTCCGGCTGGAACTGACACAGCCATTGCTTTGAAGGTCAATGACGTCAAATTTGAAAACGGACGTCAGTCCTATGCCCGGGCCATCATCTACGTCAACGGTTGGAACACCGGTACCTGGGTTGGCAACGTGGGCCCGCAGAGCGTGTTCACCATTCCCAGCGGATTCTTGAACAAGTCCGGTGAAAACACCATCGCCATTGCCTTGACCACCGAACGTGATGCTCAGGGGCCGGATTCGTTCACCCTTGTGGACCGTGGGACCAGCCTGGGAGGCGTGCCCACCACGCTGAACACGGCACCTAACTACGCCCTGCCGGTTGTAACGGCGGCTCTCGCTGCGAATCTGCGCGCTGCCGGCGCGGCGACGGTCATCAATGGCACATCCGAGTTGGCTACGATTGGTGACGGTGCACTGACCACTGCGGTTATCGACTTCGGTGATGGCAGCCTTCCGGTAACAGTCCCGGTGGTAGACAGCGCTTACACGGCCACCCACGACTATGCCAAGGACGGCAATTACGTAGCAATTGTGACCATCAAGGACGCTATCTCCGGATCTGTTTTGGGCAGCAGGTCCTTGGGTATCACGGTGGACGAAGGTGCCGAACCCACGGAATCGGCAACACCCATCGAAAGTGCGACACCGACCGTGTCGGCAACGCCCACCGAAAGCGCAACCCCTACGGAATCGGCTACGCCCACCGAAAGTGCTTCACCGACGGAGTCGGCAACGCCCACCGAAAGTGCGACACCGACCGAAAGTGCAACTCCTACGGAGTCGGCGACGCCGACCGAAAGTGCAACACCGACGGAGTCGGCAACACCCACGGAAAGTGCCACACCGACGGAGAGCGCAACACCGACCGAGTCAACCGTGCCGAGAACGTCGGCAGACCCGGGCGCTTCGGCAACGAGCGCCGGACCTGATGGTCCCAGCAGCTCGACGACGACGAGTTCGGCGGTGACGCCTGCGGTTCCCGCCACCAGCAAGGCGCCAAGCGGCGGGGGATTGGCCAGCACCGGAGCCAAAAACACGTGGATCGGCGGACTGGGAGGGCTGCTGCTTCTTACAGGAGCCACCGTGTTCATGGTGAACCGCCGGAAGTCGGCCAGCCACTAACCGCGGCCAGCCAAATATCTGTGGGCGGGCCAGTGATTCGTATCCCGGGCCCGCCCGGAATGAAGGCGGAATTCCGGCAGGGATCACTGGGGAAAAGAATAGGGCCGGTTGTCGCAATGACAACCGGCCCTATCTGCGCCGCTACGAAAGCCGCGGCTTGAAAACTAGTGAATCTAACTACGGAGCAACCGTGGCTTCAGCGCTAGGAGTAGCGGAGGCTTCCGGCGTGGGCTCGATGGTCGGTACAATGACCGGCGCAGTCGTGGGGACCAAGTTCTTGTACTCGGCCAAGGTGCCATCCAGGATCGGCACATTCAAGGACGCCGTTTTTGAACCTGCGCCCGACTGACGCAGCTCAATGGTCTCCATGCTGCCGGGGCCCTGTGCCATGGTGCTCAAAACTGCATTGTCGTTCTGACTGTTCAGGACCAGCGGAATGCCGGGCTTAACCGTGACCTGGGTCTGTGCGCCCTGGGCGCCGCTGATGGTCAGGATGATGTCCGAATCGGCTTCGTTGTAGAACGTTCCTGCAACGTGCCCACTTTTGCCGGCTGCTTCGGAAATGATCAGCACGTTGCGCAGTTTCAGCTGGCCCATGTCCAGGTGAACGCCATCAGAAACAGCCACCTCCATGGTGGTGCTTTGCGGGTTGATGGCACTGCAACCGGTGAAGGCCATGGCGCCAATGCCGATGGCGGCAATCAGGCTTAAGCGTTGCGCTCGGTTGGTACCGCGAATGCCGGCAGCGATTCTCACGTCAGTAACTCCTCATGGAAAAGACAAAATATCTTTGTCCAGCTTATCCGCAAATTCGCTGGATGCATGCTTCCGCCGCCGGCGCTTGGCCGACACGGCGGTTCCACCAACTGCCAACTGCACTTTGAGGAGCGATAGTCAAGGGCAGGCTAATTCCTACAATTGTTGGAGCAATTGCGCCGCCAGCGTAGTTCTGGCAGCCCCTGACCTGCGGAAACTCAAGGGACTCACTAGTTAACCGTGGTAAACTGGAAGTATTGGAAAGGGAGAATCCACATGCTTTTTGAGGTCGGCGAGACAGTAGTTTACCCACACCATGGTGCGGCAAAGATCGAAGAGATCAAGATGCGCACCATCCGAGGTGAAGAGAAGATGTATCTCAAGCTCAAGGTTGCCCAAGGGGATCTGACTATTGAAGTCCCTGCGGAGAACGTTGACCTGGTTGGGGTACGCGACGTTGTAGGCAAGGAAGGCCTCGCGCACGTTTTTGAAGTTCTGCGTGCAGAGTTTACGGAGGAGCCCACCAACTGGTCTCGCCGTTACAAAGCCAACCTGGAAAAGCTTGCATCCGGTGATGTCATCAAGGTTGCCGAGGTCGTCCGCGATCTCTGGCGTCGTGATCATGACCGCGGCTTGTCTGCTGGCGAAAAGCGTATGCTCGCCAAGGCACGTCAGATCTTGATTTCCGAGCTTGCCCTGGCGGAAAAGACTGACGAAGACAAGGCAGCAGAAGTGCTGGACGAGGTCTTGGCCTCGTAGTAGCACTGCGAATAATCTTGCAAACCCTCGCACCCAGTGGTGTGGGGGTTTTTGCATGCCCGGGCAGAATAAGCTCAAATCAGCTAAACCGGCCTAGGCTGCTTAGGCACTGCGCGGTCAATCCTGGCCGTGCCGGGCTAATGTAGAGGACATGACTGAGGTGAAAGCAGGATCCTGCGCCGTTGTAATTGTTGCCGCCGGTTCCGGGCAGCGGCTGGGCTACGGTGTTCCCAAAGCTCGGGTGCCACTGGCCGGGCAGCCCATGGTGCTCCTCGCAATTCGAGGAGTGATCAAGGCAGGTGTCGCTGCGCAGATTTGTGTAGCCATTCCACCTGATGACCCCCAATTGCTCACCATTTGCCAGACTGCCGCTGCGGAAACGCAGGCCAAGGGCATCGTTTTCAGCGTGGTTGAAGGCGGTGCGGAACGTTCGGATTCGGTCGCCGCAGCTTTGGCCAGCATTGCTGAAGGCGTCACTACGATCATGATTCACGACGCCGCCCGGCCGCTGACGCCGTCGGGTGTCTTCAATCGCGTAGCAGCAGCCCTAAGAGACGGTGCGAAGGCTGTCATCCCGGCACTCGCCGTGGTGGACACCATAAAAACCGTGGCCCCGGCAACGCTGCCCGCTACCGGCGCTGGCGTGGAAAAAGTGGTCGGCACCCCCGCGCGCAGCGTGTTGCGTGCGGTCCAGACTCCCCAAGGTTTTCGCTTGGACACCCTCCGCCAAGCTCACGCTCATGCGCTGACGCTCAGCGATGATCAGCTGGCAGGCATCACCGACGACGCCATGTTGGTCGAAGCCCTTGGCGAGGACGTATTCGTCGTGCAGGGATCAACGCACAGCCTGAAAATTACCTCGCCCACCGATCTGCTGGTGGCCGAGGCACTGCTGGAAGGGCCACTGCGCCCCCGATGGATTGAAGGCTAAAGGCCATGATCTTGCCCCGCACCGGCATCGGCGTCGACACACATGCCTTCGCCCCGGATGATTCCCCCGCGCCACTCTGGCTCGCGGGGTTGCTTTGGGACGGCGAACGCGGACTCAGCGGCCATTCCGACGGTGACGCCGTAGCTCACGCAGCTGCCGATGCCCTGTTTTCAGCAGCGGGAGTGGGCGATCTCGGCACGCACTTTGGCACCGACCGCCCCGAATACTCGGGTGCCTCCGGCGTTAAATTGTTGGGGGAGGCAGCCCGGATTGTGCGCGAAGCAGGTTTTGAGATTGGCAATGTTGCCGTTCAACTCATTGGTAACCGGCCCAAGTTTTCACCTCGCCGACGCGAGGCAGAAGTAGCTCTGAGTGTTGCCGCCGGAGCGCCGGTTTCCGTCAGTGCCACCACTTCCGACGGGCTGGGATTTACCGGCCGCAGCGAAGGCATCACCGCCATTGCCACCGCCTTGGTCATCCAGCGCGAGCACCCGTAAATCTTTCTGAAGGGATACCCTAGAGCCGTGACCCTGCGATTCCATGACTCCTCCACCGCCGCTATCCGCGACTTCGTCCCGCTCAAAGAGGGGCAGGTATCGCTGTACTACTGCGGCGCCACCGTCCAAGGCGAGCCGCACATTGGCCACGTCCGCTCCGCGCTAGCCTTCGACCAGCTGACCCGTTGGCTGCAGACCAGCGGCTATGACGTCACCGTGGTCCGCAATGTGACCGACATTGACGACAAGATCCTTGTCAAGGCCGCCGAAAACAACGAGCCCTGGTGGGGACTGGCCTACCGATTTGAGCAGGCTTTCGCTACTGCTTACGAGTCGTTGGGCATTCAAAAGCCCACCTATGAACCGCGCGCCACTGGCCACATCCCCGAGATGCACGCCCTGATCGCCCAGCTCATTGAGCGTGGCCACGCCTACCCGGCTCTGGATGATTCCGGTGACGTTTACTTTGATGTGCGCTCCTGGAAGCAGTATGGCTCGCTGACGCACCAGAATATTGATGACATGCAGGCAGCGCCCGACGCCGATCCCCGGGGCAAGCGCGATCCCCGCGACTTTGCGCTGTGGAAGGGTCATAAGCAAGGAGATCCGGAGACTGCTCGGTGGGAATCCCCGTGGGGAGCTGGCCGCCCCGGGTGGCATCTGGAGTGCTCGGCCATGGTCACCAAGTACCTGGGCACCGAGTTTGATATTCACGGTGGTGGTCTGGACCTGCGCTTCCCGCACCACGAAAACGAGATGGCCCAGTCGCAGGCTGCTGGCCACGGCTTCGCCAACTTCTGGATGCACAACGGCATGGTCACCTACCAGGGTGAAAAAATGTCCAAGTCCATCGGCAACACCATCAACCCGCGCGAAATGCTCGAAATCGCCCGTCCCCTTGTGGTCCGCTACTATCTGGGCCAGGCGCACTACCGCTCGGTCTTGGACTACCGTCCGGGCTCACTCACGGAGGCCGCAGCCGCCGTCGACCGCATTGAGACGTTTGCCAAGGCGGCTCTGGCCAAGCTCTTCCCTGGGAACGATTTCGGCTACATCGGTACCCGACCGGAAGCCTTTAGCAAGGCCATGGACGATGATCTGAACATCCCCGCGGCACTGGCCGTGCTCCATGAGACAGTCCGTGCGGGCAACACCGCACTGGCCTCGGGGGACAAGGACGCGCTGCAGGATGCGTTCCTGGCCGTCATGGGGATGACAGATGCGTTGGGCATCAACCCGATGGATGCCAAATGGCAGCAGGGGAGTGGCGCAGAGGCAGAGCTGACGGCGTTGGACGTTCTGGTCAAGGCACAGCTCGACGCCCGTGCGCAGGCCCGGGCGGAGAAAAACTGGGCCGAATCGGACAGGATCCGTGAGCTGCTCGCAGCGGCCGGTGTGGACGTGGCCGACACAGCAAACGGCGCCACCTGGTCCCTCAAGAAGTAGACCCTTCCTCACCTTTCGGGGTTATTTCACGAACGCTCCCTCTGCGTCAGGCTGGTTGTGAGTCACTCATTAACCGTTGATTGAAGGAGCCGGCCGTGGCCGTTGATAACAAGGGATTTACCCGTGAAGAGATCCGTGAGTTCGTGCATGAGTACTATTTGCAGCCGCGGGGGTCGCGGAAGGAGTGGCTTGCCTCGAAGTCCATCTCCGATTGGATCTTCCGCAGGTGGCGCACGATGGTGGTCGAAGGCGATATCGACCGGGGCCTGATTCCGCGAGAACATGGAGGTATGGTCCCGACAAATAGTGAGCTCTCCGCGTTTGAAAAAGCACGCGCGAAAGAGATAGCCGCCCATCGTGTTGAAGTCGAAAAATTCCAGAAGCGCATTGCTGAGCTTGAAGGAGTAAATTCGGCTCTGGGAAAAGCTATAGGGCTCTTGCACGAGTTGAACGTGCCAGAGTCCGATACAACCCCGACGAGCGATCAGAAGCGTTCATAGCAGCTGAGACCACCCTCGTCCTGGAGCTGAAAGAGCTCACCAGATCCCAGCGGACGGCTCTGAAGCTGACCGGGGTTTCGCGTGGGACCTGGCACTACAGGTTCAATCCCCGCCCAGGCGTGGAGAACCCCACCCATCAAGCCGACCGGGGGTTGCGTCCCGTGGAGTGGTGGAGTTTTCCTCAACACCGTGCGGGTCAGTGCTTTGATTATGCTGCAGTGAGTTCTGGGAGCAAAATTCCTTCCTCGACCGGGGCGGTGGTTGTGGTGTTCATGGTCTTGAGTTCGGTCATGGAGGCTTCGGAGAGGTAGCGGCGGTCTCCGGCTTCCCATTCATCGTGTTGCTCGAGGAGGACAGCGCCGGCGAGCCGGAGCAGGGCTGCGGGGTTGGGGAAGACCCCGACAACATCGGTGCGCCGTTTGATTTCCTTGTTGACCCGTTCCATGGGATTGGTAGACCAGATCTGGCGCCAGTGCCTGGTTGGGAAGCCGGTGAACGCGAGCACGTCTTCTCGGGCGTCGCCGAGCATTGCGGCGACTTTGGGATGGGATTTTTGCAGCATTCTGGTGACTTCATCGAACTGGGTATTCACGTGTTCGGCGTCGGGTTGAGCGAAGGCGGTGCGGATGATTGAGCCGACCATGTCTTGGGATCCCTTGGGCACGATCGAGAGCACGTTTCGCATGAAATGCACCCGGCACCGCTGCCAGGAAGCGCCCTGGAAGACCGTGGCGATGGCCTTCTTCAAGCCTATGTGGGCATCGGAGATCGTCAGCTTCACCCCGTCTAGTCCACGGGTTTTCATGGAGCGCAGGAACGCGGTCCAGAACCCTTCGTTCTCGCTGTCGCCAACGTCGAAGCCAAGGACTTCCCGGCGCCCGTCCGCCGCCACCCCGAAAGCGACCACGACGGCTTGGGAGACGACCCGGTGCCCGACCCTGGCCTTGCAGTAGGTCGCGTCGAGGAATACGTACGGGTAGTCCATGGTGGAGAGGTCACGGTTACGGAAGGCACCGACTTCATGGTCCAGGTCCTCGCAGATCCGGGAGACCTCGGACTTGGAAATCCCGGTGTCGGCCCCGAGTGCCTTGACCAGATCATCGACCTTGCGGGTAGCAACCCCGTGCAGATAGGCCTCCATCACCACGGCGTAGAGGGCCTGGTCAACACGACGGCGCCGCTCGAGCAACGCAGGGAAGAACGAGCCATTGCGTAACTTGGGAATCTTCAGGTTCAGATCCCCGGCTGTGGTCGTCAACGTCCTGGATCGGGAGCCGTTGCGCTGGGTGGTGCGTGCCTCGGATCGCTCGAAGGGGCCGGCGCCGATGAACGCGGTGGCCTCCGCTTCGATGAGTTGTTGATACAAGGTTTCTGTCGCGGTACGGATCCGGTCGGATACATCAGTGAGTTTAAGTTGGCCAAGCAGGTCGAGCAAGGCAGACTGGTCTAGAGCCATCGTGTGTTTGTGTCCTTTGTGAGTTCTTTGATCGGTACTCACTGACCATCGCACGATGGCTCTTCACGTCGGAAATCCGAAGCTCAGAGGCCGGGAACTACACCACTCCACGGGACGCAACCCGACCGGGCCTATGAAAGCCGGATCAGTACCATCCATCAGGAGTGGATTCTTGAGTTCATTCTGGCCGGCTGGGAGAAGAACAACTCCGTGGATCATTCTTTCGCCACGGCCTGGGACAACGGCGTGATGATCGCCTCCCGCCGCACGTGGTGGCGGGTCGCGGCAGAGTACGAGGACCAGAATGCGCGCCCCACAGTCCCGACCAAACGCGGCGGTAAACGCGGCACCGCGCAGAAGCCGGTTCTCGAGGCCACCGGTCCCTGCCAGGTCTGGTCTTGGGACATCAGTGACGTCTATTCCAAGTGGCAGGGAAGGGTTTACAAGGTGTATTCCATCATGGATATCTACTCCCGGGAGATCGTCGGCTGGCGGATCGAGGAACGCGAGGCTGACTACCTCGCCGTCGAGATGTTCGAGGCCGCCATCGCCCGCTACGGCGCCCCGCGCGTGGTTCACGCGGACTCGGGCCCATCCATGAGGTCACACCTGCTCCGTGACTCTCTCAATTCCCACGGCGTGGAACTCACTTTTAGCCGTCCCTACGTCTCCAACGACAATCCCTTCAGTGAGTCAGGTTTTCGCACGATGAAATATCGGCCCGGTTACCCTCGAATCTTCGAAAGCCTCGAGGCCGCCAGGGACTACCTCACCGACTACGTGCGCTGGTACAGCAACGATCACAAACACTCCGGCATCGCCTTGTTCTCACCAGCACAAGTCCACGACGGGTCCTGGAAAGAGCTCTGGGATAAACGCGAAAAAACCTACCAGGAATACTACGAACAAAACCCAGGAAGGTTCCGCCAACGACCCACCACACCAGCCCCAGCCCAACACGTAGGGATCAACCTCCCCAAACCCGAAGAACACCAAAAAGTAGCCTAGTGACTCCACACAGCTTGACAATTTTCGGCTTCCTCACCTTTCGGGGTTTTTTCACGAACGCTTCCTCACCTTTCGGGGTTTTTTCACGAACGCTTCATCACCAATGGCGCGGCGCCATCGCACGCCTCAAGGCCACAGCCAGGCCACCGCTGCGAGCGGTGAGACGTAACACTTTTGCGCCCATTTACCACAGGATTTGCTTCGAGGCCGTAAGCTATTAGCTACGGGTATGTTGTTTCCCGTTATCAAGCGTGCCAAAAATGTGCTCGCTGTCTGATTTGTTTGACGAACTTCGGGGCCAGCACAGGGCGCCGCACCAATCGTAAGGGTTTTACCATGGCCAACACTCCCCGTTCCGGCGCCGTCCGCAAGCTCAAGAAGGGCCCCGTCAAGGGCACGGGTGGGCTCGGTCGCAAGGCACTCGAGGGCAAGGGCCCGACCCCTAAGGCTGCAGAGCGCACCTACCACAAGGCGTACAAGAACGCGGAGCTGGCCGATCGCTCCGCTGCTAAGCGTGCCGGCACCAGCAACTCCCCGCGCCGTAACAGCGGTCCCAAGGGTAAGGCCACCGAAGAGCTCGTGACGGGCCGTAACTCGGTGCTTGAGGCGCTGCGCGCAGAAATCCCCGCGAAGGCACTCTACGTTGCTGTCCGCGTTGACATGGACGAGCGCGTGCGCGAATCCATCAAGCTGGCCACCGAACGCGGCATCCCCTTGCTTGAAGCACACAAGCCCGAGCTGGACCGGCTCACCGAAGACGCCATCCACCAGGGTCTGGTTCTGCAGATTCCGCCGTACGAATACGAGGACGCGGTTGATAAGGCCAGCGAAGTCATCGCCCAGTGGAAAAAGGGTCACATCCCCAACGCCCCGCTGATCGTCGCCCTGGATGGAATCACCGATACCCGTAACCTCGGTGCCATCATCCGAAGCGTCTCTGCATTCTCCGGCCACGCCGTCATCATTCCGGAACGCCGCAGCGCCGGTGTGACTGCTGCCGCTTGGAAGACCAGCGCCGGTGCCGCCGTCCGCGTGCCCGTTGCCAAGGCTCCCAACCTGAACCGTGCCATCGGCGCGTTCCAGAAGATGGGTTACTTTGTCCTTGGGCTCGACGGCGACGGCGACGTTTCGCTGCCCAAGCTCGGCTTGGCCCAGGAACCGGTCTGCATCGTGGTTGGCTCCGAGGGTAAGGGCTTGTCCCGCCTGGTCCGCGAAAACTGCGACCAGATTGTTTCCATCCCGATTGACTCGGCCATGGAATCCCTCAACGCCTCGATGGCAGTCGGCATCACACTGTACGAAATCTCGAAGCAGCGCTCGGCCTAACCATAGCCATGCCTATCACCGTCATTGAAGCCATCAGTACCTTGGGGGCGGCTTTGTCGCGCCATTATCCTTTGGGCGTTAGTTCCATTCCAAGGGAGCTAGGGCCGGATACGGCCAACGTGGCGGTGTACTCACCGGCAAACCATGATGTTGTTCTGTGCTTCCAGCCGCCAGGCGGCGGTTGGAAGGCAGTGCTTCTGGCGGATAAGACCGACGGCGTGCACCACGGCTTGGTTGAAAACATGCCAGCCGGCACCCGCTACGGTTTTTACACGGATTTGGATGCCACTCAGGAAGAACTGCTCCTGATTGACCCCGAGGCCGTGCAGCTTTTACTGGACCCGTACGGCCGGTACATTGATGAGCTGACGGATGCGCAGGGCGTCACCCGTTACCTTTCGGTGCGCATGGATTCCGGCTTTGACTGGGGCACTGTCAAGCGCCCCAACACTCCGTGGCGCGAGACGGTGTTTTACGAGGCGCATGTACGCGGGCAGACCATGTTGCATCCGGACGTTCCCGAAGATATTCGCGGGAGTTATGCCGGTATGGCCCACCCCGCGATGATCCAGCACTTGGTGGATCTGGGGGTGACCGCCGTCGAACTTTTGCCGGTGCACTTCCACATCGACGAACCGCACCTGCACGGCACGGGTATGACTAATTACTGGGGCTACAACACCCTGGGATTCTTCGCCCCGCACGTACAGTATGCCAGCGCCGCGGCCCAGGCGGCCGGTCCACAGGCGGTGCAGGCCGAACTCAAGGGCATGATCAAGCTGCTGCACATGGCGGGCATTGAAGTGATCCTCGATGTGGTCTACAACCACACCGCCGAGGGTGGTTCCGGCGGACCGTCGTACAGTTGGCGCGGACTCGCCGAAGAGCAGTACTACCGTATGCGCGACGGCCACTATTTCGACACCACCGGCTGTGGAAACACCCTGAACTTCGGCAACCCGCACGTCATTAAAATGGCCATGGATTCGCTGCGCTACTGGGTGGAAGAGTTCCACATCGATGGCTTCCGCTTTGACCTCGCCGTCTCCCTGGCACGCGATGGAGAGCACGCTTTCAACAACCAGCACCCGTTCCTGCTCGCAGCGGCTACCGACGGCGTGTTGGCCTCCACCAAGCTCATTTCCGAGCCGTGGGATATTGGTTACGGCGGCTGGCAGACAGGGAATTTCCCCACCGGCTGGGCCGACTGGAATGATTCCTTCCGCGACAATGTCCGGGAAGTGTGGCTCACCGACAGGGCCGCCATGCTGGCTGGCTACCACCATCAGGGCCTGGCCAAGTTTGGCGATGCACTGGGCGGATCGGCGGCCATGTTTGCCGCCTCAGGGCGCAGTCGCATGGCCACTGTCAACCTGATCACGGCCCATGACGGCTTCACGCTGGCAGACCTCACCGCTTATAACCACAAGCACAATGAGGACAATCAGGAAGATAGCCGCGACGGCACCAACAACAATCGCAGCTGGAACCACGGCGTTGAGGGCATCACCAACAACCCCAACACCTTGAGCCAACGCGCCCGGACCAGCCGTAACCTGATGGCCACCATGCTTCTGGCTCTCGGCGTGCCCCTGATCACCGCGGGCGATGAGATTGGCCGCAGCCAGGGTGGAAACAACAACGTCTACTGCCAGGACAATGAAATCGCCTGGGTCGATTGGACCATGGACGACGAGGCCAAGACCATGCTCGCGGCCACCTCGCGCCTCCTGAAAATCCGCAAGGATTTCTTGGCCGCGCAGCCCAGCAGCTACCCTACCCGTGGCGGCCAATCGTTCATCCACTGGTTCGGCGCCGATGGTGCTCCCATGACCCCGAGCGTTGGGGCAACCCGCACGAGCGTGTCCTGACCATGCTGATGGGCTCCCCGGATGGCGCTGTGGATGGACTCATCGTCTTCAACACCGGCATCACCGATGAAGACGTGATACTCCCCGCGAATCCGCGCTTTATTGGGCCCAAGAGCACTGAGCCGAACAGTAGTGATCTGGACGGCAATGATCCCACCAGTAGCGTTCCGGAAGGCGCGGTCGCTGGCACGCCGCGGCCGTACATGTTGCGCATGACCACGGAGTCACCGATTCACACGGACGACGGCGAACCCACCTTCGCACTGTCCCGTTCGCAACCGCTGGTCGAGCCAGGAGCCGCCGTGCGCGCCTGTGCAAATACGGTCCAGATCTTCCGCAACGACCTCACCGGCACGTAATCCCCGCCCGCGAGGGGCCCACCACCGGCTCACACTGCTCGCAGCGGGTCCCTCGCCGGCGTGGCCCCACCGCAGCCGGGCGGACTATCCGGCCCGGCGAACGCCGGGCCGGATAGCGAGCACGGATCTTTTCGGCGAGGAACGAGCCCCAAAAAATCTTTCTGCGAGCGGTGGACCCGGCGGTAGCCGAGCCGGACCAGCGCCGAAACCCGCCTACGCCGTGGTGATGAGCCCCAATTCAGCCGGATTTGCCAGGGCTGCATGGCGGGGGAGCACCTGGATGCCGTAGCCGAAGTCGCCGGAACGGTCGATCAGCAGATCGGCAGCGAATTGGAACCTGCCGCCGCCGTTATCCTGCACCGAGTCAAGCGCAAGGGTTTGCGTTGAGCTCAGATCATCCGATTCGCCTGCCGTGCCGTACACCACGTTGACCTGGACATCCGCTGGGTTCAGGGAGCCCAACATGATGTGGGCACGGACCTGCAGGCTCTCACCAATTTGCGGCTCGTCGTTTAGCCCGTGGGACTCAACGTGTTCAACACGGACGTCGTGCCAAGCCGGGCGAACCCGATCAATCCACGAGGCCAGTTCACGCACGGATGCGTAGCTGTCGGCCCGGGCAAGCCGTCCAGCAACAGCTGCCGGCTGGTACAAACGCTGGACGTACTCGGCAACCATGCGGTTGGCCGAGACAGCCGGGCCCAGGTGGGCGATGGTGTGCTTGATCATGGAAATCCAGTGCGCGGGCAGTCCGCCGTCGTGCGGTTGGGACGGTCCGGCAGCCCCTGCAGCAGCAGCCACCACTTCGCCGTAGAAGCGCGGAGCAACCTGAGTTTCCAACAATTCGTACAGGGCGGAGGCCTCGATGTCGTCGCGTTCTTCATCCCCAGCCCCCGTATTGGCCGTCGGGATCGCCCAGCCGTTTTCGCCGTCGTACAGTTCATCCCACCAACCATCCATGACGGACAGGTTCAGCGAGCCGTTGATGGCGGCCTTCATGCCGGAGGTACCGCACGCCTCGAGTGGGCGCAGCGGATTGTTCAGCCAGACGTCACAGCCGGGGAACAACGTGCGGGCCATGGCGATGTCGTAGTTGGGCAGGAAGATGATCCGGTGGCGCACCTCGGGGTCGTCCGTGAACTGCACCAGGTCCTGGATCATTTTCTTGCCGGCGTCGTCCGCGGGGTGCGATTTTCCGGCGATGATGATCTGGATCGGGTGCTCCGGGTGCAGGAGCAGCGCCTTGAGCCGGGCGGGGTCGCGCAGCATCAGCGTCAGCCGCTTGTAGGTGGGTACGCGGCGGGCAAAACCAATCGTCAGCACGTCCGGATCCAAGACGGAATCAGTCCACGCCAGCTGGGCATCGGCCGCGCCGCGCTTCTTCCACGACGAGCGCAGACGGGCTCGGGCATCCTCCACGAGCGCCTGCCGCAGCCTCCGGCGCATGGCCCACACATCGGCGTCGCTCACGTCATACACCTTGGACCAATCCGGGCCATCCACCACCTCGGCGCCAAAGCGTTCCCGGGCCAATGCGGCCAGCAGGGGGTCAATCCAGGTGGGCACATGCACGCCGTTGGTGACGGAGGTGATGGGCACATCGGCCTGATCGAATCCTGGCCACAGCCCGGAGAACATGCCGCGGGAGACCACGCCGTGCAGCTTGGCCACACCGTTGGCGCGCTGGGCCAGGCGAAGCCCCATGACGGCCATGTTGAACACTCCGGAATCGCCGTCGTCGTAATTTTCCGCGCCCAAGGCGAGAATTTCATGGACCGGAACGCCCGGTGCCAAGGAGCCCGCGAAGAAGTGCTCGATCATGCTGCGCGGGAACCGGTCAATGCCCGCGGGCACGGGGGTGTGCGTGGTAAAAACGGTCGACGCGCGGCCAGCAGCCAGCGCCTCACTCCATGACAACGGCTCCGGTGTGATGGCCGGGTCCATGAGTTCGCGGATGCGTTCGATGCCGAGGAAGCCGGCGTGGCCCTCATTGGTGTGGAAAACTTCCGGGGCCGCGGTTCCGGTGAGGCGGGCGTGGACGCGCAGCGCCTTGACCCCGCCCATGCCCAGCAGTAGTTCCTGCGTCAAGCGGTGATCGCCGCCGCCGCCGTATAGCCGGTCGGTGACCCCGCGGGCGGCGTCGTCGTTCTCGGCAACGTTGGAATCGAGCAACAGCAGGGGCACCCTGCCCACATCCGCCCGCCAAACATGTGCGCGCAGTACCCGGTGATCCGGAAGCGGGAGGTGAATCTGCACGGGCGTGCCGTCCTCCTCACGCAGCAGGGTCAGCGGCAAGGCATCGGGGTCAAGCAGCGGGTAGCTTTCTTGCTGCCAGGCGTCCTTGGACAACGACTGCTTGAAATAGCCGGCCTGGTAGAGAAGTCCGACGCCAATCAGCGGAACGCCCAGGTCGGAGGCGGATTTGAGGTGGTCGCCGGCCAAGATGCCGAGCCCGCCAGAGTACTGCGGCAGGACCTCGGTGATGCCGAATTCGGGGGAGAAGTAGGCGATGCATTCGGGAGCATCCGCGCCCAGAGTTTGGTACCAGCGCGGCTCGGACAGGTATCGGTCCAGGCTGCTGGCCGCAGAGCTCACACGGGCCACCACCTCCGGATCGGCCGCCAGTTCCTGGAGCTGAGTACGAGACAGCGAGGAGAGCATGGCGAGCGGATCGCGGCGGGATTTTTCCCACAGCTCCGGGTTGAGGGACTCGAACAGGGAACGGGTGGGTACATGCCAGGACCAGCGGAGGTTGGTGGCCAACCGGGTCAACGCGGAAATCTGCGCGGGAACAGCAGTACGGACAGTGAATCTGCGGATTGCCTTCATGCCGGTCACACTAGCCCACCCCCGCAGTGACTCGACAGTATTTGTGCGAACTTCCCGGCTTGTTACGCCAGCTCTGACACGCGCACAGCGCCGTCCGCGGGGCAAATCCGTCCCCGTGTGACGGAGCAACGCGCCTACATGGCGGCCGACCTTCGCAATCCGGGCCGGGAGTCGCTAACGTTCATTTTGTGAGTACTTCTAAGCCTTCGAGAAATGTGCCCGCCACCGCTGCCGGAAGCGCAGCCGTGCCTGCCGCCGCGTCAACACCAAAACCAAGAAACAGTACGACGTCGGCCACCCCGCCTGCCGCTGTGCCCGCCGCCGCACCTGTGCCTGCCGCCGCGCCTGCGCACGTGCCCGCCGCTGCGCCCGCGGATCCGCAACAGGGCCTGCGGTTTGGCCGGATTCCCATCACCAACGTCCAGCCCGTGCTCGAAGACGGAAAATTCGCAGCGAAGGCCATCCGCGGCGCCGACGTCCGGGTCAGCGCCGTCGTATTCCGTGAAGGCCACGATGCTTTGGGCGCCACGGCGGTCCTGCTGGCACCGGATAATTCTGTTGCCCAACGCGCCAAAATGACCCCTGGTGCTAAAGGCACCGATTCCTGGGAAGGCGTGTTGACTGCGCCCTTCGAGGGCAACTGGAATTTTGTCATTGAAGGCTGGACTGACATGTACGCCACCTGGGCCCACAATGCCCAAGTGAAAATCAACGCCGATGTTGATGTCGAGGTCATGCTGGCCGAAGGTGCGCTGCTGCTGAGCAACGCGGCCAAAGCAGCCAAATCCTCCGCGCCGGACGCCGCCAGCGTGTTCAAGCAGGCATCGCGCACCTTGGCGGATTCGTCACTGAACACCAATGACCGCCTAGCCGGCGGCACAGGCAAAGAGGTACGTGCCGCCGTCGAACGTTTCCCGCTGCGTGATCACGTGACGGCAAGCCGGCAATACCCGCTACAGGTAGAGCGAGACGCTGCCGGTCGAGGCGCATGGTACGAATTTTTCCCGCGCTCGGAGGGTGCGCGTCGCAATCCCGAGACGGGGGAGTGGACCAGCGGCAATTTCCGTACGGCGCGCAACCGGCTCCCCGCCGTCGCGGCCATGGGTTTTGACGTGGTGTACCTGCCGCCCATTCATCCCATCGGCACCATCAACCGCAAGGGACCCAATAATTCGCTGGTGGCCGGAGCCGCCGATCCGGGATCGCCGTGGGCCATTGGCTCGGCGGATGGTGGCCATGACGCCATCCATCCGGATCTGGGATCGCTCGAGGATTTTGCGCAGTTTGTGGCGGCCGCCAAGGAGCTGGATCTGGAGGTTGCCTTGGATTTGGCGCTGCAATGCGCTCCGGATCATCCGTGGGCCACAACGCACCCGGAATGGTTCACCACGCGGGTGGATGGCACCATTGCGTATGCGGAAAACCCGCCCAAGAAGTACCAAGACATTTACCCGCTGAATTTTGACAACGATCCGGCCGGACTCAGCGCGGAGGTTCTGCGTATTGTTCGCTTGTGGATTGAGCGCGGGGTGCGGATTTTCCGTGTCGACAACCCGCACACCAAGCCGGTTTGGTTCTGGGAATGGCTCATTGGCACCATCAATGCCGAGCGTCCGGATGTGGTGTTCCTGGCTGAGGCTTTCACCCGTCCGGCCATGATGGCGGCGCTGGGTCGGGCTGGTTTCCAGCAGTCGTACAGCTACTTCACGTGGCGCAACACCAAGGAAGAACTCGAAGAGTATCTGGTGCATGTGAGCCGTGAATCGGCCGGGTACTTCCGCCCCAATTTCTTCGTCAATACCCCTGACATCCTGACCGAATACCTGCAGTACGGTGGGCCGGCCGCGTTCAAGATTCGCGCCATCCTTGCCGCCATGGGCAGCCCGTTGTGGGGCATGTATGCCGGCTATGAACTCTACGAACACGTGGCCCGCCCGGGCTCCGAAGAGAACATTGACAATGAGAAGTATGAGTACAAGGAGCGGAACTTTGCTGCCGCAGAGGCTGCAGGGAAGTCACTGGCCCCGTTTGTTACCCTGCTGAACACGATCCGCCGTGCACACCCGTCGCTGTTGGACCTGCAAAATCTGAGCCTGCACCAAAGCTCCAATGATGCCGTCTTGGTTTTCAGCAAGCACAAGAACATTGCCGCGACAGCCAGCGGACCTGCCCGCAAGGACACCATCATTGTGGTCGTCAACGTGGACCCGCACAGCATGCGTGAAGGCGAAGTGAGCCTTGACCTGGATGCCTTGGAGCTGGACGGGCTGTCCCCGGATGGCACGTTCCTGGTGGAGGATCTGGTCACCGGTGCCACGTGGAACTGGGGCAAGAAGAACTACTTCCGCCTCGATGCTCACCTTGAACCGGCACATATCCTGCACATTAGGAGATGACCTATGGCCTTCCCCCATACCAATAGTGCCCCGCAGTTCAACTTGAACGCGCCCGGGTTGGCTCACGACCCTCATTGGTACCGGAAGGCCGTCTTCTATGAAGTGCTGGTGCAGAGCTTTGCCGATGCCAATGAGGATGGGGCGGGGGACTTCTCCGGACTGATCTCCCGCCTGGATTACTTGCAGTGGTTGGGCATCGATTGCCTGTGGCTGCCGCCGTTCTTCGATTCCCCCCAGCTCGACGGCGGCTACGACGTCCGCGATTTCACAGCCGTCATGGAAACATACGGCACCATCTTGGACTTCAAGTCTCTGGTGACCCAGGCCCACGAACGCGGGATGCGGATCATCATCGATCTGCCCATCAACCACACTTCTGACCAGCACCCGTGGTTTAAGGCGTCGCGGGAGCACCCGGATGGGCCGTTTGGTGACTATTACATGTGGAGCGACACCACCGATCTGTACCAGGACGCCCGGGTCATCTTCGTTGACACGGAAGAGTCCAACTGGACCTTTGATCCAATCCGCCGTCAATTCTTCTGGCACCGGTTCTTCGGCCACCAGCCGGATCTGAACTTTGCCAACCCCGCAGTTCGTGACGCCATCTTTAATGTGGTGCGCTTCTGGATGGAACAGGGCATCGATGGCTTCCGCGCCGACGCCATTCCTTATTTGTTCGCAGAGGATGGCACCAACTGCGAGAACCTGCCGCCCACCCACCAATTCCTGCAGGATTTGCGTGCCATGGTCGACGCCGAGTTCCCGGGACGGGTGATCATCGCTGAGGCGAACCAAATGCCTCATGAAGTAGTGGACTACTTCGGCACGGAGGAAAACCCGGAATGCCACATGGCGTTCCACTTTCCCATCATGCCCCGGCTCTACTACGCGCTGAGGGACCAGAAAGCCGCGCCTATTGTTGAGACCATGGCCAACACCCCGTCCATCCCGCGCGGTGCCCAGTGGGGAACGTTCCTGCGTAACCACGACGAGCTGACTCTGGAGATGGTGACCCCGTCCGAACGCGAGGCCATGCTGGGCTGGTACGCACCGGATTCACGCATGCGCGCCAACATTGGCATCCGGCGCAGGCTGGCACCCTTGCTTGATAACTCTCGCGCCGAGATTGAGCTCATCAACGCCCTCCTGCTGGCCCTGCCAGGCAGCCCGTTCCTTTATTACGGTGACGAAATTGGCATGGGGGACAACATCTGGCTTGATGATAGGGATGCCTCACGCACGCCCATGCAATGGAACCCTGATAGAAATGCCGGCTTTTCCAATGCGGACCCGGGCAAGCTCTTCCTCCCGGTGGTGCAGTCGCTGGTGTACCACTACAACCACGTCAATGTTGAGGCGCAGACGGCCCACACCAGTTCGCTGCTGCACTGGAACAAACAGATCCTCAAGGTCCGCAAGGCCCACCCCGCTTTTGGTCTGGGACGCTATGACAACGTGGAAACTTCCCATGAATCCGTGTTGGCGTTCCTGCGCGTGCTGCCCGTGGGCAATGCTGAGGGGGAGGCGCCCGAGATTATCTTGTGTGTCTTCAACTTGTCTCAGCACCCATCTGCAGCCACGCTCAACCTGCCAGGGCTTGCTGGTCGGGGATTACGCGACGTGTTTGGCGGCGATATTTTCCCCGGCATTGACGACGGCGGCCATCTCACCTTGACGCTGGGGTCCTACGACTTCTTTTGGTTGCGCGTGCGCTCCCAATCATCCAACGCCCTTTCCACCCAAACGCAGGCCCTGCCGGTGATTGACGGATCGGAGTTCGGATACTGATGGCGGACACGCTCGAGGAACTCTTAGCCCACTGGCTGCCGCGCCAACGCTGGTACCCCCGCAAGGGCGATTCGGGCGCCGCTGATCAGCTGGTCATTGAAGGCGAGCTGCAACTGCCCTCTGCGGATCCCGCGGTTCGGTTCCGTGTGCTGTTTGTCAGGGTGGGGCCGGCGGATTCCAGCCTCCTGCTCCAAATTCCTCTGAGCCTTCACCCGCCTGAGCAACGAGAAGGCACGGGTGTGCTAAAAAATAAAGCGCCGCATAAGGCTGGATTCATAGGCCGGGTGGCGGGTGCCAGCGTATATGACGGTCTGGGGGACCGGGCATTCTTGCAGGCATGGCTGGATTTACTGGATGATTCCCTTCAGGGTGACGGTGCTGCCGTTACTTTCTCTGCCGCGTCCGGCACTGGCGCTGCCGCCGCCGTTGAGGGTCTGCGCAGCTGGGTGCATCCGGAATGGGTGGATCTGAACTCGGCCGGGCTTGGCCTGGGCGCCGTCTCCAAGGTTCGGGTGGTGGGGACCGAACAGTCCAACACCTCCGTAATCTTTGAGCTCGATGGCCGGCCCGTGATTGCAAAAATTTTCAGGGTCTTGCACCCCGGGGATCATCCCGAGCAGGAAATTGGCGCGGCTCTTGCTGCCCTGTCTGGTGGTCGCCGTGTTCCCCAGGTGCCTGCGTTGCGACTGGCTGTGAAAACCAGACTGAAAGACACCACGTTGTTCGTGGTCCATGACTTTGTGCCTGCGGCCCGGGATGGTTGGACGTTCGCCTTGGCGGCTATCGCCGAAGGAGAGGATTTCTCGCTACGTGCCCATGGCATCGGGAAGACCTTGGCGCATGTCCACCGTGGATTGGCAGAAAGTTTAGGCACCCACGACCAAGATGCTGCCAGTGTCGCCCGCTTCGTTGACTCCCTCAGCGCGCGACTGCAGGCCAGTTGGGACCTGGTGGGGTTCGCCGTCGGGCCTTATGGGCAACAACTGCAAGACGTTTTAGCGCGACTGAACCAAATAACTTTTCTTCCGCCGTTGCAGCGCATCCACGGGGATCTGCACCTCGGTCAGCTCCTTCACCAAGCCACAGCCGGTGACGATGCGGGCTGGTATGTCCTGGACTTTGAGGGCGAGCCGTTGCGTCCACTGGCAGAGCGCAGCCGTGCCGATGTGGTGTTGCGGGACGTCGCGGGCATGCTGCGATCCTTCGACTATGCAGGAGCGCAGGCGACGGCCACCGGGACAACGTCCCATGCCGCAGCGGCCGTTTGGGTAGAAAACAGTACCACTGCGTTTATTGCCGGATATGACAGCATATCCGGAACCAGAATTGACAAGGATTCTGCGCTTTTCATGGCATTGTGGCTGGATAAGGCGCTGTATGAGATTGCATATGAACTGCAAAACCGGCCCGATTGGGTCTGGGTGCCGGTAAACGCCGTGCGGGAATTGTTTGAAACAAGAGAAAGTGGTGTGGACGTGGGACTTAATAAGCTGGCCCCGATGGCAGTCGACGCGGAAGTCTTGGCGCGAATTTCCGAGGGCACCTACTACGCCCCGCACTCAGTGCTGGGTGCGCATTTAGGTGGTGAGGGTTTTGCCACCGTACGTACTTTGCGGCATCTGGCAAAGTCGGTGCAAGTGGTGACAAACTCCGGCGAATACCCCATGACCCACGAACATGGTGGCATCTGGGTTGCCGTCGTCCCGGTGGAGGACTCGGGGAAGGTGCCCGATTACCGCTTGGACGTTGGCTATGCCGACGGGCTCCAGCGCTGCGATGACCCGTACCGTTACCTGCCCACGGTGGGTGAATTGGATATGCACCTGATTGCCGAGGGTCGGCACGAAACGTTGTGGACTGTTCTTGGCGCGCGCGTACAGCGCTACCACTCTGAGCTGGGCGATGTAATTGGAGTCAGTTTCGCGGTCTGGGTCCCTGGCGTGCAAGCTGTGCGCGTCATTGGCGGCTTCAATAGCTGGGACGGGCGCGCACACGCCATGCGAAGCCTGGGTGGCAGCGGCATCTGGGAATTGTTCATCCCAGACATTGCAGCTGGTGAATGCTACAAGTTTGAGATCCTCGCTGAGAACGGGCAATGGCTGCAAAAGGCTGACCCCATGGCCTATGGCACCGAAGTGCCACCCTTGACGGCGTCGTGCGTGGTGGAATCCACGTACTCCTTCAAGGATGGCGACTGGATGGCGCGGCGGGCAAAGTCGGATCCGCACAACGCGCCCATGAGCGTTTATGAGGTTCATCTGGGTTCCTGGCGGCCGGGCCTGAGCTACGAGCAGCTTGCCAAAGAACTTGTTGATTATGTGCAGTGGCTGGGCTTCACTCACGTTGAGCTCATGCCGGTTTCGGAGCACCCTTTTGGTGGGTCATGGGGTTACCAGGTCACCTCCTATTACGCGCCGACTTCGCGGTTCGGTCACCCCGATCAGTTTCGGCACCTTGTTGATGCGCTGCACCAGGCCGGCATTGGCGTCATTATGGACTGGGTGCCGGCGCACTTCCCTAAGGACGAATGGGCGCTGGCCAAGTTCAATGGCGTGGCACAGTACGAACATTCCGATCCTCAGTTGGGCGAGCACCCGGACTGGGGCACACTGATCTTTGACTTCGGCCGCAATGAGGTGCGCAACTTCCTCGTTGCTAACGCCCTGTACTGGTTTGAGGAATTCCACATCGACGGCTTGCGCGTAGATGCAGTGGCGTCCATGTTGTACCTGGATTATTCGCGTGAAGAAGGCGCATGGAGCCCCAACCGCTTTGGCGGCCGTGAAAACTTGGAAGCCATCAGCTTCCTACAGGAAATGAATGCAACGGCTTACCGGCGCAACCCCGGAATCGTCACCATTGCCGAAGAATCCACAGCTTTCCCCGGGGTGACGGCACCCACCAGTGGCGGTGGGCTGGGCTTTGGCATCAAGTGGAACATGGGCTGGATGCACGACTCGCTGACGTACATGGCGGAGGATCCGGTCAACCGTGGTTGGCACCACAACCAAATCACCTTTTCGTTGGTTTACGCTTTCACGGAAAACTTCATGCTGCCCATCAGCCATGACGAAGTGGTGCATGGCAAAGGATCCCTGTTGCGCAAAATGCCGGGGGATCGGTGGCAACAGTTGGCCAACCTGCGTGCATACTTGGCATTCCAGTGGGCACATCCCGGCAAGCAGCTGATCTTCATGGGGACTGAGTTCGGCCAAGAATCCGAATGGAGTGAACAGCACGGGCTGGATTGGTGGCTGGCGGAGAACCCGTCCCATAGTGGTATCCAGGAACTAGTCAAAGATCTGAACCAAAGCTATGCCAGCACCCCGGCACTGTATGAGCTGGACAACGTTTCCGCAGGCTTCACATGGCTCAACGGCGGAGATACGGAAAATAACGTGCTTTCCTTCATCCGGTGGGACAAGGCCGGCAATCCACTGGTGTGCATCTTCAACTTTGCCGGGGTTGCTTATGAGGGATACCGGGTGGGGTTGCCATCGCTGGGTGCGTGGAAGGAAACCTTTAATACAGACCTTTCTGCCTATGGCGGCTCTGATGTCCGCAACGTGGGTGATCTGCAGGCCGAAGCAGAGCCGTGGGATGGCCAGGACGCTTCGGTGCGCCTGCGAATTCCGCCCTTGGGAGCCCTGTACTTGACCCTGAGTGACCCCACTGGCCGCTAGGATCCGTACATCTGCTGGACACCTGCCCGTCGTTTTGTGTTTACGGCGGGCAGGTGCTATTGTTAGTACTCCGCTGAACGAACGGTTCAGATCCGGAATAGACCAAACTACCTGACCTTGAAAAATAGGCTCAATGGTTTGTGTTCAAATGAAAGTTTGAATTCAGTCGAAATTACGGATTTGACGTCGTGTAATTCATGCGGGTAAGCTTGAAAAGTTGCCTCGGCACTGATCATCGCGGACTGTTTGGTTTGTGTATGTGTTGGCTGAGTGTGGTTGTTGTTTGAGAACTCAATAGTGTGCCAAGTTTTATTGATACCAATTTATTTATATTGAATTGGTTATTTGGTTGTGTGTTGCCGCCCCTGTGGTGATGCATGATCGTTTAGCTGGTTTCGAATTTAGTGCATGCTTTCATTACCTTTTTCCGGTGTGATTGTGTGTGTCTGTTTAGTTATTAACGGAGAGTTTGATCCTGGCTCAGGATGAACGCTGGCGGCGTGCTTAACACATGCAAGTCGAACGATGAACCCGCTTGCGGGGGATTAGTGGCGAACGGGTGAGTAACACGTGAGTAACCTGCCCTTAACTCTGGGATAAGCCTTGGAAACGGGGTCTAATACTGGATATTGACTTTACCTCGCATGGGGTTTAGTTGAAAGATTTATTGGTTTTGGATGGACTCGCGGCCTATCAGCTTGTTGGTGAGGTAATGGCTCACCAAGGCGACGACGGGTAGCCGGCCTGAGAGGGTGACCGGCCACACTGGGACTGAGACACGGCCCAGACTCCTACGGGAGGCAGCAGTGGGGAATATTGCACAATGGGCGAAAGCCTGATGCAGCGACGCCGCGTGAGGGATGACGGCCTTCGGGTTGTAAACCTCTTTCAGTAGGGAACAAGGCCACACGTTGTGTGGTTGAGGGTACTTGCAGAAGAAGCGCCGGCTAACTACGTGCCAGCAGCCGCGGTAATACGTAGGGCGCAAGCGTTATCCGGAATTATTGGGCGTAAAGAGCTCGTAGGCGGTTTGTCGCGTCTGCCGTGAAAGTCCGGGGCTCAACTCCGGATCTGCGGTGGGTACGGGCAGACTAGAGTGATGTAGGGGAGACTGGAATTCCTGGTGTAGCGGTGAAATGCGCAGATATCAGGAGGAACACCGATGGCGAAGGCAGGTCTCTGGGCATTAACTGACGCTGAGGAGCGAAAGCATGGGGAGCGAACAGGATTAGATACCCTGGTAGTCCATGCCGTAAACGTTGGGCACTAGGTGTGGGGGACATTCCACGTTTTCCGCGCCGTAGCTAACGCATTAAGTGCCCCGCCTGGGGAGTACGGCCGCAAGGCTAAAACTCAAAGGAATTGACGGGGGCCCGCACAAGCGGCGGAGCATGCGGATTAATTCGATGCAACGCGAAGAACCTTACCAAGGCTTGACATGAACTGGAAATACCTGGAAACAGGTGCCCCGCTTGCGGTCGGTTTACAGGTGGTGCATGGTTGTCGTCAGCTCGTGTCGTGAGATGTTGGGTTAAGTCCCGCAACGAGCGCAACCCTCGTTCTATGTTGCCAGCACGTAATGGTGGGGACTCATAGGAGACTGCCGGGGTCAACTCGGAGGAAGGTGAGGACGACGTCAAATCATCATGCCCCTTATGTCTTGGGCTTCACGCATGCTACAATGGCCGGTACAATGGGTTGCGATACTGTGAGGTGGAGCTAATCCCAAAAAGCCGGTCTCAGTTCGGATTGGGGTCTGCAACTCGACCCCATGAAGTCGGAGTCGCTAGTAATCGCAGATCAGCAACGCTGCGGTGAATACGTTCCCGGGCCTTGTACACACCGCCCGTCAAGTCACGAAAGTTGGTAACACCCGAAGCCGGTGGCCTAACCCCCTTGTGGGGAGGGAGCTGTCGAAGGTGGGACTGGCGATTGGGACTAAGTCGTAACAAGGTAGCCGTACCGGAAGGTGCGGCTGGATCACCTCCTTTCTAAGGAGCACCAAACGCCACGATCGGCTCCGCATGGAGACGTATTGGTGGTGTGAGGAGTAAAGACTCATTGCCAGAACGCATGTTTCTGGGTGAGTTGCTCAAGGGTGGAATATCAATAAAATAGGTGCCTGCTGGTACATGGCGATCTGAATCGAGTACACCGTCCCTTTGGGGGTGGGAGGAAAAGTTCATCAAGGATTGTTGTGTTGTGGTGGGTGGTGTTTGGCACACTGTTGGGTCCTGGAACAACAACGTTCCTTCCTTCGGGTTGGAGTTGTGTTGTGCCTGGTTTCCTGCACATAACGGACTTACTGACGAAAGACACTTTGGTGTTTGTTGGTGGGGATGTGTGTGGTGGGGTTGTTGTTTGAGAACTACATAGTGAACGCGAGCATCTTTTATAAGAAAGCAATTTCTTTGAGAAAATGAATGAACCTGGATCTGATGCTGCATCCTTTTGGGGTGTGGTTGATGTTTTCATGGTTCTCTCGATAATCAAGATACATAAATCATGATGCAGGGCCTCTTTGTGGGGTGTTGTGTTGTGTTTGACCCGCTTGTGTGTGGTCAAGTTTTTAAGGGCACACGGTGAATGCCTTGGCATTAGGAGCCGAAGAAGGACGTAGGAATCTGCGATAAGCCTCGGGGAGTTGATAACCAAACTTTGATCCGAGGGTGTCCGAATGGGGGAACCCCGCTACCCGGTGTAAGCCGAGGTGGTGACCTGCACCTGAATATATAGGGTGTGTGGAGGGAACGTGGGGAAGTGAAACATCTCAGTACCCACAGGAAGAGAAAACAATAGTGATTCCGTTAGTAGTGGCGAGCGAACGCGGATCAGGCTAAACCGTGTCATGTGTGATAGCCGGCGGGCGTTGCATGGTGCGGGGTTGTGGGACTTACCGTTCTGATTCTGCCGGATCAGTGAGGGGAATGGTGCATGTATAGGTGAACGGTTTTGAATGGCCGACCGTAGAGGGTGAGAGTCCCGTAACTGAAATGCAGTGCACTCCCTGGAAAGTATCCCAAGTAGCACGGGGCCCGAGAAATCCCGTGTGAATCTGTCAGGACCACCTGATAAGCCTAAATACTACCTAATGACCGATAGCGGACAAGTACCGTGAGGGAAAGGTGAAAAGTACCCCGGGAGGGGAGTGAAATAGTACCTGAAACCGTGTGCTTACAATCCGTCAGAGCAAGCGTGCACCTTTGGGTGTAGTTGTTCTTGTGATGGCGTGCCTTTTGAAGAATGAGCCTGCGAGTTAGTGTTACGTCGCGAGGTTAACCCGTGTGGGGAAGCCGTAGCGAAAGCGAGTCTGAATAGGGCGAGTTTAGTGGCGTGATCTAGACCCGAAGCGAAGTGATCTACCCATGGCCAGGTTGAAGCGCGTGTAAGAGCGCGTGGAGGACCGAACCCACTTCAGTTGAAAATGGAGGGGATGAGCTGTGGGTAGGGGTGAAAGGCCAATCAAACTTCGTGATAGCTGGTTCTCCCCGAAATGCATTTAGGTGCAGCGTTGCGTGTTTCTTACTGGAGGTAGAGCTACTGGATGGCTAATGGGCCCTACAAGGTTACTGACGTCAGCCAAACTCCGAATGCCGGTAAGTCAGAGCGTAGCAGTGAGACTGTGGGGGATAAGCTTCATAGTCGAGAGGGAAACAGCCCAGACCACCAACTAAGGCCCCTAAGCGTGTGCTAAGTGGGAAAGGATGTGGGATTGCTTAGACAACCAGGAGGTTGGCTTAGAAGCAGCCATCCTTAAAAGAGTGCGTAATAGCTCACTGGTCAAGTGATTCCGCGCCGACAATGTAGCGGGGCTCAAGTACACCGCCGAAGTTGTGGATTTCAAACATTGCCCTAGCCAGTAGGTTCGTCCTTTGGTTCAGGGGTTTGGAGTGGTAGGGGAGCGTCGTGTAGGCATTGAAGTCGCAGTGTGAACTAGCGGTGGAGCCTACACGAGTGAGAATGCAGGCATGAGTAGCGAAAGACGGGTGAGAAACCCGTCCGCCGAATGATCAAGGGTTCCAGGGTCAAGCTAATCTGCCCTGGGTAAGTCGGGACCTAAGGCGAGGCCGACAGGCGTAGTCGATGGACAACGGGTTGATATTCCCGTACCGGTGAAGAACCGCCCCTATTGAACCAATAATACTAACCACCCAAACCACCATTGAGTGTCCTTCGGGACCAGGGTGTGTGGGGAGCGTGGGACCTGAGTTGGGGATGTAAACGTATTAACAGGTGTGACGCAGGAAGGTAGCCGAGCCGGGCGATGGTAGTCCCGGTCTAAGGACGTAGGAAACACGATAGGCAAATCCGTTGTGTTGTCTTCAATGACGATTCTGAGATCTGATGGGACCCCCGCATGGGGGAATTCGGTGATCCTATGCTGCCTAGAAAAGCATCGACGTGAGGTTCAAACCGCCCGTACCCCAAACCGACACAGGTGATCAGGTAGAGAATACTAAGGCGATCGAGAGAATTATGGTTAAGGAACTCGGCAAAATGCCCCCGTAACTTCGGGAGAAGGGGGGCCTGCCATGTGAAGGACACTAGCTGTCCGTGAGCGTGTGTGGGCCGCAGAGACCAGGGGGAAGCGACTGTTTACTAAAAACACAGGTCCATGCGAAGTCGCAAGACGATGTATATGGACTGACTCCTGCCCGGTGCTGGAAGGTTAAGAGGACCGGTTAGCTCAACTTGTTGAGCGAAGCTGAGAATTTAAGCCCCAGTAAACGGCGGTGGTAACTATAACCATCCTAAGGTAGCGAAATTCCTTGTCGGGTAAGTTCCGACCTGCACGAATGGAGTAACGACTTCCCCGCTGTCTCAACCATAAACTCGGCGAAATTGCAGTACGAGTAAAGATGCTCGTTACGCGCAGCAGGACGGAAAGACCCCGAGACCTTTACTATAGTTTGGTATTGGTGTTCGGAGTGGCTTGTGTAGGATAGGTGGGAGACTGTGAAGCGACAACGCTAGTTGTTGTGGAGTCATCGTTGAAATACCACTCTGGTCACTTTGGACATCTAACTTCGGCCCGTAATCCGGGTCAGGGACAGTGCCTGATGGGTAGTTTAACTGGGGCGGTTGCCTCCTAAAAAGTAACGGAGGCGCCCAAAGGTTCCCTCAGCCTGGTTGGCAATCAGGTTTCGAGTGTAAGTGCACAAGGGAGCTTGACTGTGAGAGGGACACCTCGAGCAGGGACGAAAGTCGGGACTAGTGATCCGGCGGCACATTGTGGAATGGCCGTCGCTCAACGGATAAAAGGTACCTCGGGGATAACAGGCTGATCTTGCCCAAGAGTCCATATCGACGGCATGGTTTGGCACCTCGATGTCGGCTCGTCGCATCCTGGGGCTGGAGTAGGTCCCAAGGGTTGGGCTGTTCGCCCATTAAAGCGGTACGCGAGCTGGGTTTAGAACGTCGTGAGACAGTTCGGTCCCTATCCGCTGCGCGCGCAGGAAATTTGAGAAGGTCTGTCCTTAGTACGAGAGGACCGGGACGGACGAACCTCTGGTGTGTCAGTTGTACTGCCAAGTGCATCGCTGATTAGCTACGTTCGGATGGGATAACCGCTGAAAGCATCTAAGCGGGAAGCCCGCTTCAAGATGAGATTTCCATACACCTAAACGTGTGAGAGGCCCCCAGCAGACCACTGGGTTGATAGGCCGGATGTGGAAGCGAGGACTAAAGACTCGTGAAGCTGACCGGTACTAATAGGCCGATAACTTACACCACACACACTCTTATATGACATGAGTATGCTCGCGTTCACTATGTGGTTCCCAACCAACAAACCCATCAAGGATTTGTTAAGTTGAAACCAAAAAAAACAGGTTCCTTTACTGTGACTCTACCCACCAGTTCCTGGTGAAAAGAGAAACACGAAGAGCCTGTATAATAAAATACTGTTGCTCCAAGAGCACCCAACAAGCCACCCAACCAGGAAACTGGAACTGGGGAACGAGTTACGGTGGTCATAGCGTGGGGGAAACGCCCGGTCCCATTCCGAACCCGGAAGCTAAGACCCACAGCGCCGATGGTACTGCATTCGTGAGGATGTGGGAGAGTAGGACACCGCCGGACAACACGTAAAAAAAAGGGTCGAGGCCCCACACCAACACTGGTGTGGGGCCTCCCCACATTTAACACCACAACCACAACACCCCCAACACCACTATTCAAGGCCACCCCCACCCAAGGTGGCCACCACTATTTAAAGCCGCTCTGCTCACCCCAGCAGCAGCTACCCCACCACCGGCACCGCCTGTGCCGAAGCAGACCCGGGTGATGGCTCTTTCGAGCAACACCGTTGATGGCCACCCCGCCTAGGTGGCCATTGCTGTTTAAAGTCCGTGGTGGAGGCCGTGCTGTCATGGGTGCTAAGGAGCGTCGTACTTCTTGGTTGTCTGTGGGTTCAAGCTACACAAGCAACAGGGGTGGCCGGCCAGGACGCTCGGGGCGGATCTGTGGAGTACAGCGGCGTGGAATCCGTAGTTCTGTTCATACCAGGATGTTCCTCTGCTGGAGGTACTGCGATGAGTGGGCGGCAAGAATCGGCCGGGTCTGACCAGGGTTTGATTGACATCTGACTTGTGAGTTTTTGCTTGCAAGTGAAAGGATGTTTAACATGCCTAAAGCTTTTCCTGAAGAGTTCCGCCGTGATGTGGTCGCCGTGGCCCGCAAGGGCGAATCCACCATCGTCCAGATCGCGAAAGACTTCGGTATTTCCCCGGCTGCCTTGCATCGGTGGTTGAAGATCGCTGACGTCCAGGATGGGGTGGTCCCGGGGGTCACCAAGGAAGAATCCACCGAGCTGCGTGAGGCGAAGAAACGCATCCGACTGCTCGAGCAAGAGGCGGAGGTGATGCGCCGGGCGGTGGCTTACCTTTCTCGAGATATCAACCCAAAATGATGTACCCGCTGGTCCTTGAACTAGCCGCTCCCCAAGCCCTTCTGCGGGTTCCGGTCGCGGTGACCTGCCGGGTACTGGGATTCTCCCGCCAAGCCTTCTACCAGTGGTGCGTAAGCCCTGTCAGCGACCGGGACTGGGAAGAAGCCCACCTGGTCAACGCTGCCCTAGATATCCATGCCGAGGAACCGACGTTCGGGTACCGGCTGATCCATGACGAGCTCGTCCACGAACAGGGGCTGGTGGCCTCTGAGACCAGGGTGGGGCGGTTGTGCAGTGAGAACAGGATTCTCTCGGTCATCCACCGTCGGCGCGGGACCGGGAAGAAAGCCGGCCCGCCCGTCCATGATGATCATGTCCGGCGGGACTTCACTGCCACGGCGGCCAATGCGCTGTGGCTTACCGATATTACCGAGCACCACACCGGCGAAGGCAAGCTCTATCTGTGTGCGATCAAGGACGTCTTCTCCAACAGAATCGTGGGCTACTCCATCGATTCCCGAATGAAAGCCTCCCTGGCTGTTAACGCCTTGCAGGCCGCGATCAGTCAACGCGACCCGCAAGGAACCCTGATACACAGCGACAGAGGATCTCAATTCCGGTCCAAGAAGTACGTCCGTCTCATCAGCTCCACAGGCCTGCAAGGCTCCATGGGACGGGTCGGGGCATGTGCAGATAATGCCGCCATGGAAAGTTTTTTCTCACTGCTTCAAAAGAACGTGCTGAACCAAAAGCGCTGGGAAACCCGCGAAGAACTACGCCTGGCCATCGTGGTCTGGATCGAGAAAACCTACCATCGCCGGCGCCGCCAACGACGCCTCGGCAAGCTAACACCAATCGAGTTTGAGACAATAAAGAAGACCACTCAACCGGTCACCAAAATTTCAGCCCAACCTGTCAACTAAACCCCGGGCAGACCCGCCCAGTGACCAGTGACCAGTGACCAGTGGGTAGAGGGTAGTGGGTAGTTGGCAGGTATCGGGCCTCATGGTGTGTGGAGTGAGGGTGGAATTCCTCTTTAGGGGTGGATGATTTTCTCCGTGTGGCATGCCACCTCATTCTTTAGTGGATGTTTTCTTTAGTGGAAGTCAGCAATGCCGGCCGGCTAGGTGATGGTTATTCAGGTGCTGGGGGTTGCTTGTTGCCATGGCTTGATCGTTCTCTGGTTCGTTCCTGGTGCGGGGGAGTGCGGGCGTGTTGGTTCTCGTCGCTAGGTGTGTGGGTCTTGGTGGTGGTGGGGTTGAAAGCGGCGGTACTGCGGGGTTTAAAGGGGTGGCTGTGCCGTGGCTATGACGGGGCCGCTGGCGTTGGTGGTGGGGGTGCCCGTCCTGGATTTGCGTGGGGGCGAGTATCTGTGTATTGTTACTATCTGTTGCTTGCGCAAGGTTGAGCCGCTTCGAAAGAAGCAAAGTTTCATAGTCTCCCATCTCGCAGGTATCCAACCTAAATAATTCATTGATTTTGATGACTCTTTTGAGTTCTAAATAATGATGAGAAATAAGGGTTTATGGAATTCATGGAGTGACCAGCCGCACATGGTGCGGAGTGGACAAAATGAATACAAATGAAATAAAGTATGGATATCGCAACGATGAAAACTAATGATGAAATATTGATTAGTAAGTACTCGAATGCAGTTGTTGTTTGAGAACTCAATAGTGTGCCAAGTTTTATTGATACCAATTTATTTATATTGAATTGGTTATTTGGTTGTGTGTTGCCGCCCCTGTGGTGATGCATGATCGTTTAGCTGGTTTCGAATTTAGTGCATGCTTTCATTACCTTTTTCCGGTGTGATTGTGTGTGTCTGTTTAGTTATTAACGGAGAGTTTGATCCTGGCTCAGGATGAACGCTGGCGGCGTGCTTAACACATGCAAGTCGAACGATGAACCCGCTTGCGGGGGATTAGTGGCGAACGGGTGAGTAACACGTGAGTAACCTGCCCTTAACTCTGGGATAAGCCTTGGAAACGGGGTCTAATACTGGATATTGACTTTACCTCGCATGGGGTTTAGTTGAAAGATTTATTGGTTTTGGATGGACTCGCGGCCTATCAGCTTGTTGGTGAGGTAATGGCTCACCAAGGCGACGACGGGTAGCCGGCCTGAGAGGGTGACCGGCCACACTGGGACTGAGACACGGCCCAGACTCCTACGGGAGGCAGCAGTGGGGAATATTGCACAATGGGCGAAAGCCTGATGCAGCGACGCCGCGTGAGGGATGACGGCCTTCGGGTTGTAAACCTCTTTCAGTAGGGAACAAGGCCACACGTTGTGTGGTTGAGGGTACTTGCAGAAGAAGCGCCGGCTAACTACGTGCCAGCAGCCGCGGTAATACGTAGGGCGCAAGCGTTATCCGGAATTATTGGGCGTAAAGAGCTCGTAGGCGGTTTGTCGCGTCTGCCGTGAAAGTCCGGGGCTCAACTCCGGATCTGCGGTGGGTACGGGCAGACTAGAGTGATGTAGGGGAGACTGGAATTCCTGGTGTAGCGGTGAAATGCGCAGATATCAGGAGGAACACCGATGGCGAAGGCAGGTCTCTGGGCATTAACTGACGCTGAGGAGCGAAAGCATGGGGAGCGAACAGGATTAGATACCCTGGTAGTCCATGCCGTAAACGTTGGGCACTAGGTGTGGGGGACATTCCACGTTTTCCGCGCCGTAGCTAACGCATTAAGTGCCCCGCCTGGGGAGTACGGCCGCAAGGCTAAAACTCAAAGGAATTGACGGGGGCCCGCACAAGCGGCGGAGCATGCGGATTAATTCGATGCAACGCGAAGAACCTTACCAAGGCTTGACATGAACTGGAAATACCTGGAAACAGGTGCCCCGCTTGCGGTCGGTTTACAGGTGGTGCATGGTTGTCGTCAGCTCGTGTCGTGAGATGTTGGGTTAAGTCCCGCAACGAGCGCAACCCTCGTTCTATGTTGCCAGCACGTAATGGTGGGGACTCATAGGAGACTGCCGGGGTCAACTCGGAGGAAGGTGAGGACGACGTCAAATCATCATGCCCCTTATGTCTTGGGCTTCACGCATGCTACAATGGCCGGTACAATGGGTTGCGATACTGTGAGGTGGAGCTAATCCCAAAAAGCCGGTCTCAGTTCGGATTGGGGTCTGCAACTCGACCCCATGAAGTCGGAGTCGCTAGTAATCGCAGATCAGCAACGCTGCGGTGAATACGTTCCCGGGCCTTGTACACACCGCCCGTCAAGTCACGAAAGTTGGTAACACCCGAAGCCGGTGGCCTAACCCCCTTGTGGGGAGGGAGCTGTCGAAGGTGGGACTGGCGATTGGGACTAAGTCGTAACAAGGTAGCCGTACCGGAAGGTGCGGCTGGATCACCTCCTTTCTAAGGAGCACCAAACGCCACGATCGGCTCCGCATGGAGACGTATTGGTGGTGTGAGGAGTAAAGACTCATTGCCAGAACGCATGTTTCTGGGTGAGTTGCTCAAGGGTGGAATATCAATAAAATAGGTGCCTGCTGGTACATGGCGATCTGAATCGAGTACACCGTCCCTTTGGGGGTGGGAGGAAAAGTTCATCAAGGATTGTTGTGTTGTGGTGGGTGGTGTTTGGCACACTGTTGGGTCCTGGAACAACAACGTTCCTTCCTTCGGGTTGGAGTTGTGTTGTGCCTGGTTTCCTGCACATAACGGACTTACTGACGAAAGACACTTTGGTGTTTGTTGGTGGGGATGTGTGTGGTGGGGTTGTTGTTTGAGAACTACATAGTGAACGCGAGCATCTTTTATAAGAAAGCAATTTCTTTGAGAAAATGAATGAACCTGGATCTGATGCTGCATCCTTTTGGGTGTGGTTGATGTTTTCATGGTTCTCTCGATAATCAAGATACATAAATCATGATGCAGGGCCTCTTTGTGGGGTGTTGTGTTGTGTTTGACCCGCTTGTGTGTGGTCAAGTTTTTAAGGGCACACGGTGAATGCCTTGGCATTAGGAGCCGAAGAAGGACGTAGGAATCTGCGATAAGCCTCGGGGAGTTGATAACCAAACTTTGATCCGAGGGTGTCCGAATGGGGGAACCCCGCTACCCGGTGTAAGCCGAGGTGGTGACCTGCACCTGAATATATAGGGTGTGTGGAGGGAACGTGGGGAAGTGAAACATCTCAGTACCCACAGGAAGAGAAAACAATAGTGATTCCGTTAGTAGTGGCGAGCGAACGCGGATCAGGCTAAACCGTGTCATGTGTGATAGCCGGCGGGCGTTGCATGGTGCGGGGTTGTGGGACTTACCGTTCTGATTCTGCCGGATCAGTGAGGGGAATGGTGCATGTATAGGTGAACGGTTTTGAATGGCCGACCGTAGAGGGTGAGAGTCCCGTAACTGAAATGCAGTGCACTCCCTGGAAAGTATCCCAAGTAGCACGGGGCCCGAGAAATCCCGTGTGAATCTGTCAGGACCACCTGATAAGCCTAAATACTACCTAATGACCGATAGCGGACAAGTACCGTGAGGGAAAGGTGAAAAGTACCCCGGGAGGGGAGTGAAATAGTACCTGAAACCGTGTGCTTACAATCCGTCAGAGCAAGCGTGCACCTTTGGGTGTAGTTGTTCTTGTGATGGCGTGCCTTTTGAAGAATGAGCCTGCGAGTTAGTGTTACGTCGCGAGGTTAACCCGTGTGGGGAAGCCGTAGCGAAAGCGAGTCTGAATAGGGCGAGTTTAGTGGCGTGATCTAGACCCGAAGCGAAGTGATCTACCCATGGCCAGGTTGAAGCGCGTGTAAGAGCGCGTGGAGGACCGAACCCACTTCAGTTGAAAATGGAGGGGATGAGCTGTGGGTAGGGGTGAAAGGCCAATCAAACTTCGTGATAGCTGGTTCTCCCCGAAATGCATTTAGGTGCAGCGTTGCGTGTTTCTTACTGGAGGTAGAGCTACTGGATGGCTAATGGGCCCTACAAGGTTACTGACGTCAGCCAAACTCCGAATGCCGGTAAGTCAGAGCGTAGCAGTGAGACTGTGGGGGATAAGCTTCATAGTCGAGAGGGAAACAGCCCAGACCACCAACTAAGGCCCCTAAGCGTGTGCTAAGTGGGAAAGGATGTGGGATTGCTTAGACAACCAGGAGGTTGGCTTAGAAGCAGCCATCCTTAAAAGAGTGCGTAATAGCTCACTGGTCAAGTGATTCCGCGCCGACAATGTAGCGGGGCTCAAGTACACCGCCGAAGTTGTGGATTTCAAACATTGCCCTAGCCAGTAGGTTCGTCCTTTGGTTCAGGGGTTTGGAGTGGTAGGGGAGCGTCGTGTAGGCATTGAAGTCGCAGTGTGAACTAGCGGTGGAGCCTACACGAGTGAGAATGCAGGCATGAGTAGCGAAAGACGGGTGAGAAACCCGTCCGCCGAATGATCAAGGGTTCCAGGGTCAAGCTAATCTGCCCTGGGTAAGTCGGGACCTAAGGCGAGGCCGACAGGCGTAGTCGATGGACAACGGGTTGATATTCCCGTACCGGTGAAGAACCGCCCCTATTGAACCAATAATACTAACCACCCAAACCACCATTGAGTGTCCTTCGGGACCAGGGTGTGTGGGGAGCGTGGGACCTGAGTTGGGGATGTAAACGTATTAACAGGTGTGACGCAGGAAGGTAGCCGAGCCGGGCGATGGTAGTCCCGGTCTAAGGACGTAGGAAACACGATAGGCAAATCCGTTGTGTTGTCTTCAATGACGATTCTGAGATCTGATGGGACCCCCGCATGGGGGAATTCGGTGATCCTATGCTGCCTAGAAAAGCATCGACGTGAGGTTCAAACCGCCCGTACCCCAAACCGACACAGGTGATCAGGTAGAGAATACTAAGGCGATCGAGAGAATTATGGTTAAGGAACTCGGCAAAATGCCCCCGTAACTTCGGGAGAAGGGGGGCCTGCCATGTGAAGGACACTAGCTGTCCGTGAGCGTGTGTGGGCCGCAGAGACCAGGGGGAAGCGACTGTTTACTAAAAACACAGGTCCATGCGAAGTCGCAAGACGATGTATATGGACTGACTCCTGCCCGGTGCTGGAAGGTTAAGAGGACCGGTTAGCTCAACTTGTTGAGCGAA
Source organism: Arthrobacter alpinus (assembly GCF_001445575.1). NCBI lineage: Bacteria > Bacillati > Actinomycetota > Actinomycetes > Micrococcales > Micrococcaceae > Arthrobacter > Arthrobacter alpinus. Next base: position 9,511 of record NZ_CP013200.1, on the reverse strand, counting down.
GCTGAGAATTTAAGCCCCAGTAAACGGCGGTGGTAACTATAACCATCCTAAGGTAGCGAAATTCCTTGTCGGGTAAGTTCCGACCTGCACGAATGGAGTAACGACTTCCCCGCTGTCTCAACCATAAACTCGGCGAAATTGCAGTACGAGTAAAGATGCTCGTTACGCGCAGCAGGACGGAAAGACCCCGAGACCTTTACTATAGTTTGGTATTGGTGTTCGGAGTGGCTTGTGTAGGATAGGTGGGAGACTGTGAAGCGACAACGCTAGTTGTTGTGGAGTCATCGTTGAAATACCACTCTGGTCACTTTGGACATCTAACTTCGGCCCGTAATCCGGGTCAGGGACAGTGCCTGATGGGTAGTTTAACTGGGGCGGTTGCCTCCTAAAAAGTAACGGAGGCGCCCAAAGGTTCCCTCAGCCTGGTTGGCAATCAGGTTTCGAGTGTAAGTGCACAAGGGAGCTTGACTGTGAGAGGGACACCTCGAGCAGGGACGAAAGTCGGGACTAGTGATCCGGCGGCACATTGTGGAATGGCCGTCGCTCAACGGATAAAAGGTACCTCGGGGATAACAGGCTGATCTTGCCCAAGAGTCCATATCGACGGCATGGTTTGGCACCTCGATGTCGGCTCGTCGCATCCTGGGGCTGGAGTAGGTCCCAAGGGTTGGGCTGTTCGCCCATTAAAGCGGTACGCGAGCTGGGTTTAGAACGTCGTGAGACAGTTCGGTCCCTATCCGCTGCGCGCGCAGGAAATTTGAGAAGGTCTGTCCTTAGTACGAGAGGACCGGGACGGACGAACCTCTGGTGTGTCAGTTGTACTGCCAAGTGCATCGCTGATTAGCTACGTTCGGATGGGATAACCGCTGAAAGCATCTAAGCGGGAAGCCCGCTTCAAGATGAGATTTCCATACACCTAAACGTGTGAGAGGCCCCCAGCAGACCACTGGGTTGATAGGCCGGATGTGGAAGCGAGGACTAAAGACTCGTGAAGCTGACCGGTACTAATAGGCCGATAACTTACACCACACACACTCTTATATGACATGAGTATGCTCGCGTTCACTATGTGGTTCCCAACCAACAAACCCATCAAGGATTTGTTAAGTTGAAACCAAAAAAAACAGGTTCCTTTACTGTGACTCTACCCACCAGTTCCTGGTGAAAAGAGAAACACGAAGAGCCTGTATAATAAAATACTGTTGCTCCAAGAGCACCCAACAAGCCACCCAACCAGGAAACTGGAACTGGGGAACGAGTTACGGTGGTCATAGCGTGGGGGAAACGCCCGGTCCCATTCCGAACCCGGAAGCTAAGACCCACAGCGCCGATGGTACTGCATTCGTGAGGATGTGGGAGAGTAGGACACCGCCGGACAACACGTAAAAAAAAGGGTCGAGGCCCCACACCAACACTGGTGTGGGGCCTCCCCACATTTAACACCACAACCACAACACCCCCAACACCACTATTCAAGGCCACCCCCACCCAAGGTGGCCACCACTATTTAAAGCCGCTCTGCTCACCCCAGCAGCAGCTACCCCACCACCGGCACCGCCTGTGCCGAAGCAGACCCGGGTGATGGCTCTTTCGAGCAACACCGTTGATGGCCACCCCGCCTAGGTGGCCATTGCTGTTTAAAGTCCGTGGTGGAGGCCGTGCTGTCATGGGTGCTAAGGAGCGTCGTACTTCTTGGTTGTCTGTGGGTTCAAGCTACACAAGCAACAGGGGTGGCCGGCCAGGACGCTCGGGGCGGATCTGTGGAGTACAGCGGCGTGGAATCCGTAGTTCTGTTCATACCAGGATGTTCCTCTGCTGGAGGTACTGCGATGAGTGGGCGGCAAGAATCGGCCCAGTGACCAGTGACCAGTGACCAGTGGGTAGAGGGTAGTGGGTAGTTGGCAGGTATCGGGCCTCATGGTGTGTGGAGTGAGGGTGGAATTCCTCTTTAGGGGTGGATGATTTTCTCCGTGTGGCATGCCACCTCATTCTTTAGTGGATGTTTTCTTTAGTGGAAGTCAGCAATGCCGGCCGGCTAGGTGATGGTTATTCAGGTGCTGGGGGTTGCTTGTTGCCATGGCTTGATCGTTCTCTGGTTCGTTCCTGGTGCGGGGGAGTGCGGGCGTGTTGGTTCTCGTCGCTAGGTGTGTGGGTCTTGGTGGTGGTGGGGTTGAAAGCGGCGGTACTGCGGGGTTTAAAGGGGTGGCTGTGCCGTGGCTATGACGGGGCCGCTGGCGTTGGTGGTGGGGGTGCCCGTCCTGGATTTGCGTGGGGGCGAGTATCTGTGTATTGTTACTATCTGTTGCTTGCGCAAGGTTGAGCCGCTTCGAAAGAAGCAAAGTTTCATAGTCTCCCATCTCGCAGGTATCCAACCTAAATAATTCATTGATTTTGATGACTCTTTTGAGTTCTAAATAATGATGAGAAATAAGGGTTTATGGAATTCATGGAGTGACCAGCCGCACATGGTGCGGAGTGGACAAAATGAATACAAATGAAATAAAGTATGGATATCGCAACGATGAAAACTAATGATGAAATATTGATTAGTAAGTACTCGAATGCAGTTGTTGTTTGAGAACTCAATAGTGTGCCAAGTTTTATTGATACCAATTTATTTATATTGAATTGGTTATTTGGTTGTGTGTTGCCGCCCCTGTGGTGATGCATGATCGTTTAGCTGGTTTCGAATTTAGTGCATGCTTTCATTACCTTTTTCCGGTGTGATTGTGTGTGTCTGTTTAGTTATTAACGGAGAGTTTGATCCTGGCTCAGGATGAACGCTGGCGGCGTGCTTAACACATGCAAGTCGAACGATGAACCCGCTTGCGGGGGATTAGTGGCGAACGGGTGAGTAACACGTGAGTAACCTGCCCTTAACTCTGGGATAAGCCTTGGAAACGGGGTCTAATACTGGATATTGACTTTACCTCGCATGGGGTTTAGTTGAAAGATTTATTGGTTTTGGATGGACTCGCGGCCTATCAGCTTGTTGGTGAGGTAATGGCTCACCAAGGCGACGACGGGTAGCCGGCCTGAGAGGGTGACCGGCCACACTGGGACTGAGACACGGCCCAGACTCCTACGGGAGGCAGCAGTGGGGAATATTGCACAATGGGCGAAAGCCTGATGCAGCGACGCCGCGTGAGGGATGACGGCCTTCGGGTTGTAAACCTCTTTCAGTAGGGAACAAGGCCACACGTTGTGTGGTTGAGGGTACTTGCAGAAGAAGCGCCGGCTAACTACGTGCCAGCAGCCGCGGTAATACGTAGGGCGCAAGCGTTATCCGGAATTATTGGGCGTAAAGAGCTCGTAGGCGGTTTGTCGCGTCTGCCGTGAAAGTCCGGGGCTCAACTCCGGATCTGCGGTGGGTACGGGCAGACTAGAGTGATGTAGGGGAGACTGGAATTCCTGGTGTAGCGGTGAAATGCGCAGATATCAGGAGGAACACCGATGGCGAAGGCAGGTCTCTGGGCATTAACTGACGCTGAGGAGCGAAAGCATGGGGAGCGAACAGGATTAGATACCCTGGTAGTCCATGCCGTAAACGTTGGGCACTAGGTGTGGGGGACATTCCACGTTTTCCGCGCCGTAGCTAACGCATTAAGTGCCCCGCCTGGGGAGTACGGCCGCAAGGCTAAAACTCAAAGGAATTGACGGGGGCCCGCACAAGCGGCGGAGCATGCGGATTAATTCGATGCAACGCGAAGAACCTTACCAAGGCTTGACATGAACTGGAAATACCTGGAAACAGGTGCCCCGCTTGCGGTCGGTTTACAGGTGGTGCATGGTTGTCGTCAGCTCGTGTCGTGAGATGTTGGGTTAAGTCCCGCAACGAGCGCAACCCTCGTTCTATGTTGCCAGCACGTAATGGTGGGGACTCATAGGAGACTGCCGGGGTCAACTCGGAGGAAGGTGAGGACGACGTCAAATCATCATGCCCCTTATGTCTTGGGCTTCACGCATGCTACAATGGCCGGTACAATGGGTTGCGATACTGTGAGGTGGAGCTAATCCCAAAAAGCCGGTCTCAGTTCGGATTGGGGTCTGCAACTCGACCCCATGAAGTCGGAGTCGCTAGTAATCGCAGATCAGCAACGCTGCGGTGAATACGTTCCCGGGCCTTGTACACACCGCCCGTCAAGTCACGAAAGTTGGTAACACCCGAAGCCGGTGGCCTAACCCCCTTGTGGGGAGGGAGCTGTCGAAGGTGGGACTGGCGATTGGGACTAAGTCGTAACAAGGTAGCCGTACCGGAAGGTGCGGCTGGATCACCTCCTTTCTAAGGAGCACCAAACGCCCGATCGGCTCCGCATGGAGACGTATTGGTGGTGTGAGGAGTAAAGACTCATTGCCAGAACGCATGTTTCTGGGTGAGTTGCTCAAGGGTGGAATATCAATAAAATAGGTGCCTGCTGGTACATGGCGATCTGAATCGAGTACACCGTCCCTTTGGGGGTGGGAGGAAAAGTTCATCAAGGTTGTTGTGTTGTGGTGGGTGGTGTTTGGCACACTGTTGGGTCCTGGAACAACAACGTTCCTTCCTTCGGGTTGGAGTTGTGTTGTGCCTGGTTTCCTGCACATGACGGACTTACTGACGAAAGACACTTTGGTGTTTGTTGGTGGGGATGTGTGTGGTGGGGTTGTTGTTTGAGAACTACATAGTGAACGCGAGCATCTTTTATAAGAAAGCAATTTCTTTGAGAAAATGAATGAACCTGGATCTGATGCTGCACCTTTTGGGGTGTGGTTGATGTTTTCATGGTTCTCTCGATAATCAAGATACATAAATCATGATGCAGGGCCTCTTTGTGGGGTGTTGTGTTGTGTTTGACCCGCTTGTGTGTGGTCAAGTTTTTAAGGGCACACGGTGAATGCCTTGGCATTAGGAGCCGAAGAAGGACGTAGGAATCTGCGATAAGCCTCGGGGAGTTGATAACCAAACTTTGATCCGAGGGTGTCCGAATGGGGAACCCCGCTACCCGGTGTAAGTCGAGGTGGTGACCTGCACCTGAATATATAGGGTGTGTGGAGGGAACGTGGGGAAGTGAAACATCTCAGTACCCACAGGAAGAGAAAACAATAGTGATTCCGTTAGTAGTGGCGAGCGAACGCGGATCAGGCTAAACCGTGTCATGTGTGATAGCCGGCGGGCGTTGCATGGTGCGGGGTTGTGGGACTTACCGTTCTGATTCTGCCGGATCAGTGAGGGGAATGGTGCATGTATAGGTGAACGGTTTTGAATGGCCGACCGTAGAGGGTGAGAGTCCCGTAACTGAAATGCAGTGCACTCCCTGGAAAGTATCCCAAGTAGCACGGGGCCCGAGAAATCCCGTGTGAATCTGTCAGGACCACCTGATAAGCCTAAATACTACCTAATGACCGATAGCGGACAAGTACCGTGAGGGAAAGGTGAAAAGTACCCCGGGAGGGGAGTGAAATAGTACCTGAAACCGTGTGCTTACAATCCGTCAGAGCAAGCGTGCACCTTTGGGTGTAGTTGTTCTTGTGATGGCGTGCCTTTTGAAGAATGAGCCTGCGAGTTAGTGTTACGTCGCGAGGTTAACCCGTGTGGGGAAGCCGTAGCGAAAGCGAGTCTGAATAGGGCGAGTTTAGTGGCGTGATCTAGACCCGAAGCGAAGTGATCTACCCATGGCCAGGTTGAAGCGCGTGTAAGAGCGCGTGGAGGACCGAACCCACTTCAGTTGAAAATGGAGGGGATGAGCTGTGGGTAGGGGTGAAAGGCCAATCAAACTTCGTGATAGCTGGTTCTCCCCGAAATGCATTTAGGTGCAGCGTTGCGTGTTTCTTACTGGAGGTAGAGCTACTGGATGGCTAATGGGCCCTACAAGGTTACTGACGTCAGCCAAACTCCGAATGCCGGTAAGTCAGAGCGTAGCAGTGAGACTGTGGGGATAAGCTTCATAGTCGAGAGGGAAACAGCCCAGACCACCAACTAAGGCCCCTAAGCGTGTGCTAAGTGGGAAAGGATGTGGGATTGCTTAGACAACCAGGAGGTTGGCTTAGAAGCAGCCATCCTTAAAAGAGTGCGTAATAGCTCACTGGTCAAGTGATTCCGCGCCGACAATGTAGCGGGGCTCAAGTACACCGCCGAAGTTGTGGATTTCAAACATTGCCCTAGCCAGTAGGTTCGTCCTTTGGTTCAGGGGTTTGGAGTGGTAGGGGAGCGTCGTGTAGGCATTGAAGTCGCAGTGTGAACTAGCGGTGGAGCCTACACGAGTGAGAATGCAGGCATGAGTAGCGAAAGACGGGTGAGAAACCCGTCCGCCGAATGATCAAGGGTTCCAGGGTCAAGCTAATCTGCCCTGGGTAGTCGGGACCTAAGGCGAGGCCGACAGGCGTAGTCGATGGACAACGGGTTGATATTCCCGTACCGGTGAAGAACCGCCCCTATTGAACCAATAATACTAACCACCCAAACCACCATTGAGTGTCCTTCGGGACCAGGGTGTGTGGGGAGCGTGGGACCTGAGTTGGGGATGTAAACGTATTAACAGGTGTGACGCAGGAAGGTAGCCGAGCCGGGCGATGGTAGTCCCGGTCTAAGGACGTAGGAAACACGATAGGCAAATCCGTTGTGTTGTCTTCAATGACGATTCTGAGATCTGATGGGACCCCCGCATGGGGGAATTCGGTGATCCTATGCTGCCTAGAAAAGCATCGACGTGAGGTTCAAACCGCCCGTACCCCAAACCGACACAGGTGATCAGGTAGAGAATACTAAGGCGATCGAGAGAATTATGGTTAAGGAACTCGGCAAAATGCCCCCGTAACTTCGGGAGAAGGGGGGCCTGCCATGTGAAGGACACTAGCTGTCCGTGAGCGTGTGTGGGCCGCAGAGACCAGGGGGAAGCGACTGTTTACTAAAAACACAGGTCCATGCGAAGTCGCAAGACGATGTATATGGACTGACTCCTGCCCGGTGCTGGAAGGTTAAGAGGACCGGTTAGCTCAACTTGTTGAGCGAAGCTGAGAATTTAAGCCCCAGTAAACGGCGGTGGTAACTATAACCATCCTAAGGTAGCGAATTCCTTGTCGGGTAAGTTCCGACCTGCACGAATGGAGTAACGACTTCCCCGCTGTCTCAACCATAAACTCGGCGAAATTGCAGTACGAGTAAAGATGCTCGTTACGCGCAGCAGGACGGAAAGACCCCGAGACCTTTACTATAGTTTGGTATTGGTGTTCGGAGTGGCTTGTGTAGGATAGGTGGGAGACTGTGAAGCGACAACGCTAGTTGTTGTGGAGTCATCGTTGAAATACCACTCTGGTCACTTTGGACATCTAACTTCGGCCCGTAATCCGGGTCAGGGACAGTGCCTGATGGGTAGTTTAACTGGGGCGGTTGCCTCCTAAAAAGTAACGGAGGCGCCCAAAGGTTCCCTCAGCCTGGTTGGCAATCAGGTTTCGAGTGTAAGTGCACAAGGGAGCTTGACTGTGAGAGGGACACTCGAGCAGGGACGAAAGTCGGGACTAGTGATCCGGCGGCACATTGTGGAATGGCCGTCGCTCAACGGATAAAGGTACCTCGGGGATAACAGGCTGATCTTGCCCAAGAGTCCATATCGACGGCATGGTTTGGCACCTCGATGTCGGCTCGTCGCATCCTGGGGCTGGAGTAGGTCCCAAGGGTTGGCTGTTCGCCCATTAAAGCGGTACGCGAGCTGGGTTTAGAACGTCGTGAGACAGTTCGGTCCCTATCCGCTGCGCGCGCAGGAAATTTGAGAAGGTCTGTCCTTAGTACGAGAGGGACCGGGACGGACGAAACCTCTGGTGTGTCAGTTGTACTGCCAAGTGCATCGCTGATTAGCTACGTTCGGATGGGATAACCGCTGAAAGCATCTAAGCGGGAAGCCCGCTTCAAGATGAGATTTCCATACACCTAAACGTGTGAGAGGCCCCCAGCAGACCACTGGGTTGATAGGCCGGATGTGGAAGCGAGGACTAAAGACTCGTGAAGCTGACCGGTACTAATAGGCCGATAACTTACACCACACACACTCTTATATGACATGAGTATGCTCGCGTTCACTATGTGGTTCCCAACCAACAAACCCATCAAGGATTTGTTAAGTTGAAACCAAAAAAAACAGGTTCCTTTACTGTGACTCTACCCACCAGTTCCTGGTGAAAAGAGAAACACGAAGAGCCTGTATAATAAAATACTGTTGCTCCAAGAGCACCCAACAAGCCACCCAACCAGGAAACTGGAACTGGGGAACGAGTTACGGTGGTCATAGCGTGGGGGAAACGCCCGGTCCCATTCCGAACCCGGAAGCTAAGACCCACAGCGCCGATGGTACTGCATTCGTGAGGATGTGGGAGAGTAGGACACCGCCGGACAACACGTAAAAAAAAGGGTCGAGGCCCCACACCAACACTGGTGTGGGGCCTCCCCATTTAACACCACAACCACAACACCCCAACACCACTATTCAAGGCCACCCCCACCCAAGGTGGCCACCACTATTTAAAGCCGCTCTGCTCACCCCAGCAGCAGCTACCCCACCACCGGCACCGCCTGTGCCGAAGCAGACCCGGGTGATGGCTCTTTCGAGCAACACCGTTGATGGCCACCCCGCCTAGGTGGCCATTGCTGTTTAAAGTCCGTGGTGGAGGCCGTGCTGTCATGGGTGCTAAGGAGCGTCGTACTTCTTGGTTGTCTGTGGGTTCAAGCTACACAAGCAACAGGGGTGGCCGGCCAGGACGCTCGGGGCGGATCTGTGGAGTACAGCGGCGTGGAATCCGTAGTTCTGTTCATACCAGGATGTTCCTCTGCTGGAGGTACTGCGATGAGTGGGCGGCAAGAATCGGCCCAGTGACCAGTGACCAGTGACCAGTGGGTAGAGGGTAGTGGGTAGTTGGCAGGTATCGGGCCTCATGGTGTGTGGAGTGAGGGTGGAATTCCTCTTTAGGGGTGGATGATTTTCTCCGTGTGGCATGCCACCTCATTCTTTAGTGGATGTTTTCTTTAGTGGAAGTCAGCAATGCCGGCCGGCTAGGTGATGGTTATTCAGGTGCTGGGGGTTGCTTGTTGCCATGGCTTGATCGTTCTCTGGTTCGTTCCTGGTGCGGGGGAGTGCGGGCGTGTTGGTTCTCGTCGCTAGGTGTGTGGGTCTTGGTGGTGGTGGGGTTGAAAGCGGCGGTACTGCGGGGTTTAAAGGGGTGGCTGTGCCGTGGCTATGACGGGGCCGCTGGCGTTGGTGGTGGGGGTGCCCGTCCTGGATTTGCGTGGGGGCGAGTATCTGTGTATTGTTACTATCTGTTGCTTGCGCAAGGTTGAGCCGCTTCGAAAGAAGCAAAGTTTCATAGTCTCCCATCTCGCAGGTATCCAACCTAAATAATTCATTGATTTTGATGACTCTTTTGAGTTCTAAATAATGATGAGAAATAAGGGTTTATGGAATTCATGGAGTGACCAGCCGCACATGGTGCGGAGTGGACAAAATGAATACAAATGAAATAAAGTATGGATATCGCAACGATGAAA